>JANYCF010000079.1 GCA_025360455.1 Opitutaceae bacterium | reverse complement strand
CGTTGCGGCTCTGGGTGAATCCGCATCTCGGGGATCTGCAAAGATTGGATTATTTGCGTCTTACCACCGGCGTGCGTTATGGACTCACCGAGAACTGGCAAATGAGCGTGGCGAGTGATCTCTATTTTAGTCATGGGCGTGGCGAGGTTCGGTCTTTCGAAAAATATGGGGCGGCCAACCTGCAACTCGGCACCAAGGTAAATCTTGGGCAACCTTGGTTCTCCGGCTGGGACATCGGTACCGGCTTCGATCTCAGTTTTCCGCTGGGTCATCCTCCGGCGGAATTGACCGACGGCTTATGTCATTTCATGCCCTACCTGACATTATCGCATCGTCTCGCGGCGCATCCCGATTGGCGGATATTTTGTGGACTCCGTTTAGATGTGATCTCCGTAACCGACGTCGTGGGTGAATTTGGGGATGATGACTTTCGGGCGAGTTCGACCGGTATCACGGGCGGCTGGGTGATTGATCGTAAGAATTGGCACTACACTTTCGAGGCGTCCTACGACACCACCCGGTTGCTCGGTTCCCCGGCCAAGGACTATGTTGCGATCCGTCCCGGGATTATTTGGGAAATCCCCTCGCGCCGCAACCCGCAGACCAAGGGCCATTGGTCGGTCGGTATCGCGCTGAAGAATTCTTATGGTCCCGGCGGCGTCGGTTTGGGGGCTTCGGTGCGGCTCCGCTACAATCGTGATCTTAAGAAACCGGAACGCCGGCCGGCGGTGCCCCCGGGGCGCTAGCCGCAACGAGGCCACCCTTTCGCTTGCGGCTCAAGCGCGGCTACGGTGAGCGTTAATCGCATTGTTGTTGTTGTCTTCAGGCTGTTCATCTGGAGCCAGCCCGCAGCGGCCGGCTTCGGCGGCGTGGGGTTTCCCGAACCATCGCTGGGAGAAGACTTCGTTCGGCGCTGATATCAATAAGCCGCATTGCACCCGGTTTTATTTTGCCAGTTGCTTCCTGATTTTTCGGAGTTCGTCCCTCCGGGCCTGGGTTACCTTCGGGTAGTTCATTTTGAGGCCTTGCAGCGTCTCGATGACGATTCGTGAAATGATGAGCCGGGCGTTATATTTGTCATCGGCCGGCACCACGTACCACGGTGCGGTTTTGGTGCTCGTGGCGCTCAGGCAGTCTTCATAGGCTTCCATGTACTGGTCCCAGAATTTTCTTTCGATGATGTCGGTCTCGCCGAATTTCCAGTTCTTGTCCGGTTGATCGATGCGGTCCAAAAAGCGCCTGCGCTGCTCCTCCTTCGAGAGGTGCAGGAAAAATTTGATGACACGGGTTCCGTTGCGGTGGAGGTGTTTTTCCAGGTCCACGATGGAGTGGTAACGGTGGTTCCAGACTGTTTTGTCGGCGGCATGCTCTGCCGGAATCCGCTCGCTGAGCAAAATTTCGGGATGCACGCGGGCAATCAGCACCTCCTCATAATACGAGCGGTTGAAGACCCCGATCCGGCCGCGTGCCGGCAGGCAACGCGTCGTGCGCCAGAGAAAATCATGATCCAGCTCCTCCGTGCTCGGATGCTTGAAGCTGTGGACTTCGCAGCCCTGGGGATTGACGCCGCTCAGGACGTGGCTGATGGCACCGTCCTTCCCGGCGGCATCCATGGCCTGGAAGATCAGGAGCACGGAATAATCGTTGGAGGCGTAGAGCAGGCGTTGCAACGCGCTCAGTTCGCCGACGTCGGACGTGAGCAGCGCCTTGTAGTGCTTTTTGGATTTATAAAGCGGATGGATGGAGGTGCCCGATTTCTTCAGCCGGACTTTTTCTCCGTGAGGGACGCGGAATGCTTTGGGCGCTATTTTCATAAGGGAGGTTTATGGGCGAACTGCACATGAAGGCAATCATGGCCCTGAACGGGCGCCGCCTTCGAATTCGCCGGGGAGCATGGCTGCCACCCTTCCGGCTGTTAGGTCAGCTATCTTCGAATTTCACATTTTGCGCCTGCAGGAAGGGCTTCAGTTCCTCGACGCCGAAGTCAGCCAGGATTTTGCCATGCCAGTCGAGGACCGGCGCCTTGGTTTGCTGCGAGATCCGCTGCATATCGGAGAGGGCCGTGGAATTCTCGCTGACGTTTATCTCCCGATACCCGATGCCCTGTTCGGAAAGAAAGCCGATGACCTCGGTGCACCAAGGGCAGCCGGTCTTGACGTAAAGGAGAGGAAGTTCAGTAGGCATGAGAAGAGTGGACCGCGCGCTAGGCCACGCCCCTGAAGTCGATGAAACCGTCCTCCACATCCGTGCGCACCAGTTGCACGCGCAGACGGTCGCCCACGCGGAGGCCGGCGCGACCGCTCTCCAGTTTCCCTTCGACGGGAGGCTGCGGGATGCGAACCCAGACGCCTTTGTCGGATGCGCCGGTGACGATGGCGTCGAACTGCTGGCCGACGCTCGTGCCGAGCAGCATGGCGGCGGCGGATTTTCCGACCTGACGTTCCACTTTCTTGGCGGCGTCTTCCTGCCCGGTGCAGTGTTTGGCGAGCGCGGCCAGCTCTTCATTCGCATAGGGCGGGGGACGGCCCGCCATCGCCGCCTTGAGTAACCGCTGCGTGATCACATCGGGAAAACGCCGGTTCGGCGCCGTCGAGTGGGCATAGTCCCGGACAGCGAGGCCGAAGTGCCCGGCCACCGCGCCACCGGGAAGCTCAAAGACGTATTCGCCGGCGCCCATCAGCTTGATGACGCTGAGCGAGAGATCGGGGAAACCCACCGGATCGGCATCTTTGGCCGCGATCAGAAATTGTTCGAGCGCCCTGGCGTCGGGTGCGGGTGGCAGGGTCCCGCGGTGCGCGGCCGCGAGTTCCACGATCCGGTCCCAGTATTTGGGGATGCGCACGACGCGCCGGATCGAGGGGAATTTTTTGTCGGCCAGATAGCGCGCGGTCACGCCGTTGGATGCGATCATCAGATCCTCAATGAGGCGCTTGGCCGAGTTGGTGGTGTCCGCTGCCAGGCCGGTGAGGACCGCGCCCTCAAATACCGGGCGGGCTTGGGGCGTCTCGAGCGAGAGTGCGCCGTGCTGATGGCGCAGCGCGGCGAGTTGGCTGGCGACACGATGCTGGAGCCGGATGTTATCGGCGAGGCCGGCGACGGCGCTGATGGCCGGCGGCACGGGCGCGGTGCCGTCGAGCCAGACCGCCACGCTGTTGTAGGCGAGCTTCGCGTGATTGCGCACCATCGCCTGATAGAGGGCGGAAGTGGCGAGCGAACCGTCGGGGGCAAAAACCATTTCGATGACGAGGGCGAGGCGGTCGCCGGCGAAATTGAGCGAAGTGAGATCGGTGGAAAGTTTTTCCGGCAACATCGGAAAAATCCGGGCGGCGGTGTAGACCGAGGTCGTGTTTTGCCGCGCATGCGCATCGATGGCCGAGCCCGGCGGGACGAGGGCGGACACATCGGCGATGGCGACGAGGATTTTGGTCGCGCCAGCCGGCATGGCCTCGGCCACGGAGAGTTGGTCGAGGTCGCGCGAGTCATCGTTGTCGATCGAGCACCAGAGCAGCGAACGCAAATCGCGCGCAGCGGTGTCACTCGCCGATGCCGGGGCGCGAATCGCTTCGAGTTCGGCCAGCGCCGCGGGTGTGAATTCGGGGGCGAGACCCCGTGCGATCATCACCCGGCGGGCGATATCTTGCAAGAGGGCGCGCGACTGGTGGCCAACGGAAGTCATCATGGAGGTGAACAGTGAAGGTGGGCGGGTGGATTGCGAGTTAAACGGACAGGCCGTCTTCCACCGCATCATTACCGCTCAGGGTGAGTGCATGAATTCAGTGGGACGGACGCCCTCCCGCTGGCGGGCGGCGCGATACTGGGTTCTGATCATCTCCTTGAATTTTGTCGGACTTGGGATGTCGACCAGCGCCAAGCGCGGAGTGGTGTCATCGTCGGCCAACACCAGGATGGTGCCGAAGCCCAGCATCCGTTGCAGGATACCTTGGTCCACCACCACATCTTTCACCCGGTACAATTCCAGTTCATCCACATGCTTGGCCAGCCACCCGCGCCGGACAAACAACCGTTGGGAAGTCAGGCGATAGTGGCAGGATTTCATTCTGATCCAGACCAGCAGCAACACGAGTACACCGAGCGCCAGCGTTGCCAGAGCCGCAGGAGGCGCCCAGGTGTAATCCTGAGCGTAGATCTCAAGACCAATGCCCAGCCCGAGAAAAATCAATCCGAGCAAAATCTGGCCAGAAAAAGCCCGTGCGACCGGAGACAGATTGAAAATGTCGGATTCCTCCCCGGCGGCATCCGGAGCGAAGGGCACGCGGCCCACCTGATTTGGAATCAACCGGGCGGTCAGCGGTTCCGGACCGGTGGGGGCGAGTGGCACGACAATCGTGGCGTGACATTTTCCGCAGGTCACGCGCTGGCCGTACTGTGAGTCTTCGCCGGTGATGACTTCATGGCAATAAGGGCATTCGAATTGGATCGGGTTCATAAAGGTTGGGCAGTCCGGCTCAGCTCGTGAGCAGTTCGCTGACGGGCGCAAGGGTGGGGACTCGATCACAGACGACCTTGATCGAGACGAGGATCGGCACCGACAACAACGCGCCCGGCCCGCCCCAGAGCCAGGTCCAGAAAATCAGCGAAACAAAAATAACCACGGGATTCAGCGTGAACCGGCGGCCCAGCAATACCGGCGTGATGAAGTTTGCTTCCAGCAGATGAAGGAGCAGATACCAGCCGGGTGGAAGCAGGCCACGGGACAGCGTATCGAACGAGAGAACCCCCACGGTGGCCAGCAGCGTGACCCCGACAATGGGTCCGAAGTAGGGCACATAATTCAGGATCGCCAGCACGAGGCCCCACATGGCGGCGTTCGGCACGCCCATGAAGTAAAGGCCGGTGCCGGCGACGATGCCGAGGCCCAGATTGATGAGCGTAACCGAAAAAAGGTAGTGCGAGATATTATGCTGGATCTCGCGGTTGATCTCCACCGCGCGCTTTTTGTCGCGCCAGGTCGGCATCAAGTGAACGAGCTTTTGCGCGAACAGATCCCCCGAAGCCAGCAACAGGTAAATCAGCACCAAGGTCTCGCCGATGCCCACGAGGAGGGTGCCGGTCCAATTCAGGATGGAGTTGCCGCTGTTGCTGACTTTGACCGCGACGACCGGGGCTTTTTTTTGCTCCGCCTTTTTTTCTTCCGACGTGGCGCCGAGATCGCTCACGGCTTCTGCCGCCTCGTTGAGGTTGCCGATGCGCGGAAAAATCTTTTTCACCCGTTGCCGTAATTCGGTGATATGCTCGGGCGCTTCATCGGCCCATTGCAGGGCGGGACGACCCAGCTTGACGAAGCCGATGACGATGACCGCCATCAAAACACAAAGGACGACTGCGGCCGCGAGTGCCGTTGGAAGGTGGTAGCGGGACAACCAGCCGATAAACGGTTTCAAGGCCATGCCGGCGAAGCAGGCGAGAAAGAAAGGCAACAGTACCGGCCGGGCAAAATAGAAAAAGGCTATGGTGCCGAGGGCCGCCAGAACGATGAGAGGCGGCGTGTTTCTGGCGAAAAAGGCGGAGAACAGCCCGATGTCGACCGGTGCCGTGGCTTCGGTTGATTCGGCGCCATCGGCAGGGGGCTGGATTGTCAGGTGATGATCCATAATTTCAGGCGGGCCGTTTTGGATGCGGGTGGTTGCGCTTACGGGGACGGTGGATCTTCTGCCGGGGGTTGCTTTCTTTTTTCTTCTTTTCTCTGGTCCTTTTTCGGCGGGTGGGCCGCCGCTGGGTTGGCGGTGGGCGCGGCTTTTCTTTCGGCTGGGCCGGATTCATTGCGCGCCTGTTGTTCCGCTTTTCTCAGGGCTTCTTCCTGGGCTCGCAGGGCAGTGACCTGCGCGTTTTGTTCCGCGTCCTGTTGGGCTTTGTTTTCCGACTCGCGCGTGCGTTGCTGGGCTTCTTCTGCTTTGCGGGTCTCTGCGGCTCTGGTCTGCCGTTCGGATTCCTGCTGCGCCTGCTGTGCGCGCTCCCTGTCGTTTCGCCGGGAATTTTCCTGATTCTTTTGGCCGGCGTCCTTGGCGCGCTGCTCCGACTCTTGCCGGGCTTGGTTGTCCAGGTCCCGGGCATGGCGTTTCGATTCTTGCTGATTCTTGACCGCCTCGGCCTGGGTTTGGCGTTCGGCATTCTGCCGGTTTTTTTGCTCCTGCACTCTGGCATCCCGCTGGGATTTTTTCTCGGCGTTCGCGGCCGGGTCGTTGGCAGGTTGGACCTGGCGCTCGGCAGGTGCCGGGTCGGATCGTGCCGGTCCGGATTTTATTTTGGGCTCGGATGGGTGCGATGGTGGTGGGGTCGTGTTCCGGTCCTCATGTGACCGGCGACCGGGTGTTTCGGTTTTTGGTTCGGATTTTTGTTCGGGTTTGGGCGGCTGCTGGATTTTGGGCGGGGCTTGGTTTCTGCCCAGTCGATTGGCGGGTTTCGCCACAATCGGGGAGCGGGGCAGTTGCACCTTCGCCGGTTCAACGGCGATGCCCGGTGCCGAGACTGACGGACTCACCTGCGTGTTTTCCACCGAACGCCGTTGCTCGCGGGATTTTTGAACTTCCTGACCGCGCTGCACGATTTGTTTTCTTTCGCCCCGGGCCACCGGTTGAAAGCGCAGGGGGCCGTCTTTGCTCTTGGTCAGTTGATCGATGGACACGGCCACCTGCACGTGATTTTGCGCGGCTTCGGGCGAGCGGGTATCGATTTTTATCTGGGCGGACCAAGTCCGTGGCGGCCGTGCGGATTCATGGTCGCGGCGATACTGGTAGGACGCAGCCACCTGATGCTCCCAAGCCCGGTCATCGCGATGCGCCCAGCGCTGGCGCGAATAAAACGGATCATACCCGTGGCGGCCCGATTGAAATGAGAACGAGGCATAGATGCCGCTTTCTTCATAGTTCGAGGCGTAGTAATCGCCAAAGTAGTAATGCTGGTAGCGCGGCCGCAGAAAGAGATGGTCGGAAAATACCGACAGCCCGATCACGATGGTGGGCGAATAGTGGTAGTCGCGCCGCGAATAAACACTCGTTTCAAAATACACGGGGGCGAAGAGAATACCGCGCCGTTCCACCGAGTAATCCCAAAAGCCATCGACAAAAATGTATCCCCGCGGCGTCCAAACATAGTGGGCGGGGATCCAGTCCCAATCGGCCCGGCCTTCCGTCCAATACCCGGGGCGCCACGCGTAGTGCCCGTGATACCAGAGCCAGCAGCCCGGCGTCCAACCATAGTCCGACGATGGCGCTTCAAGGTTGGGCCCTGTTTCCACTGAGCTGGGCGGAGCGGGCAGGTAGGTCGTATCCGTGGTGGCGTCGTCGGCCCAATAGCCGGAAATCCACTGGTGGCCTTGCGGGGTTTGCGTCCAGTAGCCGGCCATCCATGCGCGGCCGGGTGGCAGCGCGCGCCAAGTGCCGCTCATCCAAAGAAAATCGTTCCGCTCATCATCCCAAGCCCAGTAGCCGGGAATCCAGGCGACGTTGTCTCCTTCCGGCCTTTCCTCGGGCGGGACTTCCTCAATGAGCTCGGGCGGTGCTTTTGCCACCACGACTCCGGGCTCAGGATCGTAGGAAATGATTCCCGCAAAGGCCTCGTGCACCGGTCCGCGTGTGAGCACTTGGGTTCCGGGTGCATCGGCATCGGATGGGTCGGCCCGACCGTTAGCCACGAACCCGCCGAGGCCAAGGATCACAATCACTATTGCGGCGAGCAAGCCAGAGGATGGGTGGCGGGCAAAGTTAATCCTGCTGCTATTTAAGAAAAAAATGGAGGCTGGCATAACGATATGGGTTACTCCGGAAAACGCACCGGAGCATGATACTATAGGCGATCCGATCGTCCTCGGGCATGGGGTATAACGCTACTTCGCTGGCGATCCTCCCATGGGGGTTTTATAGGCGCTAACTGAGCGCAGGATTGTTCGTTTTTAGAGGGGCGTTGATCTGGCTAGAGTAGCCACAGGCCGCCGCTGTGGGCTCGGAGGTGAGTGCGACCCTCCCGGCAGGCAGGGACGCCTGCCGCTACTCCGGACCGCAACCAGAGACATTCTCCCTGTATTTGCGCGACCAAGTAATACTAAGTTAGCGCTTATGATGGGGAGCCCCGCAACGGACCTGTTCCCTCTTCTATAATTTCACTTTCCGCAGGCGCAGGGCGTTGGTGATGACGGAGACGGAACTCAGGCTCATCGCGGCGCCGGCAATGATCGGACTGAGCAGCAGACCAAAAAACGGATAGAGCACGCCCGCCGCCACCGGAATCCCCAGGGCGTTGTAGAGAAAGGCGAAGAATAAATTTTGCCGGATATTTCTCATCGTGGCCCGGCTGAGCCGGATGGCTTGGGCGATGCCGCGAAGGTCGCCCCGGACGAGGGTGATGCCCGCGCTCTGCATGGCCACGTCGGTGCCGGTCCCCATGGCGAGGCCGACGTCGGCGGCACTGAGGGCTGGCGCGTCGTTGATGCCGTCGCCGGCCATCGCCACCTTCTGGCCTTCCCCGCGCAATTTTTTCACGTAGGCGATTTTTCCGGCGGGTTCGATTTCCGCTTCCACGGCAGTGAGGCCGAGTTGCTTCGCCACGGTGGCGGCGGTGCGGCGGTTGTCGCCCGTGAGCATGACGATCTTCAGACCCAGCGCCTGCAGTTCGTGGATTGCTTCAGCGGTGGTGGATTTGATCGGGTCGGCGACGGCGAGGAGGCCCGCCGGCTTGCCGTCAATGGCGACAAACATCACGGTCTTGCCGGTTTCCTGAAGTTTTTCGGCCGAAGCTTCCAGTGTTTCCAAGCCCGTGATCTTCTCGTGCTTGAGAAATTCCGGTTTGCCGATCAGCACCGCCCGACCTGCAACCGTGCCGAATACTCCGCCGGCCGTCACGGACCGAAAGTCTTTCACCGCGTCGAGCGGGATGCTCTGATCCTTCGCCCCCTGCACAATGGCGGTGGCGAGCGGGTGTTCACTGTTTTGCTCCAGGGAAGCGGCCAGACACAAAAATTCTTGGGCGGAAAACCCGTCGGAGGGCAGGACGTCCATGAGCTTCGGTTTGCCTTCCGTGAGTGTGCCCGTCTTGTCCACGACGAGCGTGGTGATTTTCTCCAAGCGTTCGAGGGCCTCGGCGTTTTTCACGAGCACGCCTTCCTGGGCGCCGCGACCGATGCCGACCATGATGGACATGGGCGTCGCCAGGCCAAGGGCGCAGGGGCAGGCGATAATTAAGACCGCGACGGCATTCATGATCGCGTGGGTGAGCTTGGGCTCCGGCCCCAGTCCAAGCCAGAGGACGAAGGTGAGGACCGAAACCGCGAGGACCACCGGCACGAATAGGCCGGCGACTTTATCGGCGAGTCCTTGAATGGGAGCGCGGCTGCGCTGGGCCTCGGCCACCATGGCCACGATCTGCCCGAGCAAGGTATCACTGCCCACCCGCTCGGCGCGCATCACGAAACTGCCGGAGTCATTGACGGTGCCGCCCGTCACTTTGTCACCGACAGCCTTGGCCACGGGCAGCGGTTCGCCGGTGATCATGGACTCTTCCACATTGGAGTGGCCTTCGATCACGGCCCCATCCACCGGAATTTTGTCACCGGGAACCACGCGCAATTTGTCCCCGATTTTCACCTGGTCGAGCGGGACTTCATAATCGCCGCCCGGGGCGACTTGACGCGCGGTGGGCGGGGCGAGGTTGAGCAACGCCTTGATGGCGCTGCCGGTACGGTTTCGGGCCCGAAGTTCGAGCACCTGACCAAGGAGCACCAGCACCACGATGACCGACGCTGCTTCAAAGTAGATCGCGCTTGTTCCCTCGTGTTGCATCGGGTGGGAAAAAATACCGGGGGCGAGCATCACCACCGCGCTAAAGACAAAGGCGGCACCCACGCCGAGGGCGATCAGCGTAAACATGTTCAAATGACGCGTCACGACGGACTGCCAGCCGCGGCGGAAAAACGGCCAGCCCGCCCACCAGACAACGGGGGTGGTGAGCGCAAATTGCAGCCAGCGCGCCGCGGGGCTATCCACCCATGACTGGTGGGCTAGCGCCGGGATCAAGTGAGTCATCGTCAGGATAAACACGGGTAACGTCAGCCCCGCCCCGATCCAGAAGCGTCTCGTCAGATCGTGTAGCTCGGCAGTTTCGCCCGCGTTGACACCCGCCATCACAGATTTTAATTCGAGCGGCATGCCGCAGAGGGGGCAGTCGCCGGGATGATTTTGCTGCACCTCGGGATGCATGGGACAAAGATAGATGGCCGGTCCCTCGGGTTTCGCGGCCGGTTTTTTAGTGGCAGGCTCGACCAGAAATTTCTGCCGGCAGTGTTCACTGCAAAAGTAGAAAGTCTGTCCCCCCCGCTCAGCCGGGAGCGCGGTTTTTTCGTCCACCATCATGCCACAGAGGGGATCTTTGATCATGGTTATGTTTTCCGTTTGGGTCGGGCGTGCCACGCTAACTTCCTGGGTCGCCAGCGGGCCGAGGGTAACCCGGCACGCGTGGCGCTGGCCCAGACTAGGACGATGAGGGTATTTCTCCGTTTCGCCCATACGCCCTAAAAGCAAGCGGGCGTGATTGAAACCTATGCGGTAGCCAAATAAGGTCGCAACCAAGCCACAACGATAACGCGCGTCACGGCCTTTCCGGCACAGCCGGAGTGTAGTCTTGCCGGCTGTGCGGTTGAAGCGTGGCTCGGAAGCCTTTACTTTTTCTTGGCGTAGAAGGCGCACTCTTCGCCCTTGTCGTTGGTGTAAACCACTTCGGTGTGCGAGATCGGTTCCTCGCGTTGACGCTTCAAAACCACTTTGGTTTTCATCTTGCACGACGGGCAAGTGACGGTGGCATGCTCCTTGCAGAGTTCCATGGCTTGGGCGGGCGATTTGATCGTAACCTCGGAAGAGGTTTTGCATTCGTTGCAGACGTAAACAACTTTATCGCCGGCCTTCAGTTGTTGGAACTGCGCTTCGGTGGTGAGGTGTTCCCCGTATTGAGGTGTGGTGGATTCGGCATAGGTAAACGTAGCGAACACACCGAGGACGGCGCTCGCGAGGAGAAGGCGGATTGAGTTGAATCTGGTATTCATGATTTTATTGGGTTGGTGATTTCTGGGCAAAAGGGTGGTGGGGTTGTCGCGGGCTGCAGGCCAAACCCGAGCAGTCGATCGCGGTAATGCTGGTGTGGGGTAAGTTAAATTTGTGGCCTAATGCCATTTTCTAAAATCGATTTGCAGGCTCCTGCAATGAAGCGAATTTGTCTGGCCCCACACTAGCTGTTCTCCGGCGTTGTCGCTATGGGGTCAAACCCGGTGGGAGCATACCAAGCCAGGGGCACCGTTCGCCCGAGACCAGGCAGGAAATCATGATCGTGATTTGTTCCGGATCTTGATGTTCAGCACGAGGCTTTCCCCGCCGGTTGATTTCTCCTCCTGATCTTTGAGCAGCAGCAGTTCCTTGGTCCGGGCCGGGAGTTCATCGATCCGCTTCAGATCCTGGGTGAAGCGCTTTTCTTCCTCCGGTGTGGCCGGTGGCATTGAGGAGGATGGTGGCGCTGGGGCGGGTAGAGGAACCAGCCCGGCTGCGGCCGCAGCCGGGCCGCCTTCATTTTCAAACCGGGCCAATGCCACCGGTTCGATGACCGGTCCCGTGCGGGGTACGCGGCGCGGCGTTCTTTTTCTGTGAGGGATCACAGGCGAAATTCCTCCGGGCACTAGGATGAGCGGGGCACGTCGATGCCGAGCGCGGCGCATAAATCGATTTCATGATCCTGCTCCTGCACGATGATGGCGCGCAGCGTCTCGCTCAGGGCGAATTCTCCCATCGCTTCGGCCTGACGGATGCGCTCGCGGTAACGACTGATTGTTTCGCGTTCGTTTTCCAGATCGGCGCGCAGCATCACCACCGGGTCGGTGGAGGTCTTGACCGGCTTGGGCGTCACGCATGGCATGCCGCCGAGGTAATCGATCTGCTTGGCGATCTTGATGGCATGCGCCAGCTCTTCGCCGGCATGCGCTTCCAGCTCCCGGGCCACGTCGGTGTAGGCGGCGCCTTTCAGCACCTGGCTGTATACGGTGTAGGCGATGATCGCCTGGTATTCGCCGGCGAGATCTTCGTTCAGCAGTTGGATCATCCGTTCACGGGTGATATTCAGTTCGGGAGTTTTGATTGCTTTGGCCATGATGTCTTAAAAAGTTGGCAGCCGGATTTTGGTCCGGGTTGCGTTTGGTGGATGATCGGCGGACCACGATGGGGCGCCGGTAGGTTTAGTCTTTGAGCGTAAAGCCGACCTTGAGGGTGACCTGCCAATGCTGGACTTTGCCCTTGTCGATGCTCCCGCGGGTCTCGATCACGTTGAACCAGCAGAGATTCTTGAGCGTTTTGTTCGCGCGTTTGATGGCTTTTGCGACGGCATCCTCGATCGAGGTGGTCGAGGTGCCGGTGAGTTCGATGATTTTATAGATGTGGTCTTTCATAATCAGATCCGCCGGTGCTGGCACACGGGCGGTTAAAGAATTTCAGCTTACTTGCAGCCGCAGCTGTCGTTATATTCCTTGATCGCTTTTTCGACCGCTTCCCGGGTTTCGCCGGTGCGCTTCTGAATGCGGCCGAGCAATTCATCGAATTTGCCTTCGGTGTATTGGAGATCGTCATCGGTGAGCTTGGCCCACTTTTGTTTCAGTTTGCCTTTGGTGATGTTCCAGTCGCCTTTGATTTCGAGAGTCGTCATGGTGTTGCTGTTTTTTATTGGTTATTCTTCGCCGCCAGAATGACGGCGAAGGTGTTCCCGCCCTCGGAAACACGCCCCGAGATTACGTGATTTTACGGTGTCTACCAATGGGGCATAACCCGCCATCGGATGCGTGGGTGGGTATACTGACCCTGTGCTTTTCGATCCGCACAGGCCCGGAGGCTTGTGGCTACGCGATTCCCGAAGTGATGGCTCGGCCGTAGCCGCAGGCGTCTCTGCCTACCGGTTTGAACTGGTGGAGTTGGCGGGCGCAGTTTCAGAACACAGGCACGGCGGCCTGTGGCTACGTCAGACAAAATCATCGGATAACACCCCATAGCTGAAATCGAATATTCGGTGCAAGATGAGGGGAAATCGCCTCCTTCTTGGCGGCCTCGAATGCACAAACGTTTGGTGGAAAATTCCAACATGCTTTCTGCCCGAAAATGGCGTGGTTCGTCTGCTTCTCAATATGCGTAGTCGCTTGATTTTTATTTTCGTCGGTCTTGTCGCCGCATTAGCCGCGTCGCTCCTCCTGCTGCCATGGTGGTTGGAACCGGTGCTCAGAAGAGTGGGAGCGCCGTGGGGGGGAAGCTTCGGGACTTACGAGCGGATAGGCTACACGCGCTTTGTGTTGCGCAATGTTGAAGTGCGTCAACCGGGCTGGCGGATAGCGGTGTCGCGGATCGAGGCGAATACTCCGGCCCTCTGGCTCTGGCGGCGGTGGAACGGGCGCGCATCCGAAATCGTGGTGGATAACTGGGTGGTCGGTGCGGAACGTCGCGATAGCCACAACCCGGGGTTGGTGGCAAACCAGATCAATGGCTGGATTTCGTTACAGGCAAGGTTGCTGCGTGTTGTCACCGAACTCGACCGGTGGTTGCTGCAGGCCGAGCTCGGCCGCGGGAGGGTCAGTTGGCCGGGTGGCGTACTTACCCTCCAATCGGCGACGTGGAAGGAGCGGACATTAAACGTGAGCAACGCAGGCATGGGACCACTGAAAATGAGCGGGTCGATCGCTTCCCCGGTGGGCTCTGCTGCACTGCAGCTGACCGCCCGCATGCTTGATGCGAATGGCACGGTGACCCTCGAAAGTCACGGAGCCCATCTCACCGCTCACACCACTTGGTTGGAACAAAAAGCAGATTTAACGGCTCATTTTGGTGCGGAAGGTTGGTGGCCGTCCGAAGCCTCTTTTCAGACTGACGATTGGTCACTGCCGGGAGCACAATTGAATCTGGGCGATCATTACGCGACCGTGCGCGGTCAGGGCAAAATCGCGTGGCACGACGGGCATAGTGTAGCCGAAGTGACATTGAAAGGAGAGCCCCTTGCCGGGAAATCAGCCCCTGCGCTGGAAGCGACGTTGCGCGGGCACGGTGATGTTGCGACGTTCACGATCGAGGTGGTTCACGCCACGTTGCCGGGCATCACCGCGGAATTGAGCGAGCCGGTCACCGTGAATCACAAAGGGGAATTCCAATCGGGCGCCGCGCGGTTTCTCGTGCAAGCCGATCTCGCGAAACAGCCGTGGTGCACCGCGCAAGGCACGATCCGCGGCGAAGCCGAGCTCGTGTCCGGCGGTGCGCATTCGCCTATCGTCGTTTTTAATTTTTCGGCGCGCGACGTGATGGCGGGTACAGTCGCGCTGAGTGCCGCGAGTGTGCAGGGCCGTTTCGAGTGGCCGCGCCTGGCGATTACTGCGGGCAAACTCACCATGGCTGAAGGTGAAACCCTGGAGGGGCGCGGTGGCTGGGATTTTCAAAAACAGAAAATCATCGATGCTACCGTCACCGGGCAGATTCGTCGCGGGACACTCGTGCGCTGGCTGCCCTCACTGCCGGACTTCGCCGTAGGCACCGTTAAAGCTCAGGTCAGCGGACCGCTGCACCATCTGCTGCACTCCGGCAGTGTGCAAGCGACAGAGGTGAAATGGCCGGGGCTGAGTCCGCTCGCTCTGGCAAGCACGTGGCGCGGGCAGGGCGACCAGATCGATGATTTCACCGCCGAGGCAAAAGCAGGCCTGACGGCGATTACGGCGACCGGTGGGGCGAACCGGGCCGAGTTGCACCTGAGCAGTTTGGTCCTGACGCAGAGGGGAATGGTGCGTTTGGCGTTGGAGAAACCCGCGAGCATCCAGTGGAGTCCGGCGCTGCGGATTGAGGCGTTCGATCTGGCCGGTGAAGGCGGGGCGAGGGTGGCGATCACCCTTGGCGAGACCGGTCGCGGCAAATTCGCTTTGCGCGCTATTGCTTCAACGTGGTGCGAAGATTTCGTGCGGCGCTCAATTCCCTCAGGGCAGGTGAATTCTTTTACGGTGGAGGGGGAGTGGGCGCATGGGCCAATGACTTTTACCGCGAACAGTGACGTATCGGTCGATCTCGGCGATCAACGTAAGGCGAGAATCGAGTTAAACGCGAAGGGCAACGAGGCCGGATTACAGGTGGAAGTGCTGCGGGCGACCGAAGGCACGACCACGATCTTCACCGCCACCGGTCGCGCGCCCATCGTGCTGTTTCCGCGGGCTGCTCCGCTGCTGCGCATAGAAGCGGCGGGGGACCTGGCCATCGACGCGGCGACGGAATCGAACGGAATGTTTTGGGAGGAATTCGCGAAGCTGACCGGCATGGAATTTAAGGAGCCGCAGGTGACGGCGCATGTGACGGGTACATGGACAAAACCGCTGGGTACAGTCCGGGTGCAGGCGGCGCGAATCGCGCTGGATCCGCAAAGATTTAAGCGGCCATGGCCGGTGATGGCCTCGCTCGACCTCGCGCTGACCGGCAATCGCGACGCCATCAAGCTTGAGACGTTTACGGTGAGCGTTGAAGGCCACCCGATCCGAGCGGAAGGTTCGTTGAAAGTTGGCGCGGGCGGCTGGGACGAATTAAGCCAACAGCCACTCGCGTACATTCAGCACAAGGCGGAACTCCATCTGATGCTGCCAGAGATCGAACTGTCGGCTTTCGCTGATTTTTTGCCGGCGTACCTCGCCCCCAAAGGGCGCGTGGAGGCCGAACTGAATTATGGCGACGGCGGTGCCCTGAAAGGATTTTTGCGCTTACACGATGCCGCTTCACGACCCTTGGGACCGCTTGGGATGTTACAGGAAATGAATGCTGATTTGGAGTTTACCGGACGACACGCCGAACTGCGCCGGGTGACGGCGATCATGGGTGGCCAGCCGGTCACGGTGAGTGGCACGATCGACTATCCTGCAACTGCCGCGCTGCATTACGCTTTGGCGCTGCGCGGGGAAAATCTGCCATTCATCCGCCAGACCGGGTTGCTCGTGCGCGGTGATTTGGATCTGCATCTTCGCACCCCCGGTGCCGGTGCGACCGTGCTGGAGGGGACGGTGCGGTTGCATGACAGTCTTATCCTTTCCGATGTGCGCGCACTTTATGCGGGCGGCCCAAAGGGAAGTGCGCGGCCGCCACCGTATTTCTCCGTGGAGCAGCCGCCATTGAGCGCGTGGGCGCTCAGGGTGGACGTGAGCGGCGATCATTTCATGCGTCTGCGCACGCCATTTTTTAATGGCGTGGCGTCGGCGAACTTTCATCTCGGCGGCACGCTCGGCGAGCCGCGCGCCATTGGGGAAGTGGTGATTGAGGAGGGCCAGGTATTGCTGCCCTTCGCGAGTTTCGTGGTGAAGCAGGGTACGGCGCGCATTACGGAAGCCAGTCCGCATGAGCTGGCGTTGTTTGTGCGCGGGACGGGGCACCGCTATAATTATGAACTCAACCTGGAGATCACCGGCACGGCGGAAAAACCGAATGTGGTGTTTTCATCCAGTCCCTCCCTCGACACGGAACCGCTGCTGCTCATGGTGATGACGGGAGAGGCACCGAGCACCGAAAACATCTACTCCGGAAAACAAAAATTTGCACGCCTCGGAGTTTACCTTGGCCAGAGCCTGCTCGGCCGATTCGGGGGCGATGCCACCAGTGCCGATCGTCTGAGCATCACCGCGGGTGAGCAGGTTTCGCGACAGGGACGGGAAACTTATGACGTGGAATACAAACTGGCGGATCGCTGGAAAATGGTGGGAGAATACGATGAATTTGATGATTTTAACTTTGGGTTAAAGTGGCGGCTGTATCCGGGTAAAACACCAACCGGAGGCACCCAAAAATGAGGTTCGCCATACCGCAGCGCTCGCTGCTCGGATTTTTATTGGAACGGTTCGGAGTAGCGGCAGGCGTCCCTGCCTGCCGGGTGGGTGGCCGCGTCCACGCATCGTCCACGTTGTCGCGTGCGCTCCAACGCGGCTACCAGACCACAGGCCCGGAGGCCTGGGGCTACACCAAACCATTCTCCGTGGGTCTCATGCCTCGGAGCTTGCTCCGGGGCATTTTACTCCTGGCGCTGACTGCGGCCGGATTGTTGCCCGGTGCGGACAGCGTGATCGCGGCGAAACCGGCAGTGGCGGGATTGGCCACGCTCGAGGTGTCGGGGGCCGGCCTGTTGCGCAACCGTGAGCTCAAGCGATCGCTGCTTCTGCTCCTGGGCGCGCAGCGCGGCGTGACGTTTGATGCGAATGCCATCGAGGATGCCGCGGTGTTGCTCATCTCCGCGCTGCGCAGTGAAGGTTATCAGAATCCGGTGGTGGAAATTGTCGCGACTCTCGTTGATGGCACCGTCAGGCAACTGGCATTCGATGCGAGCTTGGCGAGTTGGCTCCCGCGCCCCCTCGCGGCACGCGCCGTGAAGTTTAAACTGCGACCGGGCGTGCGTTGGCATATCGATACGGTGGAAATCATCGGCCTGAAAGTACTGGCCGAGAAAACCGTCCGGGCTTTTTTTCGCACGGAAGAAATGTTGTTCGTCTCGGCGAAGGCCAATTCTTATTCACTTGCGCGCAGCGAGAGTGCGGCCCGGGCGCTGCGGGACGAATTGCACGAACGCGGCTATGCTGACGCGGTCGTGCAGGCGGAGGCGGGGACAATTAATGAAGCCACCGGTGCCGTCGCCTTGCGCGTCGTGGTGACGGAGGGTCTGCGTTGGCAGGTGGCAAAGGTGCGATACGAGGGACAAGAAATAGAGACGGCCCAGTTGCCGCCCAGCACGGAGTGGATCGGTCGCGCGTGGTCCGTGGCTTTGCAGCAAGCTATTCAGGCCAAAATTCGGCGGGCCTATTACCAACTGGGCTTCCCCGATGTCGTCGTGCAGATGGTGACCGAGCCCGGACTTGTCCGACTTAACCAGAAGCCGGTCACGGTCGTCGCCCAAATCCAGCCGGGAGCGCACGTGCAAGTGGGACAGGTGCGATTCGAGGGTAATGTCATCACGCATGATTTCGTGCTGAGCCGCCGGGTTGAGGTCCCGTCGGGTGCACCCTTGAATTCGCTGGCCCTGGCGAATGCACGCTACCGTATTTCGCGGCTGGGCGTGTTTGACGAGGTTGATCTCCGCTATGAGCCGGCGGATGGACCGGTGCGCGATCCGGTTTTCACCCTCAAGGAGAGCCAGCGTTACGAGGCCAACTTGTTATTGGGTTACGGCAGCTATGAGCAGCTGCGCGGCGGCATCGAGCTTCGCCAGATAAATATTTTTGGTCGGGCGCATCAAAGTCTGCTTCGACTGGTGCAGTCGATGAAGAGCAGCAGTGGGGATTACACTTACTCTGTGCCGGAGTTGTTTGGTGAATCGATCGATGGGGCCGTACGTATTTTCGGCGTGCAGCGGGAGGAAATCGCCTTTCTTCGGCAGGAATATGGCGCCAGCTTTACTCTGAAGCGGGCGATTCCTTGGCTCCGGGCGATGGGTACGGCGGGCTACACCTTTCAAAGTTTGCGCAATCATGATAACGCACTGGGAACCCAGACGACCGACCAAAGCCAGATCAATGTGGGGAGTGTCGATTTTGGTCTGAGTAGCGATCATCGGGACAACCCGATGCGTCCGCGCCGCGGCTACCGCTGGTTTACCCAAGTCGAGCTGGCGGGTCGTCACCTCGGGGGAACGGCGGAGTATGAACGGTTGGAATTGGGCCTGTCCTATCATGCGCCGTGGGGTGATGGCCGTTGGATCCATCTCGGTCTGACGCATGGCGTGATCACCACGTTGGGCACCGCGGCGGCAGCCATGCCTGTGAACAAACTTTTTTTCCCGGGCGGCGACAACAGCATCCGGGGTTATCAAAAAGGCGAAGCCGCTCCGCGCGGCCTCGATGGGCTTTATGTTGGCGCGAAAAGCTACGTGCTGCTGAACGTCGAACTGGAGCAGGCGCTGACCCCGAAGTGGTCCGCCGTAGCGTTCGTGGATGCGCTCGGTATTGCCGCCCATTTGAGTGATTATCCTTTCTCGGAGCAGCTTTATAGTGCCGGCTTGGGGGTGCGCTATCAGACTTTGATCGGTCCGCTCCGTGTGGAATACGGCCACAATCTGAATCCGCGGGCGGGTGATCCGAAAGGGACGTGGCAGATTTCGATCGGGTATCCGTTTTGAGTTTTGCGTAGCAGCGCGTGAGAGGGGGAACTGTTTTGGGGTAGCCGCCGGCCGCAGGGCCGGCAAGCGCCCGCTGCTGCTCCGAACTGCGGTGCTGGTGCGGCTCATCAGCATAACACCCCCTTTATCGACGCATGAATTCCGGATAGAGTAATTTGATGGAAACAATCCGCCCCCTCTTTTCTCCGGTTGTATCAACCCGTGAACGCCTCGCGGTATTGCCGGTCCGGCGGGTCACGTTTGACGCCCGGGAAATATTTGCGCGGGGCACCAAATGGCAGGCCGGGTCCGGTGCCTCCTTCGTGAATCGAACGTCATCAACCTGGCGTTGAAATTGTCGGTCGCGGAGGCGGCTTGCCCAGCTGACGTCCGATCTTTTGAAGGTAGAATTATTCCAAATATATCCCTGACGTAATCACGGCTGTCCTTTCATTTACTCGGGCAGGTTTTGTTTCAAATGTAACTTATGTGGAGTTGGCCCCGTTCGCTTCAGGTGTAGGAGCCTGTTTACAGGCGACTCAACGCGTGGTTCGGTTGCCCTTTCGTATCGCCTGTAAACAGGCTCCTACACATGAAATTCTAGTGCTGACCATATACTGCGAGCATGGCTGTACCGCGCTGGCCTGAGCAGATCCGGGAGCATCCTGTAGAGGAGAACTTACCTCTCAGATTTGATCTGCCTTCAACTGGTCGGGTACGGATTGATCTTGGTGTAGGCGGCTTGTGATTTCACCCAGGCTATACCGACTTTGGCTTTCTGTTGTTCCCAGGTTTCAGGGGTGGATCTGCTTAATGCTTCGCCCAGGGCGATTAAAAAGAAGCGGCTGTTGCCAATTTCCCGGATCGCGGCATCCAAAGCCGCCGCGTCCGAGGTGCCGGGCTGGCTGGCACGTTTGGCTCTCAGATCGGCGATTTGATTGTTTAAGATAATTTCCAGTCGCTTCAGTCCGGCGAAAAATTGGCCGCGCATTTCCGAGGTGCAGTCCTTGATGTCCATCCAGGTGTTAGGAGTGGAATCTGGCTGGGAAGTGGCTGCATTTGGGCTGGGGGTGACGGAGGAGTCATCCGAAATTGAAATCATCACTACCGCGTTGGTGGGTGGCAAAATGACGGGTGGCGTTGCTGCAATACTCTCGGCTTCGGCCGCAGCTATCGCCGTGGCAAGAATAATGAAGAAAGTGACGAGGCGGCAGTGTGATGATTTCATTGGATACGAATCCTTGGTTTGTTGAGTGCCATGACAAAGGAGAGCGTTTAGCTGGGCAGGGCTTTAACCCCTCGGCTGAAGCCATCTCGCTTCGACTGTTTTGTGGCAGCTTGGTTGATGCACAACGGCCGGATTAGTGAGGCCGTCGAGGAATAAGCTGAAAATATCATCGACCGAATACATTAAGAAAGCAGCCGGTGGTTTATTGGGTTTTGAAAACGAATTTCTTGCTCCAAATCATCAGCCCGCCCAATCCGGCTCCGAGCAATAAAAGGGTGCTGCTGGTATCAGGCACCGCTGAAGGCGCATTACCGTGGGACGGTTCATCTTGCCGGTGGCTGTTTTGCGGTGCGGCGAATAACACGGCGGGTATGATCGCGGTAAGGAGTAAGGTGAGGCGTAGTGGTGATTTCATGTTTTGTTGGTGGTATTTTTCTTATTCGAATCACCAGCCGATGGGCGGGAGTTCCGGATGCGATAATCTACGGGAGTAATATGCTACGAAATCACTCATGCCGCTATGGGGTGTTCAGAGCATATGAGAAATGGAACTGGGTGAAACTGGTTCCTGTTTCTCGTGGGTCGGTCTGCCTAATGATAATGCGTTGTGCACCGAGCTACTTGCGGCCCGAGGGCGCCGCGATCGCACTTTCATTGGATCGGTTCGGAGTAGCGGCAGGCGTCGCTGTCGGCCTGTGCTGAGTCGAACATTTCATACTCAAACCAAGAAAGATTCTTGGGACACAGAGACAGAAAGAGGAGCACAGAGGTCACAGAGCGAAATTACCAGGACCTAAGCTTCGGATTTTACGTTCACGCCAGCTCATCAGCGAGAGAACCTACCACACCTTGTACACTCCTTCTCTCTCTGAGTCAGCCTCTGTGCCCTCTGTGAAAAGGATTGGGAGGTTTTAGGCATGAAATATTCGGGCTAAGAGCCTATCCGAATATTGGCTTCAATGAGGTAGGGCGAACCGTCCTGGTGAGCCGCGGCTCGTCAGGGACGACTCGCCCTACCCAAAATACCTACATCGTACCATCGTTATTTGGATATGCTCTAAGTTCAACTTACTTTCATTTCCACCGCATGTGCCTGTTGGTCGTCTTGCAGGGGAATCGTTCTTCCGGGGATTTCCATGCCATCGAGTATCAGCAGAACCTCTGCCTTCGCCGTTTCAGCGAGACGCGAAATCGTGATGTGATAAACTGTTTTCCGGTAGCGGTAGTGAATCTTGTAGGACGGCCACGATGGCGGCAGACAAGGGGCCAGGCGCAGTTTGTTTCCTTCCAGGTTCACGCCCAGCAGGGTTTCAGTCAGCAGTCGGTACATCCAGCCGGCGGAGCCGGTGTACCACGTCCAGCCGCCTCGGCCCACATGCGGCGCGACGGCATAAACATCCGCGGCGACGACGTACGGTTCGACTTTGTACGTGGCGATTTGCTCCGGGGTCGCGCCATGGTGCACAGGGTTTAGGAGATTGAACATTTCCCACGCACGCTCGCCGTCGCCCATGACGGCAAAGGCCATGGCCGTCCAAATCGCCCCGTGCGTGTACTGCCCGCCGTTTTCGCGCACGCCGGGAATGTAACCTTTGATATAGCCGGGATTGAGCGAGGAATGATTGAAGGGCGGATCAAACAATTGAATGAGTCCGGCATCGCGCCGGACCAGCCGCTGGTCGACGGAGCGCATGGCGACGCGGGCCCGGGCCGAATCGCCCGCGCCGCTGAGCACCGACCAGCTTTGCGGCAGGGAATCGATCTGACATTCCTCGTTGGTGGCGGAGCCGAGCGGTTCGCCGTTGTCGAAGTAGGCGCGGCGATACCACGCGCCGTCCCACGCATGGAGCTCGATGTTCTCTTGCAGGAGCTGCGCTTGGGCCAGGCAGCGTTCCGCAAAGGCGATGTCGCCATGTGCGCGGGCGACGTCGGCAAACTGCGTGAGCACGTCGTAGAGAAAGAAAGCCAGCCACACGCTTTCACCGCGTCCTTCGTGGCCGACCCGGTTCATGCCGTCGTTCCAATCGCCGGTACCGATCAGCGGCAGACCGTGTTCGCCGAATTTCAATCCGCGTTCGATGGCGCGGGTGCAATGCTCGTAGAGCGTGGCCGATTCCTCGGTGCGGTGAGGCAGATCATAGTAGGCTTCCTCCTCCGGCTTGACCGGCCGGCCCTCGAGAAAGGAAATTTTTTCGTCGAGCACTCCCGTGTCCGCCACGCAGGTGACATAACGGCAGGTCACATACGGCAGCCACAAAAAGTCGTCGGAGAAATGGGTCCGCACGCCGCGGCCGGCCGGCGGGTGCCACCAATGTTGCACGTCGCCCTCACGGAATTGGTGGGCGGCGGCGCGGAGCAGATGTTCGCGCGTGAGAGCGGGCTCGGCGTGGACCAAGGCCATCACGTCCTGCAGCTGGTCGCGGAAACCATAGGCTCCGCCGGATTGATAAAAGCCGGTGCGCCCCCACACGCGGCAGCTCAGCGTTTGGTAGAGCAGCCAGCCGTTCGCCATCACGTTCACCGCGGGATCGGGCGTGTCGACGTTCACCGCACTGAGCGTCCGGTTCCAATGGGCCCAGACGCCTTCGAGCGCGACGCGGCCGGCGTCCGCCCGGCGGTAACGCTGGACCAGGCTTTGCACCTCGCCCGCGTTGCGACCCACGCCGAGGCGAAAACTTATTTCCCGTTCCTGCCCGTCCGCGAGGTCGACCGCGACCTGTAGCGCGCCGCAGGGATCCAGCCCGGCGCCAACGCGCCCGGAGAGACGCGAACGTTTCAACGCCGCCGGATGGGCCAGGCTGCTGTTCCTCCCGATAAATTCTTTGCGATCACCGGTGAGAGTGCGCGTGGCCTCGTTCACATCGAGAAACACGAGCCGGTCGGAAAATTCCGCATTGTAGTGATTGTGCGCCAGGAGCGCGCCGGTTTTGAGATCAACCTCGGTCTGCACGTGCAGCAGGCTTTTGTGCCGCAGGTCGCCCAACACCCATTCCCAGTAACCGGTGGCGGACAGGCGGCGCGGTCGGCCGGAAACGTTGCGCAATTTCAAGACCATGAATTTCACCGGTGCATCCATCGCCACATAGATCCACAACTCGGAGGCGATGCCGTGCTCGATGTGCTCGTAGACGGTGTAGCCGAAACCGTGGCGAATGACGTACGGCGTTGCGCCTCGCGCGGGCAGGGGCGTCGGCGACCAGTACTGCCCGGTCTGCTCGTCGCGAATGTAGAACGCTTCGCCGGTGGTGTCCTGCACGGGATCGTTGCTCCAGGGTGTCAGGCGAAATTCATGGGCGTTCTCCGCCCACGTGTAGGCGCTGCCGCTTTCCGAGACCACGGTGCCAAAAGTCGGATTGGCGAGCACGTTGACCCACGGGGCGGGTGTCATTTGGCCGGGTTGGACGGTGATGACGTACTCGTGTCCGTCGCGCGTGAATCCACCGAGGCCGTTGGCAAAAATCAGTTCACGCGCTGGTACCGTCTCGGATTCATCGGACCCATCGGACGCAGCGGAACGCGTCGGCACCAACAGTGGCGTCACTGGTTCCATCACGTTTCGCCGATCCATTTGTTGGGCCAGCGTGCCCTTTTCGTCGTCGAGCACCACCCGCGCGACTGATTGGAGCAACACGCGATCGTCGTTCGGGATCTGTTCGAGCCGGCGGACGAAGATGCCACCCGGCTTGTCGAGCAAGGGGGCCTCGATGCCCGAGGCGATCAGGTTGGTGATCTCGTCGTGCAGCGACTGGCGATAAACGGAAACATCCTCGTTTAAGATCACGAGTTCCACGGTCAGACCTTTCATCCGCCAGTAGGCGTGGGCCTTGATCAGCTGACGGACGATTTCAATTTTCGCCGTGTCGCTGATGCGGAGCAGAACGAGCGGGGCGTCGCCGGAAATGCCATAGCTCCAGAGACCGTTTTGTCCGCGCCGGTTGTTGCGCAGCACGCTGGACGTGGCCCGGCGGGTCGGATCGGCGTAGATCAACGCACTGGCCAGCCGGCCGTAAAGCTGGGCCTCGCCTTCCGTGGCGTTGAGCAGGCGCAAGGTCACCTGGCTGTGGGTCCAGGCGAGATCGAAGGCGCGGTCGGTCATGCGCGGGCTTTGATATTTTTCGATCTGCGTGAGGGCGGCCTCTCGGCTGTCGGTTACGCCGAGCACGAATTCTACGATTGCGGTTTCATGCGGCGGGATTGTGACGGTGCGGCGCAGCGAAACAATCGGATCGAGCACGGAGCCAACCGTGTTGGCTAGGGGCGAGCGGGTCTGAAACGCGGCGGGGTTCGCGAGTGTGCCGCCGCGTCCGACGAATTTATTCCGGTCGCTCTCGCAGGAAATTTCGCCCTGTTCTCCGCCCCGGCCCAACATGAGATGCATCAGCCACGGCGGTTTTCCTTCCGGAGAGCTGGCGCGGCGGGTGCAGAGCAGGGCGGAGGACGGCTGGGTGAATTCCGTCTGCACAAAAAGATTGCTGAAGGCGGGATGGGCCGCGTCCGCGTCGGGATGCGCGAGGACCACTTCGGCGTAACTGGTCAGCTCGATCACGCGGGTCAGGGCGGTGCGGTTCACGATCGTGATCCGGCGCAACTCGGCATCGTCTTCCGGCGATACGCTGATTTCCGTGTGCAGATCGAGGCCGGCGTGCTTTTGGCGAAATTCTGCACGAGCCTGCGTGAAGATGGCCTCGTAGCCCTCGGTGCGGGCGAGGGTGGGTTGATGCGCGGCGGACCAGAGTTCCCCGGTGTCGACATCGCGCAGGTAGACAAAGGTGCCCCAGCAGTCGCGCGTGGCGTCCTCGCGCCAGCGGGTGATGGCGAGATCGCGCCAGCGGCTGTAGCCGCCGCCCGCGCTGCTGACGGCCACGTGATAGCGGCCGTTGGACAAAAGATGAACCTCCGGCGCCGACAGGTTGGGATTCGTGAAGAGGCGCATGACACTGTCCGCTTCGCCGGGCAGCGCGCGGGATTCCTCGAGCTGCATATCTTCCACCAGCACGCTGGCTGCGGTCTTGGGCACGCGCTCATGCAACAGCAGGTCCGCCGCCCTGAGCATCGGGCACGCGAGGAAACGACGGGGCATCGGCGCTTCGCGCAGCACGTTGACCAGAGCCAGCAGACTCATCCCCTGATGATGCACCATAAAGGAACGGATGAGCGCGCCCGACTCGCCCGGCGGCAGACGCGACGGCGTGTGATCCACTGCTTCATAGAAACCGTAGGTGCCGGTGTACTTCAGGGTCGCGAGCCGCTGCAGATTTTCGCACGCCGCCACGGGCGCGACCATCAGCGCCAGGGCGCTCGCGTACGGTGCGACGACGAGATCATCGGCCAGGCCGCGTTTCAAACCCAGGCCCGGTACCCCGAAGGCGCGGTATTGGTAGTTGAAGTGCACGTCCGTCAGATTGTAGCCCGACTCGGAAATGCCCCACGGCACGTTCCGCAGATTGCCGTAGCTGATTTGTTGTTCGACGGCCGCCTTGCTGGTACGTTCCAACAGGGTATTTTCGTATTCCGGCATGACCAGTCGGGGCATCAGATATTCGAACATCGAGCCGCTCCACGAAACCAAGATCGGCTGGCCTTGCGCTGCGACGAGCAGACGCCCGAGCGAGAACCAGTGGTCCTGGGGAATTTGTCCGAGGGCGATCGCGACGTAACTGCCCAGGCGCGCCTCCGAAGCCAGCAGGTCATAGAATCCGGTTTCGCGCCGGCGCTCGGTCACGTTGAATCCGGTGCAAAACAATTCTCTCGCCGGGTCAAACAGAAAGGCAAAATCCATTGCGGCCATGGCATCGCATTCCTTCGCCAGATTTTCCAAGGCGAGCAGGCGGTGTTGGGCTTGCTCGCTGGCCAGGCTCAGGCAGCGGGCCAATTCGGAATTTTCGACGACGTCCGGAATTTCGAAATTCGCGAGCTCGCGCAACGTGGGCGCTTGGTCAAGGGCAGCCAATTGTTTCTCCCATACGCTGCTCCGACCGAGCGCCGGCAAGGTCAGCCAGGGAGCCAGTGAAAGCAGTTCCGCCAAATGATCGCCGCAATTCTTCTCCAGAATGGTGGCCCAGCCCTTGATCGCCTCCGAGGCGTTGGCCAGAGAGGCGGACAGTGCGCCGGCCTGGTCCTTCGTTCGCTCCAACAGGGCGAAGGCGGCGCGCAGGCCAAAAGGTGTTTTCTCCAATTCCACGGCGAGCCGGGTGAGCTGGCTGTTCGCGCCGACCCACTCTTGCAACACGTTCACCGTGTCGCGCAGGCCGGCAAAAATCTGTGGCGTATAAAATTTTTCGTCAGCTTGTTCCCGCAGCCCGGCGCCGAGGGTCAGCAAGTGGCCCGCGAGATTTCCGCTGTCCACGCTTGAGACATAGAGCGGAAGGAGCGGTTGCAGTGTGCGCGTATCGTACCAGTTGTAGAAATGTCCGCGGTGCCGCTCCAGCCGTTGCATGGTGGTGAGCGTGTCCTGGGTGCGTCGGATCAATCCGCCGACTGACAGGTAGCCGAAATCCCGGGCGGCCAGATTGGCGAGCAGGGCCAGGCCCAGGTTCGTGGGCGAGGTTCGCGTCGCAATGATCGGGACGGGCACCTCCTGAAAATTATCCGGCGGCAGCCAGTTTTCCTGCGCGGTGACGAACGTCTCAAAGAAATACCACGTTTGCCGGGCGGTGCGGCGCAAAAAAGCTTTCTGTTCGCCGGACAACACCGGCTCCTTCGAAGCAATGGGCTGGCTGATTTTCCAGGCGATCAGTGGCGCGGCGAGCCAGAGAGCAAGCACCGGCCAGACCCGCAGCCATTGTTCCGGCTGCAACCAGACGAGCAGGGCACCACCCAGCAGGGCGATCACCGGGGCGAACCACATGCTGGCAAAAAAACTGGTGAGATCGGAGCGCGTTTTCCGTTCGGCGTCGCTCGACGTCTGCCATTCGAGCAGATGGCGGCGCGTGAAGAGCAGACGCAGCAACGTCCGGCCGATGGCATCGAGGCTGACAAAAGCGTCGTACGGCAGAAAAACCAGGGTGAGGGAAAACTGGGCCAGTTGGCGGCCGGCCGATTGGGCCACGGCGCGGCGCTGCATGGCCCACGGCAGGTCAACCGGTTTTTGTATGGCACTGACCAGCACCGCCAACAGTCCGGGCAGCGCAATGATTGTGATGATCAACCCCAATGCCAGTCCGCCCAGATGGGGCAGCAGCAACCAAGCGCCCAGCAGCAAAAGCAGCTGGGCAATCGGGACGAGGCTGCGCCGCAGATTGTCGAATATTTTCCACTGCGAGAGCATCGAGAGCGGATTTTTCGTCCGGCGTTGGTCAGCGCCGGGCACGCGCGACGACAGCCATTGCGCGATCTGCCAGTCGCCGCGAATCCAGCGGTGACGGCGATCGATGTCCACGTTGTAGCGGTAGGGATAGTCCTCGTAGAGTGCCACGTCGCTGACGAGGCCGGAGCGCGCATGACAGGCCTCCAGCAAGTCGTGGCTGAGCACGGTGTTTTCCGGAAAGCGCCCGGCCATCGCCCGCTCAAAGGCGTCCACGTCGTAGATGCCTTTGCCGGTGAATGAGCCTTCCTGGAAAACATCCTGATACACATCCGACACGGCCCGGGTGTACGGATCAATGCCGGCATCGCCGCCAAACAGCCGGACGAACCAGGACCGCCGGGCGCTGGGCAGGCTCACCCCGACCCGCGGTTGCAAAATGCCATAGCCGGCGGTGACGATTCCGCCGGTGGCATCGAACACCGGGTGGTTCAGCGGATGGGCCATCGTGCCCACGAGCAGGCGGGCGGCATCGCGGGGCAGCTTCGTATCCGTGTCGAGAGTGATGACGTATTTGATGGCGGGAAAAACTTCCGTGTTGCCCACGATGTCGGAAAAACAATCACGGGCGCCGCCACGCAGCAGGGCGTTGAATTCCGTGAGCTTGCCCCGCTTGCGCTCATAGCCCATCCACACGCCTTCACTTTCGTTCCAGCGGCGAGGGCGGTGAAACAGAAAAAAGCAGTCGGGAAAATCCGCGCCATATTTCTGGTTCAGCGTTTCGATCCCGGCCCGCGCCTGCTGGAACAGTGCCTGATCTTCCGGGAGAGTTTCTGCCGGGGCGTCGCTAAAATCGGTCAGCAGCGCGAAGTGCAGATGCTGGTCCCGATTGGCGAGATGGTGGATTTCCAAAGTCTCAATGAGCCGGTCAACGCCGGCGGCGCTGGTGAGCATCGTCGGCACGACGACCATGGTGCGTTGCCCCGGAGCAATTCCGTCGGAATAATCCAGGCGCGGCAGCAGGCGGGGCTTCACCAGCAGCGTGGCCAGCCAGTTCATCAAGGCGACGCCCAGCTGGCTGGCGCAGAGAAACAAAACCAGGGAGAAGCCGATGAGTTTTCCTCCGGTCACCTGCAAAGCGTGCGCTTGGAAAACGAAGCCGGCCGTCATGGCCAGCGATATCAGCGCCACACCGCCGACAAAAAAGAACAGCGGAAAACGATGGATGCCCTGCTCGACCCGCGAGCGCCACGGCAGGCGTGCCTTCACGGCTTTCTCCAGCGTGTCGAGACCTTGGTCGATCAAAGGGAAACCCACATGGGCGGTGCGGTCGGCCTGGCCGTTTTTGTTGCCGTTTTCGGTGGCAACCCGGACAGCGAGCTCGGCGATTTCCGTTTCAGTTTTCCTGCTGTGCCGGGCCAGAAATTCGACCGAGTGACGGTAGCGGTCGCGGGTCGCAAAATCCATGTGCCGGTAAATGTCCGCCGGCTCGGTGCGCAGGATCGCCTCGACGCGGCTGAGATTTTCCACGAAGGCCGACCAATCCGTCGCGCTCAGGAAACGCAGACTGGCGATGCTATGGCTGACCGAAACCTGATCGGCCGCCTGACTCTGGCTCTCGACCTGAATGAGCTGTTCGATCGACAGCCCCTCGTCGCCGAGCCGTTGCTCCAGCCAATTGCGCGCGAGATGCAGCACCGGGCTTTGCCGCGACAGGCGCTGGCAAAACTCCGCCACGAAGGAACTCGAGAGCGGCAGATCCGATTCCGCCATGTCCGCCACGACGACGACGAGGTGGGACGGATTTTTTTCCGCCATATCCTGCAGGCGATCGACCCAGGAGTCCGCCAGATCCCGATCTTCCCGGGCGACCGACAGACGGGTGGTGATGCGCTGGAGATTTTCAATCAACCCGAGGCGCAACATGATCGGAATGGCCCAGAGCTCACCCAGTTTCAAGGATTCCACCGTCTGGTAAGCAGCCACAAAAGCGCTGAGCGGCTCCGCATCGATCTGGGCATCCACATGCGAAATCAATTCGAGCCCGATGTCATAGACACGCGGCAGCCCGAGCGAGGGGCCGTTGGCCAGCTTGGGCAATTCGCGGCTGTAGCCCCGGGGCAGATGGCGCCGGGCGATCTGGATCTGCTCCTCGAGCAAATAAAAATTATCGAGCAGCCACTCGGCGGCGGGAGTGATGCGCCGGTGGGGATTTACGGCGAGGGTGGCCCGGTTGAACGAACGCAGCACCTCTTCGTTTTTGTCCAGCCGGTCGAGCAGCTGGTTGGGCCCCTGCCGGGGTCCGACCCGATGCGTGGTGGCGAGAGCCTGGGCATGGCGGGCGAGTTGTTCGACGCTGAACAGCTCGGCGCGCAGAGGCGCATCGCCCACGCGCGGGCGTCGGTTCACCCAGTTTTGCCAGCGTAATGAACGGATCTGCATGTGTGAGTTGCTTTCGATCCCGATTCCAATCCTTGGGTTGTCCAGAAACACTTTCTGTGCGCATCACAAACAACCGATCGAGCTCAAGCGAGCGGAGTTGGGCTTAACCAAATACCGTGAAATGTTTCACGGGTGCGGTGGGGCCAAAGCGGGGAAGAATAAAACGGAAAAACTCGCCGGGAGATAATACATTCATGCGCTGCGGAGTATGCCCGATCTATTTTATTTTCATATGGGGTGTTGAGCCCAGATCGAAAAATGACGACGCCTTTTGCATTCAGTTTCGGCCGAGGGCAGAAAATATTTAACTTAGCCACAGGCCTCCGGGCCTGGGGAGGTGGGATAGGCGGGCCATAAAACGCAGGCAGGGTACCAGCCTTCGCGCAAGGCTTCTGCCCGGCAGCGCCTGCCGCTACGTCGATCCGCGGCTACGGAGATTCAACAGCGTTTGAAAACACGCCTTAGCTGTTTTTGGACGCAGGCCCGGAAGTCACCGTGCCGTCGCGCGGGGCCGTCGGATAGAATTCCGGAATATTTTCCTCACCAATAGCACCTTCTTCCAGCCACGCGTGCTCGGAATAACAGGCTTCGCAGAGGTTACTGAATTCTTCCCGCAAGCGGGTTTGGATTTGAGGTAATGAAGTCATGGCTGGATTTTTTTATGAAGCGGAAAAATAGAGGGCTGCCGGTATGCGGGCTTGATGCTTTTATCAGACAGCAGAGTGAGAATAACTTATTATGGTCATTGCCGCTATGGGGCGCTGACCTACCCTCGCATCTGACGGCACCGTTGGTTCGATTTTTCTGAGAGCGCGTCTAAAAAGGGTCCATTGGTAGGGCGTGACCGCTGGGCTTGCCGTGTATTTCATCAGGATGCATAACTGCGCAGCTGTGATTCACTTCTATTCAGACACAGAAATTGTGATTATGCGCTGAAAGGAAAGCAAGTGAAGTCTCCTGTCATGCGTTCGTCATGCAGCAATTTGTTCCTTTAATGAGCCAGTAACGGCCAAAGCAAATTAGGAAATCGTTTCATATCCGTGATGAATACATCCGCTAGGCAGAACTGCCGGCAACCGTAGTTGAAAGGATGCGAGAAATTGACCGACTGCGCCGGAAGCATTTTTGCAAAATGGACCGATTAAAAACTAACAGGCGAGCCGCCAAAAAATAGATGAACGATCGGAGACTGGACAATCAGTAACAACGGATTTAGTCGTTTCGTGACTCGGGCACCATCCCTTGGGAAAAGTGTACCCTCTGGGTACACCGGCCCTCCCATGAGCCGAGAGGCTGTTCGGTAGTGAGTGCCCGAGTCGCTTCTTCGCCAGTTGTTGAGACTCCAAAACGAAATCAGGGCTCCTGACTATGCCACGCCCGATTACCGCTATCAAATCCTACCGGCAGCCTGAACAAGATCCGGAATATGCCGCGCTGACAGCCAAACGGCGGGTGTGGATTATTGCACAATGGGACCACATGGTAGAAATGGATTCCGCAAAATTTAAGCAGGAGCGGGCCTTGGCCATTGCAGAACGCTATACAGGTGAATCTGCCGGTGGCAAACAGGGGCATGGGTTCAGCCGCACCTCTCTCCTGAGAAAATACAAGGCGTGGGTGGATTCAGGGCGCAATTGGCGCACTCTGGATCGCTATCGTACGCTTTACAGACTGCCTGCTCCGCCGCCTGAGCGCTACAACATCACCCCTGCTTCGGCGAAAGAGTATTTTAGGCGCAGTGGGGTTTCTCAGGATGCATGGGCCGACCGGAATGGCTTCGCGTGCACGAGCGTATCAGCTGCTTTGCGAGGTCACCGGCCTGGGCCGCGTTCCAAATTTATCCTTGAAGCATTGGCAGCTGAATTGAGAAATGAGCCACAGCAAATCCGGGCGGCGGTCAGTCTGCTGCGCTCAGAGTGGTCCGCTTTTGGGGAACGACTTGGAACTCTGGAAAAGCAGTTAGGTATCCGATCAATATATAAGGAAGGCGGCGGGCGCTTGCGCACCCGCCGCCCGGAATCCGCGAATGCAGTTACATGCGAATTCCCGCCGGGCGCACCGCAAGATTCTGGGCCTCCGTTTTCGCGGCGTTGACGAACGCGCGTTCGCGGTTGGCCGCAGGCACATTGCGGATACGAGCTTCGATCTTCGC
>JANYCF010000077.1 GCA_025360455.1 Opitutaceae bacterium | reverse complement strand
GCCTGCCGGAATATCTCGCGACTTCACCCGCAGACCCAACCTTCGCGATATTCCTCCGCTCGCGGATTGATCTATCCCGCATCGAGGGCACCAGCCTCGCCGCCGCCGCTTAATCGCCCAACGAATCCGGCACTCTCAAGTTATGTACTCGCTCGGAGGAATGGTTTTCTGCTCTCGTTTTTTTTGCTCGGGGGTATCGCTGGGACCGCCCTGTTTCATATTCGGCGCGCCCAGCGGTCGCGCCCTACCTATAAGTCAACCGTTACTCGGGGCGCTTATATTCTTTGTGACCTTCCTTCTGCATGGTGCCGATCTTCGCGATAAGAGCAACGGCGGCGGGGTTTTCATTGGCTTTGAAGTGGGCGGTGAGCTGCTCGAACGCGGCGATCAACTCCTTCATCTTTTCCTGATAACCGGCGATGAACTTGTCGCGTTTTTCGGCCGGAATGTCCTTGGCGAGATCGGGCGTATATTTTAAATTCTCTTGAGCGGCGGCTTGAATGGTCGCCATGAGCTCAAGGGAACTGGCGTTTTTCGTGGGATCATCGGCTTGCTTGCGCAGTTTGCGCCAGGCTTTGCCGAGGATGTCCATCGACTTCTCGAGTTCGGTATCTTCGTGCTGGGGTTTTTCTGGCTTGGGCTGGTCGCCTTCCGCGCGGATGAGCGGGGGCGTCAGGGAAAACAGGAGACCGAGGGCGGGAAGGAGCAGGAGTTTTTTCATGGGGAGATGGAAGTCGTCAGTAAAATGATCACTCACAATTCCGCAAATTATTTGGGCACAAAGAACGCAAAGTTTCTTTTGGCCTGCTGAATAGGTCGACTGCGCGCGTATAGGCGCCTTGAAGGCCACAATTTCCACCGGCAACTTCGTGCTACTATCTCGGAGAATCTTCTTTTTTATGCAAGATTTCACTCGGTTACGCCGCTAGCAAGTCGGCAGAATTATGGCCACAAAAAGGCACAAAAATGTGGGAGTGAGCGAGGCTGTCAATGCGCCTATAGGCGCGCGTATAACATGAACTGCATGGCAAAAACACTTTGCGCCTTTTTGCGGCTAAATTATCGGTGTCTGAATCGTACCAAGGCAGTCTAGAGCTGAGTGTCGAGAGCCAAACCAAAGGGTGAGTGAGTTGAAGGAGTCTTTGCCGATTGCTTTTGCAGTGTCGTTCGGGCTTTCAGCTCTCAACTCTTGGCTCTCAACTGAATCGGCCGGCTTTGGTTTTACGCAACCGCCACGCCGCAACGAACAGGCCGAGCATCGCGCCGGGACTGAGCGATGAACCGGCATGCTCCCTCCACGAAATAGGTTGCGTGACGATAGGTAAACCGACGGCGCGGGCGCGGAGCAGCAACTCCAGATCGAAGGCAAAACCATCTTCGCGCCAAGCGCCTTCGCGGGACAATGAAGCCGGGATCACCTTCAAGCCGCATTGCGTGTCGGGCAGGTTAAGCTTGAGGCAAAGCCTCACCCACCGGTTGAAAATCCGACTGCCGAACCGGCGATGCCAGAAACGCGTGATGATTTTACCGGGTTGCTCTGTCCGCACGGCAATGGACAGCGCTGGTTGCGCAGCCCTTCTGGTGAAACCCAGCAGTGACACCACTTCGGTCGCAGGGACCGCACCATCGGCATCGACAAAGCCCAGCCATTTCATCGCCGGGTGCGCCGCCCATCCGGTGCGGATCGCGTGTCCTTTGCCTTGATTGCGGGTAAGAATCAACAACGGCTGGAGAAAATTAAATTCGCGGCGCAGCCGATCGATTTCGTTGGTGATCCACATCTGCTCTCCCCTTGAAGAACCATCCTCGACCACCTGCACCACTATTCCTCCGACCCCACGGGCAAGCTCCGCACAAAGCTTGGGCAAAAACTCGGCCAGCCCTGTGCTATCGTGGTAGGTCGGCAAGACGAGTACGGTGTCGGGCAGAGTCATGCGAAGATATCGATCATGTATTTCTGCACGAGCCTACGATCCGAAACTCAGAGTTGAAACCACTAATGTTCACTAAAGCTCACAATCAATCGTTACCAAAGTTTGTGTCTAAACGACCGGCGACGTTCTCGGCACGGCCACAAGGGCCGGCCCTACGGAATTTGTAGGGCTGGCCCTTGTGGCCATGCCGGTTTTGCCGAGCAAGCTGTGCGTACACTTACGCAAAGGTAATAATAAATTCTGATTAGTGCCTATGAATGTGGATTAGTGGTTTTATCTACAACGGTTCATGCGAAAGGCGGGCCGTAGCGGTGGCGTTGACCAATGGCGTCAACGACCAGACTGGCAACTCCCGGTTGGTCGCACGTGAGCTGGGCGAGTTGGGCGGGAGTGAGCAACATCGCGGCTGTACTCAACGCATCAGCCAGCGCGGCATTGGGCGCCAACACGAGAGCACGAATCGTGGCAGAAGATTTCGGGACCAGTCGGGAATCAATAACGTGGCCGGGTTGAAATTGAAAACCGGAAGCGCCGAGACAAAACCCCGCAGGTAACACGAGTGGCGCCTTCGCGTGGTCAATTTCCAGGAGCCAGCTTGCCTCACCCAGACCGCGCAAACTGCTGCCACCGGCAATGAGGCAACCATGAGTGATGCCCCACTCGGCGAGCAACTCGGCGGCTTGATCGAGGGCGTAGCCTTTGCCGAGAGCACCGAGATCGACCCACGGTCCGGCGCGCAGCTTGTGGACAATACCAACCGCCGGATGCAGGCTCACCACCGGAACGGGGGCATCCCTCACCGTCGACTTTTGTTTGGCCAGTTCTACTGCTGACGATGATTCGGACGTAGCCCCAGGCGTCTCTGCCTGTGGGCTCAAGGCGAACGGCAGGCAGAGACGCCTGCCGCTACCAGCTAACACCACATCACCCTCACTCGGCTCGGGGGAGTCGTTGAGGTAGAGCGGGACTTGTTGATTTTTCGCGGCGACCGAAGCGCGGCCGTTAAAAGCATCGAACGCACCACCGGTCAGGCATGCAGCTTCGGCTGCGTGCGCCAGACACGCGAGCGTATCAGGACTGACAGATATTTCTGCCCCGGCAGGAGCGCGATTGAGACGCGTGACGTCGCTCGATTCGCGATAGAAACTGAGATGCGCTTCGATTTGATCGATCAAGGCGAAGGCTTCGGCTGCCGCTTGGCAGAGATAAGCGGGTTCATGTCCGCCGAGATGAAAGACGAATTCGGTCGCCATCGCCGAGTGGGTACAGGCGGTGAGGCGGGGAGGAAGTTGCAGGCGGAAATTCATGCGTGAACGTCAGGAGACATTCGCCATGTCAGTTCTTTGCAGGAGGCTGCTTGCAGGCGACCACGCGCGTTGTCCGTGGGCGGGCGCCCTGAGTCGCCTGTAAACAGGCTCCTACAAATGAGTGAAGTCGTCATCGTGAAGTGCTCCAAAGAATCACATTCGGTCGGAGACCGAAAGCGGTGACTGAGTCCGGGAGCGGCACATCCAGCCGGGAGTCGTAGAGCACCAGATCGTAGGCAGAAAGATCTGCGGGCGGCGTAAAAAAATACCCGACCAGCGCCCGGTTGCGTAAATACCATGGCAACGGCCACGCATGGTCGGGACTGATAATGGCAATTTTTTGATGGGCCGACAGTGCAGCAATCACGCTGACGAGTCGAAGAAGATCAGCGGACGTGGGTTGATAAACATACGAATTGCGGTCGTCGTTGGCGTAGCGGCCAAGCGCCGGGAAATTTTGCCAGAGACAGGCCACGACGAGCACGAGAGCGAACCCTGCCGGGGCGAAGCGCGCAAGTTGGCCGGGCAACCCATTCGCCAACCGAGTGACTCCGAGTCCGGCGAGCAAAGTCAGACCGACGTAGGGCGTGAGCAGCAGCCAAGGAGTCTTGTACGGAATGAGGCTGTAGAGCACCAACAGCGTGAGCGTGAAAACCGCGAGCGCACGATGGGAGGAGTGGGCACATGGCGTGAAGGCACAGATTATTCCGACCAAGGCTGCGAGAAGTAACAGCGGCTCGCCCCAGTGTACCCCGGCGAGAGAATGAGGCCAGAGCATTGCAAAATAGTAGTACCACGGTTGATCGTGTGCGCTGCCGGCGGCGCGAGCGGCGTAGGTGAAATAGGTGCACACGCCATCAATCACCCCGATCCAGTGCGTGAAAAAAGCCGAGTAGAAGAGAACGTAGACGAAGGCGGCAGTGACGAGGGCGGTGAGGACGTGATGAATTGCATTGAGGTGGAACCCGGCCTCCGGACGGGTTTTCCCGGGCGTGTGTTCAAGAAACCCGTCCAGAGGCCGAGTTCCACCTATGACAAAGAACCGCGTGGCGAGCCACGCCACGCCTAACGCGGCGAAATGAATGACGGAAGTTTCTTTCGTGGCCTGCATGAGACCGGCGAGTGCGCCAATGAGAATAGATCCAAGAAGACTTGGGTTTCGTGAGCTCGTGGGTAGGGCGCGACTGCTGGGCGCGCCGGCATGACATTCGCGGACGGCCCAGCGGTCCGTCCCTACCCCATGACCATTCCCGCACCATCGCAACGCCGCGAAAAACAAGGCCCAGGTGAAAAAACAAAACCATGCTTCTTGGATAAAATAAGTGTCGTAGATGATCGCCAGCGGGGCGACGGCAAGCAGCGCAGCTCCGATCAATACCACACCACCGCCAAGTCGGGCCGCCGCGCCGAGGAGCAGAGCGATCGTGCCGAGTCCGGCGAGCATCGTGATTGAGCGAAGGTGCGTTTCATTGAGCGTGGCGGAAGAACCACCGGTGATTTTCGTGAGACCGGCCGCGACATAATACAAGAACGGCCCATGTTTATCGGCAGGATCGTAAGTGTAACCTTCACCGCGCAACAGCTGCCAAGTTTGATAAGCTTGGACGGCTTCGTCGGCGTGAAAGGGCCGGCGCTCGATCTGCGACCAGCGCAAAAACGCCGCGCCGAGGAGCAGAAACGCGGCGGCGACCAGAAAAAGTCGGCGACTATGGGCGGAGTCGGCCAAAGACTTCGACTTCGATGTAGTGGTTGAGCTCGTTGGCGGTGTTGCCTGCACTATAAAGACGGACGTAGCGGGCGACGGCTTTGTTCGCCGGGATCACGCGGCCGGTGTTTTTCTCGAGGTAGGCCGGTGAAGCACCGACACCGAAGCCAGCGGCGTTTTTCTCATCGTTGTTAAACAGCGTGTGCACGTCTTTCTTGAATTCGGGATCATCGGAGACTTGCACGATCATCTGCATGTAGGCGCGAGCTTGGGAATGGAAATGCCAGACGGCGATGGCGTAGAGTTCGGCCGACGCACCCAGATCAATTTGAACCCATTGCAGACCGCGATCGAGTTCCACGAAGTAACCTTCTTCGGACTCCTTGTCGCCGTCGGTGATGAGAGAGAGATCACCGATGACCGGCGCAGGATCAGAGGAGGTGACTTTTTTCCCTTTGGCCAGATTGGTCACACCAGCGGGGACAAGTATCTGGGGCGGCTTGACGTTGGGTGCTTCCAGATTGGCCAGCTTGGCCGGAACCGGCGTGCCGGTGAGCATGGGCGGAGGAAACTCAATTTTGAGCGGAGTGAGCGCTTCTTCCGCGCGAGCGGTGAGAGCGGCGAACGTAAGCGAGGTGAGGAGCAAAAGTTTTTTCATAACGGAGAGGTCAGGCGATAAAGTCGGCGGGTTTGTAGTCGTAAGTGGAGCGGGAAGCGACGGCCGGATTGACCTGAAAAATCGCGGCTTCGCTCGTGAAAGCGTGGGCGGCATCGCAGTTGAGTTTCGCCTGGCCACGGATGGCCAAAAAGAAATTTTCGAGGTGGGGCTGATGGAGCGGTTTGTCGAGGACGACGGGGATTTCGTAAGCGACGAGCGGAGCCGTCTCGCGGACGTCGACTTTTCCGGCGACCGGAGGGGCGGCGGCAGCGGCGCTTTTCTTGATGTAGCTGAGATCGACCCACTTTTCCCAATCGGGCGCGCGGTCTTCGCGATAGACTTTGGTGAGGGACGGATTCTCGGAAATTTTGACCGAGCCTTCGTCGCCCATGAACTGCTCGAAGTAACCGCCGCCGGCACTCGTGGTCGTGAGCACTTGGTAGAACGCGCGGACATTGCCCTCGGGCGTGGCGTATTCGAAGATCGCCATCACGTTATCGTACCACTCGCGGCCTTTGTAGTAATCCGTACCGCCGGAAGCCATGACACTGGTGGGATTCGACTGGAAAAACCAATTGAAGATATCGATCTGATGCGCGCCGAGATCGGAGATGGGACCGCCGGAAAGATCGCGGAACCAGCGCCAGTTGCGGAATTGATGCATGTCCTTGAAGCCATATTTCTTCAGCACGTCGTCGGGCAGCACGGCATTTTTCGGCCAGCCGGAATCGGGCGTGACGGCGCGGTTCCACTGCGCATTCGCATTGGTGAGGCGGCCGGGCAAGCGGGCTTTCTTAATGATATTATCGAGCGCGTGGAGGTAACGCGGATTGCTGCGGCGTTGATGGCCGATCTGGCAGAGCTTGCCGGATTCGCGCATGGCGTGGACCATTGAGCGGGCGCCCTCGATGGTATTCGACATCATCTTCTCGCAATAAACATGGAGGCCCGCCTTCAAACAGAGATTAGTATGAGGGGCGTGCCAGAAATCGGGCGTGGCGATGATGACGGCATCGAGGCCTTTTTCCTTGGCGAGCATGTCCTCGATATCGGCGTAGGCCTCGACCTTGAAACCGGACTTGGCGAGCCGGTTTTGGCCGTACGTGCGGCTGAAGGGCCAGATGTCGCAGACGGCGCGAAAATTTAAGCCGGGTAAACCGAGCATGGCGTCGAGCAAAATGCGGCCCTGCGAACCGACGCCCACAAGGGCGATTTGGAGCGCGTCAGCGGGTGGAGTTTGCGCGCGCAAGATGGCCGGAGCGCCGAGCAAAATGCCGCCGCCCACCAGCAGGCCGGCTTTCACGAAGTCGCGCCGGTTAACGTCCGAGGCCGAGGATGGAATTTTTGAAGGAAGCATGTGCGAAAGGCAGAGGAGGAAGACGTGTTGGTTTGGAAGGTAGGAGCCTGTTTACAGGCGACTAAATATTCGAATGGTCAGCGGGTGTTCCGAGTCGCCTGCAAGCAGGCTCCTACACAAGGAAGAAATATCATAGATGGCAGCGAGAAGAGATTCTACCAGCGCTTGATCAGCCGACAACGGTTGTGCTTGGCGAGGAGCAGCGCCGCCACGACGAGCAACATATGGATGGCGAGCCAGGCAACGCCGCCGCTTTCGTTGATCAAAATCAGCCCGAAAGTCAGGCTGAGATAAATCAGACCGTGGATGACCAGCGAGACGCGGGTGGCGATCCCGAGCAGAAGCATCACGCCGGCGATGATGAGCACGTAGCCGAGAGTGGCGGCATAGGGCTTTAGCAAAAAATCGGGCAGCAACGGCTCGGCCGCAAACTTGGATTGGAGCGCGGCGGGAATGCCTTGATAATATTTCAGCGCGTAAACCTTGTGCTCGACGGCGACCATGGTGCCGTTGATATCGGGCTGGCCGAATTCATCGAGGAGCGGTTTCTGCTCGGAAACTTTGCCGGCGAATTTTTCCAAACCGGTGGCGATAGCGCGCATGGCCAGCCAGAGCCGGAGCAGAATAAATGCGCAGGAAGCGGAGAGGCCCTCGCCCTTGCAGCTCGGTTGACCGTTGGAATCTGGGGTTGGAATCGGATTAGACATGGAAATTATACGGGAAGGTTCACGGAAGTGCGGGCCAACAAATTAGAGGCGCTCGATGAAGAGATTGCGGAACTCGATGGGGGTGCCGTGATCTTGGAGGCCGACGCGGCCGGCCCGAGCCATGTCTTTGTAGGCCTTCGTGAATTTATTCGCCGTGCCGTCAGGATTTTTCCCGGCATCTTTCCACAGTTCGAGATCCACCTTGTTTACTTCCTCGCCGTTGAGCACAACCGTGATCGTGCTGCCCTTCGCGGTAATGACGTAACGATACCATTCACCGGGCGTGATCGGAACCTGTCGAGCGGGCGCGGCGACATCGAAAATCGCGCCGACCAAGTGGACGGGTTTGTCTTCATCCCCTTGGAGAATTTGAATCTCGATGGAGTTCTGGAGCCAATCGACGATGTCGGTGGCGCGGATGAAGACCCCGCTGTTGGATTTTTCCGAGGTGCGGAATTCCAGGGAGACGGCGAAATCGCCGTAGGTTTCCTTGGTCCAGACATCGCCATTGGCTTTGGCGCCGGTCGCGCGAGTGGGGGCGAGCACGCCGGCGGCGTTGAAGGCCCAGGCGCCGGGTTGCATATCGGCATTGCTGAGATCGCGGGCGAAGAGCGGTTGCGGCGCGGGCCAGCGGGCGGAGTCCTTGCCGCGACCGGGCACGAAGACGGCATGGACATCGTTGCTAAAGCCGGGAGCGGGCGCTTGAACTGATTTGGCTGCGGGTGTATCGGCGTTGGCGAGCAAGCAACCGACCGAGACGAGAAAGAGGGAGAATATACGTTTCATGGGAGTGATCGTGCAGGGTCGGGATTAATAAACGCGGTAGGTTTTGCGGACGAAGCGATTGGCTTCGGGCAGGTTGGTGCAGGTCAGGTTGGCCGAATCCCACTCGATGGGTTTGCCGGCGCGAATGGCGACGTTGCCGAGCAGAACGAACTCCGTGAGATCGACCGAGTGGTCGATGAAATTGGAGCCGGGAGCCGGGCCCAGGCCTTTGCAAGCCGCGATCCACTCAAGGTGCGGATTGGATTTCGGCACACGGGGAATCGAGCGCTTGGGCCGATCGGTGAAGGCTTTCATGCGCTCCTCGGGGATCAAGCGCGGGGCGGCGTTGTAATCGTCGTAGTCAATCAACACGCCCTTATCGCCATAAATAATCGAGCCGCCGCCGGGCAGTTTCACATCAGGTCCGAGTTCCTTCGGCACGGCGGGTTTGTTGCCACCATCATACCAGACCACTTTGACCGGAGCGCGATTGCCCCGCTGAGGAAAATGGTACGTGACGACGGACGATTTGGGACAGCTGATGTCGCTGTTGTCGATACTCTCTGCACTCACGGTGCAATTACCACGAAGATCGAGCGTCCAGAAAGCGGCGTCCATAATGTGGCAACCCATGTCGCCCAGCGCACCGCAGCCGTAGTCCCAGTAGCCGCGCCAATTGAAGGGCATGACCTTGCTGCTGTAGCTGTTTTCCGGAGCGACGCCTTGCCAGAGATTCCAATCCACCGTCGCAGGCACGGGTTGGGTTTCCGGCCGGGCCGCCAAACCCTGCGGCCAAACGGGACGGTTGGTCCAAAGGTGAACTTCTCGCACGGTGCCGAGCACGCCGGCATCAATCCATTCCTTGGTGAGACGCGTGCCTTCGTTGGCGTGACCCTGATTACCCATCTGTGTGACGACACCGTGTTTCAACGCCGCCGCTTTGAGCATGCGCGCTTCCTCGATCGTGTGCGTCAGCGGTTTTTGCACGTAGACGTGTTTACCCATTTCAATCGCCATAAGTGCGATGGGAAAATGCATGTGATCGGGCGTCGTCACGGTGACGGCGTCGATGCGATCGCCCATCTCCGTCAACATCTGCCGATAGTCCTGATAACGGGCCGCGAGTGGCAGCTCAGTGAAAGAGCGTTGGCCGGTGACGAAATCGACGTCGCACAGCGCGACGATATCCTCGCCGAGGCAGGCCATGGTGTCGCTGTAGCCTTTGCCACCGATGCCGACACAGGCGATGCGCAGTTTGCGTCCATCGGTCACGAGATTTTTGAAAAGGGGCGGCGTGGCGCTCGCCTCTGTGGCAAGACTCCGAGGCAACATGCCAGCGGCAAGAGCGGCGAGAGAAGCCGTTTGCAGAAAGCGGCGACGGGAGACGGGGTTCTGGGCGGGGTTATTCATGGAAAGGGGAAGCCTGGTTAAACAGACAAAGCCGAAGCAAAATGGCAGTGAGAATGAACCTATAGAAAATGCAATTTATCAGAAGCCAAACAATTGAGATATGTTACTGAAGAATGTGCAGGATTATGAAACGAAATGATTATTCGGTTAATTGGTTTAATGCGCGGAACCCAGCGCACTCGCATCACCTGCCTGGGTTCATGAAGACGCCGGAAAAAACGCCTGCCCCGACCCTTCAGGCCTTTGAGCAGACCACGATTTCGAGCATGAGCGGTCAGTTGACGACCCGCTGACTCCGGTGGAAATCCAAATAAAGCCACGATCAAACCGCTCACTCTACCCTGTCCACCTCTCATGGATGTTTCGGAGCGAGACTCATTTACGAAGTGCCGGCTCAACCAGCCCAAAAATAACAAAAAATGTAATCTAAAAATCTGAACGTACTTTGAACGTTTTCGCAGCTCATGCGTCTTACGTTATATACTTCATTTGTTTATTTGGTGTTAGTTAGGGTAGAAAGCCGCTCAGGGGTGAGCGGCTTTTCTGCGTCTAGACCCCAACTATCGATCGCTCAAGGATACGTGGGTGAAAGAATGATCGACGGATCCGCTATTTTCTACGGCTCAACAAACGCCGCCAACGCATAGATAAGCGAACCGTTCCAGTTGATCGCGATTTCATTGCGCGAGGGATCCTTCCACTGGTCGTACCAATACCGGGCGCCCGGAAAAGGCCCGCCCACCAAGTAGCCGGGTAATTGCGGCGTGCCGCGGCGATCATGCGTGTGCTCGGGCGGTTGAAAGCCCAGCCCGCTCACATAGGAGCGACCGTGATAATTCCGCCCGAAAAGATAACCGAGCGCATCCGCCCCCGTGCTCCGGTATGCCGGATTGGGCGAAACATGATCGGCAATATGAAGGAGATAGGTTTGTCCGGCGACGGTGCCATTGCAGCCCCAAAAAAATGATCGAGCGATATCGCCGAGCGGCCGGGCATGGGCATTATGCCGGGCGGTTTGCACAATGGTGTCAGCTCGTGCGATTAAATTAGTCTTCAGATGGGCCAGCAACGCGGCGTCACGGCCCGTACGTTTACTGAGCAGATACGTGCCCAAAGCGATATCGTGCAAATCACCCCAGTCCGGCCCCATGGGACTAAACTCCACTTTCTGCGCCCTCTGTTCAAAATCAGTTTTGTAGACGGCATCACCGGTGGTTTCCCAAAGTTCCGCCGCCGCCCACAAGCGGTGCACCGGATCCGGGCACGCATAGGTGCCCGTATGAAACGCCGAGAGATCGGCCGGGTGATCCTCGGGATGGGCAGCGAGCACGGCCCAGGCCCGCGTAGCCGCGAGCAGACAACGATCAGCATAAGCGGCGTTGTACTCGCGAAAATGACGCGCCCCCAACGCCATCATAGCCGCAAAATCCGCCGTGGCCGCTGAACCCCACGGGCTGATAAAGCGTTTGCTCACATCCTTGTCGGGCGGACCCCAGTAATTAAAATTCACCGCCGAGAGTTTGTGGTGCACACGGCCATCTTCCGCCTGCATCGTGAAGAGCCAGTCGAATTCAAATTTTAATTCTGCCAGTAAATCCGGCATTCCTTTGCCGCTTTCGGGAAGGTCGAGCTTGAGCGTTTCGAGCGCCGGACGGAATTGCTCCCACGCCTTGAACATGAGGCCCACGGTCACACCGGCATTCACCACATATTTGTTATAGTCACCCGCATCGTGCCAGCCACCGGTACTGGAAATCTTCGTGCCGGCTGGACCGCCTACTTTATCGAGCAAGCCGTCGTCCAGATGACAGGCATCATGATGATATGGCTGACCGTTAACCACGGTATCAACCGCCACTCCGCAGCGCCACAGATACATGCCCCGGGTCACCACTCGGAAAGAGTCATTCCACACGCGATCTCCGATGGCGAATGACGCCGAACGCCCTAGGCCCGGCACCTCGATCACATAACGCCCGGGAGTGTGCACCGCGCTGAAGTCGATCATCGAAAGTATTTCGCCACCCGTATCGATCTCTGCCGTAACAAAGCTGTGGCCACTCACGCCGGACAATATCACGCGGTTCGTCGCCACATCGATGATCGTGAAAGGACGTTCTTTACCGACAACGGTAGCCATTTTTGTAGCCCCGCTCGAAAAGCCGATGGAGTTAACCCGAATTGCCGCCGGGGCCGGTACAGCTGGCAGCACCTTGGATTGCCAATCATATTCCGGAGCCGGCAAAGGAGCGGGGTCAGCGGCACGCAGCGTTAAAACAAGCAGGGCGAATGAAGGCAGGAAATAACGCATTGGAAAACAAAATGAGACCAGGCTTTCGCCGAGAGCAATGGAGTTCCACCTCGAATGCCCTCGAAGAAAGAATTTCTAAAGAATAGCGATGCCGATAGCCGTCCCTTCATCTTGTTCAAATATCGCTGCCACCCATGTTAAATTCCTGCGCGCATTGCCGCGGATCAGCGGGACAACAGCAAGTGGCCGGATAATCGAACAGGCTCAGCAGCGCAGCCCGATCCATTTGGTTGAGCGTGTCCATCTTCGTGCCATGGCATAATTCGTTCAGCAGACGGAAAGGGCAGTCCGCGACGATCAGACCCTTGGGACAAGCCAAGGTTAAAGAGACAATTTTCCCCCGCAATTCGTCAGTGGGATCACAATTGTTCATAGCGTGGAAATCTTGCGAACAATGAAAGTTATACAAAAACCCGGCCCCGACACTTTCCCTAATTAAAGATACTCGAATCACCCAAGCAGGGCTGCGCATATCTTGCCTGAAACTGATCCTCCGAAAATTACATCCGGGGAACTTACTCAAGAAGCCAATGCCACCACTCCGCAGATGTTTTTAGTTCATGTAGCCACGAGCGCCAGCAAGTGGTCTCCCGTCTGCTCGCTGGCGCTCACAGCTACCCCGTCCAAAACCAAAGGAAATGAAAAACTAAGCGAGCGGTAGACTCAGCGTGAAACGCGCTCCACCACCGGGAGCATCGTCCACCGTGATCGTGCCGCCGTGCGCCTCGGCCATGGCCTTCGCGAGACTGAGCCCCAACCCGAACCCGCGCTGCGAACGGCTGCTGTCGCTGCGATAAAGCCGGCGGAAAATCGCAGCCCGCTCCCCTGCCGGTACACCGGGGCCGTTGTCTGTCACCGTAAAATGGGCCCGCGTCGCGTCCGCTGAAACGCCGACCGTAACGCGTCCGCCACTGGGCGTGTACTTGAGCGCGTTATCCACGAGATTGTTGATCACCTGCCCCAACCGGATCGCATCAGCCGTCACGTTCACCGCCACCGGCAACTCCTGCGTCACGGTAATTTTCCCTTCCTCCGCCACCTCACGATACAAATCAGTCGCGCGCTCAACCACCGTGCGCAAATCAAACTGCGCGCGGTTGAGTTTGAGCGCACCACCCTCGGCGGCGGAAATATCAAGCAGTCGTTCGAGCAAATGCAGGAGCCGGTCGGATTCATTCACGCAATCGGCCAGCGCCCCGCGCGCTTCGGCGGGATCGCCGCTATCCTGCATCGCCAGCTCGGCCGTGCCGCGCAGTCGCGTGAGGGGCGTGCGCAAATCGTGCGCGAGATTATCGAGCGTATCGCGCAGCACTTGGACATGGGCGGCATTTCGATCGAGCAACGTATTCAGCTGACGCACGAGTGCATCCAACTCACCGCTCCCCGCCGGACCTGGCACCCGCGCCGCCAAATCACCCGTCTCCAGAATGCGCCGCGCCGTCTCCGAAACGAGGCGCAACGGCCGCGTCGCCCGCCACGCAAGCAAGGTCCCGCCACCTACAGAAAGCAGCAGCGCCATAGCGCCCACGCCGACAAAGGCGCGGCGCACCGGCGCAAGCAACACCGGCCGGCTATCGGTAAGCCGCCCCACCTGCAAGAGCCAGCCATTGGGCAACGGATGCGAGGCGATCGTGTAATCCCGCAGCGCATTTTTCGGCACGCGCACCGTTTGCGTTTTTCTTTCCGCGATAACTCCCGCCCACTCGGGCACCGGGAATTGCTCCACCTGGGTTTCAATCCAATCCGGCGGTGCCGCCACAAAAACCGCCGTATTGTCCGGACTGATGAGCCGCACAAAAAGCGTCCGCACATCCGGCGCGGTATCGCTGCGCACCATCGCGCTCAACTCCGCCGGCCCGCCGTTCTGATACGCCGCCGCAAAATCTTCCGCCCGCTGTTCCACCGCCTGCTGCTCGCGTTGTTCCAGCGAGCGGGCGAGCACCCAATAGAGCACACCGAACAGGATCGCGACAAAGAGCGCGAACATCAGCGCATATTGCCAGGCGAGCCGGAGCGCGAGAGATTGACGCAAGCGATCAAACATGGGGACGAAAAATATAACCGACTCCGCGCACCGTTTCGAGTCGCAGATGATCCGGATCGATCTTCGCGCGCAGGCGGGAAACCACCACGTCCACGACGTTGGTTTGCGGGTCGAAGCTGTAGTCCCACACATTTTCCAGAATCATGGTCTTGCTTACCGGCCGGCCGGCGTGTCGGAGCAGAAAAGCCAGCAAGGAAAATTCCCGCGGCTGCAAAATCACCAACTGGCCGGCGCAAGTCACCTCCCGGCTGACCAGATCGAGCGTGACGTCACCCGCAACGAGCTTGGTCGCTTCAGGTGACCGGCTGGAGCGCCGGATCAACGCCTGCACGCGTGCCAACAGTTCGGAAAAAGAAAACGGCTTGGTCAGATAATCATCGCCGCCGATCTCCAAGCCACGCACCCGATCATCAACCGAACTCTTGGCGCTTAAAAACAAAACCGGGATGGGCCGCCGCGCTGCCCGCAGCCGTCGCACCAGACTCAGCCCGTCGAGCCGCGGTAACATGATGTCGACGATGGCCGCATCGTAATCCGTGGTTTCCGCCAACGCCAAGCCCGCCTCGCCGTCGTCCGCATGGTCGACCGCGAAGCCCGACTGCTTGAATCCTTGGACGATAAAGGAAGCAATCTTCGCATCATCTTCAACGACGAGTACACGCATGGGGATAGTGTGAGAGGAAAGGAGTGGTTTTGAAAAGCGCCAAACAAAACAGCCCCGCCCTGCCGTCCGACCCGAAGGCCGGAAGACAGACCGGGGCTGAGTTGGCTACCCTAACACACACCTGCCTAAATTGATTTTTTTATGAATTGTCCTTGGCCGATTCCGTTTCGTCGACGACCACAAAGATCGTGGAGCCGCGCGACCAGAGCTTCAGCAAGGTTTTCTTGCCTTCCGCCTTGGCGCTCAGATCGATGGCTTCCTCCGCCGAGGATACACGCTGGCGGTTGATCTCGAGAATCACATCACCCGCACTCACTCCCGCCCGGGCCGAAGCCGAATCCGGGGCGACTTGCGAAATCACGGCTCCCTTCAACCGGGCGGGCAGGTTCATTTCGCGGCGCGCTTCCGGCGTCAGGTCTTCGACGGCGACTCCGTTCAAGACGCCTTCGTCATTGTTCGGACTCGTGGATTCCACCGAACGGCCGCCTTTTTGATTCGAACGGTCACCGGTGGTCGCAACCAATTTTTCAGTTTTCCCGTCACGGAGCACTTCCAGATCAACTTTGGTGCCGGGCGCCACGGCAGTCACTTCGAGCGTGAGTCGGTTGGCGTCGGCGACTGCCGATCCGTTAAAAGAGGTAATCACGTCGCCTTCCTTGAGACCAGCTTTGGCCGCCGGACTGTCAGGCGTGACTTCGGCCACGAGAGCACCGGCGCGATTCTTAAACCCAAAGGATTCGGCCAGTGCCGGCGAGATGTCCTGCACGTTCACGCCCAGAAAGCCGCGCACCACTTTGCCATTCTTCGCCAATCCCTCCGCGACTTGCCGGACGAGATTAGCGGGCACGGCCAGACCGACGCCTTGCGAGCCACCCGAACGACTCATGATGGCGGTGTTAATGCCGATCACCCGACCGTCGATATCGATCAACGCGCCACCGGAATTACCCGGATTGATGGCCGCATCGGTCTGGATAAAATTTTCAAAGCCCTTCACGTCGCTCAGTATGCCGACGCGCCGGCCTTTCGCGCTGACGATGCCGCTCGTCACCGTCTCGCCGATCCCAAAGGGATTACCAATCGCGAGTACGCGGTCCCCAACTTCAATCTTGTTCGTATCCGCAAACGTCACCGCCGGCAGATCCTTCGCGTCAACTTTGATGATGGCGATATCCGTAAGCGGATCGCGGCCGATGACCTTCGCGGTCAGTTCGCGACCGTCGTCGACGGTGACCGTGAGTTGGTCCGCGCCCTCAACCACATGGTTGTTCGTCACGATATAGCCATCGGCGCTGATGATGACCCCGGAGCCGAGGCCGGTTTGCGCCGGACTTTGCATTTCCGGCATACGCCCGCCGAAGAACTGACGCAGCATCGGATCTTCGAACATGGGATTTTCGCCACCGTTCATGCGGACCCGCTTGGCTTTGATCTGACTGGTGATTTTAACCACGCTTGGAGCGACGCGTTTGACGACATCGGAATAGCTCGCCCGTTCGAGCTGGCTGCGATTGACCTCCTTGGTCTCGTGTTTAAGAACGAGAGGAGAAGAGGAGCTGGAGACTCCGGCGGCGCCCGCCAGTAAACCGGCAACAGCGGCCAAACCGGCCAAGAGAGCAAACCGACGATGCAAAAGAGCGGAAAGTGTTGTTTTCATGGCCCAGACAATAACACCCCTCCCTCTCCCCATCCTTTCCCCAATATTACAAAACTGAAAGTTTCGGCTTATTTATCGCTTACCGTTTCACTCTTTTGCCCCACCCGCCCGAAACCCCATGAAAACGAAGCGTTCAGCTTCTCGCTCCCACCCAAGCGCACGCCATGAAACATCGTCTCTGCCATCGGCGTGGAACCCAGTAACCGGGCAACATCGATCATCAATTCCGCATCGGCCACGAGACGCTCGACCTCCTCACCCTGGTAACCTGCCCAATACTTCAGATCGTGAAGAAACCCGGCCGGATAAAGACTGACGCCCCTCCAATCATCGAACCAACCCGTGCAGCCATCACTTTTGAAAGGATGGATCGGAGGATCGCGCTCGATTTTCCGCCAAAGATCATGCAGCCCGTATGACTCGCAGATTTCCTTAATGCGCGGCAACGGCACCTCCTCCCCCAGAGCGGGAAGCGTTATCGACGGACGTGGCGTGGGCACCTGCACCTGCGCTCCGACCAGCCAAGACCGGGAGCCGAGGAAAAGAGAAATCACCACGAGGAAGAAAAAAGTACGACGCATGGGTTGAAGCGGTTAAGGAGGGCGCATCAGTCAGCAGCAGCCAACCCATCGGCGTCAAACGACAACCCATCGATCAACCAGCAATTCACGATGCCCTCTCCCGATCCTGAGCGCATATTTTTCGAGCTTTGCGCTTAACGCTTTTGGTTTAAACCATGCAGCAACCCCATGCGCCCCACGATTCATCACCCCGACATGCAGACGGAGTTTCTCACTTCGGAACGTTGCTGGATTCTTGAAACCTGGAACGATCTCAGCGATGCCACGACCTCGATTGCGCGTGCACGCGTGACGCCGGGCGTCACCACCCAACGGCACCGCCTGCGCGGAGTGGCTGAGCGCTACGTCATCGTATCCGGTAGTGGCATCATGCGCATTGGCACACTGACTCCGGCAAAGGTTGGACCGGGTTCTGTCGTGGTGATCCCGGCGGATGCACCCCAGCAAATAACCAACGAAGGCACGACCGATCTGATTTTCTATTGCATTTGCACCCCGCGCTTCACGCCCGGTTGCTACGAAACATTGGGATAAACCAAGAAACGGCAGTCGAAACGCGGAGTTCGCAGAGGAGAAAACAACGAATATCTATTTCCAGGCATTTGGAACCACGGATTGCACAGAATGCACAGAGAACCAAGACGATGCGCTGAAGGATTGGCTCATCCGCAGAGTGAGGATGGTTATGCTGATTTTTTAATTCAAAGTTCTGTATCCGTGCTCTCTGTGCAATCTGTGGTTCAATCCAACTACCGGGTTTAGAATAAAGAATGGTTCCTCGCTGTTTCTGCTAGGTCGTTGGGGGGACGAAATGCGGTCGAGGGCGCCCGCTCGCCCTGAATGCACGAGGCCAAAAGGAGCGCGGCCGCCCTCGGCCGTGGGTTTGCCTCGGTGCAGCACTTAGCCGCATTCTGTCCTCACCCAGCGGAAACGCGAAGAACCTAAAGAGTTCAGCTCACCGCATCGCTCAACCACGACCACCGGCAAACCACCCGTCGCCACCAATCGCGGGGCGCAGCTTATACGCGACGCGACGTGACGCGATTTCACAATTCTGTGACCAAGCCTAAGCTGGACACTCGGCATCGAAAACGAAAAATTCCCCTATCCGCCCCAGGATCCACCAATAAATAATGCCCAGCCCCATAACTGAAAATCGTGGCCAGCTTATCGCTCGTCAGGCCATGCTTAATATCAGCTCCACCCCGTCCAGCCAGACGCGCCAAATCAAACAGGCGGAGACCATCAGCAGCCGGTTGAACCAAGACCAACAAGCATCAGACCAGCAACAGGAGCGCATCCAGCAGCTGATTAGTCGTTCGATGGATGCCGAATTTCTGCAGAACAATCAGAAGCGGACCTCCACTTATGAGGCTCAGGCGGCCACGGTGCGAGGTATGCAGAAACAAGTTTCTGCCTATGTGATCACGCAAGAACAGCGCGACCTCATTGGCGCCCCGATGACCTTGGGGTATGCGTGATCAGCTTAGCGCCGAGAGCAAGCAATCGAGCCCAACTCACTTTTCTCTGTTAGTCTTCCAGTAAACCATTCACCGCCCGGATACTCGAACGGCAATAGACTGATTACTGCCGAATGCCGAACTTGGCAGAATCGTTTTGGATGCTGGGGATATTCGAATCCACGACGGTCAGGTTTCCCACCGCGTCTTGACGAATCCACAGGGCGTGGCGATCCGGTGCACCGATACCCGAGTTGAGAATAGTTACCTGTTCGAGACGCACCTCCGATAGCGTTGCGCCCACTTTCGTGCTGCCGGGAGCCACGACGCTCAAGCCATCGGACAGACTGTCGCGGATGGTAATGTGACTCAGCAAAATCCCGGAGATGCTCTTGCGATCCACGCAGAGCTGCAGGGCGGCCCGCCACGACCAATCGTGATCATCACCGCCGCAGCGGACCAATTCGCAATTCCGAACCACCGTCGTGCCGCTGAAGTTGTTGTCGATCTTCCGCGCCTCATCCGCGGTCGGGAAGGTCGTACTGAGGAGAATGCCGCAAGCCGTGGTGATGTCCGTGAAGAGGCAATCCTCGATGCAATTGTTTTGTCCGCCGTAAACCGCGCCACCGTTGGCGAGGAAGGGCAACTGACCCGTGCAGTGCCGGATCACGTTATTGCCCGGACGCGCATCCTGCACGTAACCCTGGTCGGAGACGGTCGGCCAGATGGCGAAACAATCGTCGCCGGTGCCGCGCGTGCTGCAGTTCTCGACTACAATTCCATTGCATCCGGTGCAGAGGTTCACGCCATCGGCCAGCAAATTACGGAACCGGCACCCCTCGAGGCGCAATCGCGTGCCATTATAGATCCACGCGCCGGTCTTGGTGTGTTCGATCCAGATGCGAGCCACCGTCGAATCAGAACACACCGCCCCCACAACCCCGTCGTTGGGCTCGTCGTCATTGCGGTAGTTCAATTTTCCGCTGATCGCGAAATCGGCCAAGTGAATATTTTTGCCCGCGAGTTTAAACCGCACCCGCCGGTCGGCCTGGCCGTAGAGCGCGGCATCGCCGACGAATGTCGTATGCCACATACCCGCACCCTGGATCGACGCAGCCGAAGGCAGGACGATATCGCCCGTCAGCTTATACTCGCCGGCCGGGACCCAGACGGTGCGCCCCTGCTTGAGGGCCTCGGTCAGGCAACTCTTCAGTGCCGCCGTGTCGTCGGTCACGCCCTTGCCGCCCGCGCCGTAATCAAGCACGGAGAGCGCGTTGGCGGGCGCCGCCAGCGGGGCCGGCACTTTTTCCAGATCGACCAGGTCGAGGATGCAATAGTGACCGTCGGCCGTGTTCTTTTGCAGGCGGATCACATCGCCCTTCGTGATCGACAAATCCTTGACGCGAATTTCGTCGTAGAAATTGCGCGGGATTCCGGCGGCCGGCGTATTGAAAAAAGGATACGCGCCGTAGATCCTCGAATAATGGGAGGTGAGCGCGAGCGTCCGGACCTCCTGGCCGTTGATGAGTAACGCGAGCGAAGACTCGACGCCCACGCCATCATCGGAATCCGGCAAGCTGAAACGGACCACCAGGGCATTGGCCTCCGCTGCAGCGGCGAACTCGACGCCCCCCCCAACCTCCGTGAGTTTCACGCACTGCTGGCCCGAGGATTCGGTCTCCACGAGATGGGCGGCATATTTCGGCCCCAGCACCACGCCGTTGGTTTTCATGGCCTCCGCTTCATAGGTCGTCCACGGTGTGTCAGCCCCGATTCGTTCGTTGCCGTAACAAAAACCGGCGGCGCCCGCGAAGGCGAGAGTCACGACCAGCAGAGCCGAGGTCAGCTTTGCCTTCCTGTGGGTGCGGAGTTGAGTGATAAAAATTTTCATGGGCGATCACTGTTTGGTTGGCCGGTACTTGACCGTCACGGACGCGCCGGGGGCGCATTCCGTTTTATTACCTGCTACGAGCATCGTATGTCTGCGAACATTGGTGGATGGCGAGGAAATCGTCACCGCGGTTTTCGTGATCTTGATCCGGAAGCCATCGCCTTTGTACGCCAGATAAAACCGGAAGGTCTGCCATTGCGCGCAAAGACGCGGATTGATCACGACCCGGTTTTCGTCGGCTTGCACTCCACCGAAGCCCAGCACGGCGGTCATCCACGCCCCGCCGTTGGCCGCCGGGTGCGAGCCGCCCATGAAGACGGTGCCCACGTACACCTTGTACTTGGCCTCGAGATCGATCTTCGCCGTTTTCAGGAAATATTTGTAGGCAAAGTCGAGATCACCAAATTCCGCCGCCACCATCGCATAGGCACAAGCGCTCAGACTGGAGCCGTGCTCGGTGCGGGGTTCGTAATATTCCCAGTTCGCCTGCTTAATTTTTGCGGAATAACGGGTCTTGAAAAGATTCAGCATCATGACCACGTCGGCCTGCTTGATAACCTTGGTCGGCACCGCCAATCCTTGGCCGGCGCCGAGGTATTCGTTCGGATGAACCATCCTGGACTTCAGTTCCTCGACCGTATCGTCCCGCAGTTTGAAGTAGCCGTCGAATTGCTCGATAACGCCCGTCTTGGAATCCGGGGCGGGCACATACAGCAGGCGCGCGGCCTCGCGAAAGTCGGCCAATTCGCGGCTGATGCCGATCTTCTTCACCAGCGCGCGCAGGGCCTTGGGCTGATTTTTTCGCAGGTGCTCCACCATCGCATTGGCGATCACGAAGGTCTCCTTCGCCACCATGCTCGTGAACGCGTTGTTGTTGACGCACTCATGGTATTCGTCCGGTCCGATCACATCGAGAATCTCGTAGCGCCCCTTCTCTTTCTTAAAGTAGGCGTGGGAAAAATAAAACCGGGCGCATTCCAAAATCACCTCGGCGCCGCCCTCCAGCAACAGCGAGTCATCGCCGGTGAGCTTGAAATATTCCCACAGCGCGATCGCCACGTCTCCGCTGATGTGCACCTGTTTGTCCCGGAAATGCGTGCGCAGATCGCGGCCGGTAAACGGATCGCCGATGTTGAAATACGAGCAGGCGTCGTCGCCCGTCTCCTGGCTTTCCCACGCATAGAACGCGCCGCGATAACCGGGGCCCTCCGTCCGGGCCTTCCGGCGGGCTCCGTCCAGCGTCTTGATGCGGTAGCGCATCAGCTCCACCGCCTTCTCCGGATAAGTGTGCAGGAAGAACGGGAACATGAACATTTCCGTGTCCCAGAAAATAGCGCCCTTGTAGACCTGCCCCGACAGGGCCCGCGCCGGAATCGAATTCGCGCTGCCGGCCACGGGGGCCACGATCAGCAATTGAAAAATGCTGTAGCGCAGCGCGAGCTGCGCTTCGTCATCCCCCTCGATCTGCACATCGCAACGCTCCCACTTTTTCGCCCACTCGGCCCGGTGCTTTTCCAAGCAGGCGGCGTGGCCGAGCGCCTTCGCCTTCAGCACCATCTTCACCGCCGCTGGCTCAATCGGTTTGCCGGCCAGGTCGTTGTCCGTGACCACCGCGAAATACTTGTGGAACGTGTAGGTCTGGCCCGCCTCCGCCTGCCAGCGGATCACCCGGAGATTGCGCTGATCCTGCCATTCGTGGGTTTCCTCGCCAAAATTCAAATCGATCGCTTCGGCGACGAGCACCCGCTTGGCATTTTCGTTCGTGACGCCTTGCACCAGCAGAACCCCCTCCCGTTTTTCCGCGGCCAGCTGCAACAAGTGCGGGCCGTTCAGATCCCAGATGTTGCCGTCTATGCCGGTGCGGATCGTGATGTTAGCAGCCTTGTCGCAGCTCACACTGTATTGGATCACCCCGAGGTTGGGCGTGTCCGCACTGAGGAAACGCGCCGACTTGATCGTCAGCTTTTTCGCACGCGCGGAGAAGACCGTTTCCCGCTCGAACCGGGCCGAAGCCAAGTGCAGCGTCTGGTGGTGCCGCGTGACTTTGCTGGTGAGCACGGAGCGCTCCACCCCATCGAGTGACACGCGCGTATAGCCACCGTTGGGCGCATTGACGGGTTCGCGCCAGGCCAGGCCGACGCGATCAAAAATGCCGGCGAGGGTGATGCCGACCAGTTCAGCCGGACCGAATTCGTCCAAGGTGCCGCGATAGCCCATGTAGCCATTGGCGAGCTGATAGACGTTGCCGCGGCGCATGACGCCTTCCTTGCCGCCGGCATATTCAGTGGTGCTGATTTCCCAAAGGTTTTTCATTTTGCTCAGATCTCTTTGCGCTCGTCTTTCACCCGCAGCATGAGTCCTGCGGCCGCGATCATGGACACCCCGCCCAGCGCAAGCGCGTAGATGGTGTGGCCGTGAAACACTGTGCGTACGAGCAGGCCCAGGAGGGCGGCCGCGAGAATTTGCGGGATGACGATGAAGAAATTAAACATGCCCATGTACACGCCCATCTTCCGGTACGGGACGACGCTGCTCAGGATCGCATACGGCATGGTCAGCAGGCTGGCCCAGGCGATGCCGAGGCCGATCATGGAGACAATCAGCAGCTGCGGATCGTGGAAAAAGTACATCGAGCCCAGCCCCAGCCCGCCGATGACGAGGCAGATCTGGTGAGTCATCACCCGGCTCGTGCGCTTGGCCAAAACCGGCAGAAGAAAGGCCACGAGCGCCGCCACGCCGTTGTAGACCGACATCAAAACCCCGACCCAGTTGGCGCCCAAGTTATACGCCGCGCTCTTCGGATCGCTGCTGCCAAAATGATAGCTGGTGACGGCGGCGGTGGAATAAATGAAGAACGCGAACAGGGCGAACCAGGTGAACATCTGCGCCAAGGCGAGCTGGCGCATCGGGCCGGGCATGTTGTTCAAATCCTGGACCAACTCGACCAAGCCCTGCTTTTTCCCCGCCGTGTACCGCGCCGCGGCCACCAGCTGCAGGACGCCATAGAAGCTGGCACCGAAGGAGAGAATATAGAGTCCCTTGTCCCACGCCAGCAGCCGGATAATCAGGCTAAAAATCAAGCCGCCCAACAACAGACCGGCACCGGCGAATGTATATTTTTTCGCGTCCAGTTCGACGACGAGATCTGGTTGACCGGCCTCGTTGCTCTTGGCGTGAAAAGCTTCCTGCTCTTCCGGTGAATATTCCTTCGTGGAAAAAATCGTCCACAGCACGGCCAGCAGATAAACACCGCCGCCAAGGTAGAAGGACCACTTCACGGAATCGGGAACAACGCCCTCGGGCGCGGTGTTGGCCAGATGAAACCAGTTCGTCAGCAGATACGGCAGCAGCGAGCCGATGACCGAGCTCGCCCCGATGAAAAAGGTTTGGACGGCAAAACCCGTGGTACGCTGCTCATCGGGCAGCATGTCGCCCACGAAGGCGCGCATGGGCTCCATGGTGACATTGATGGAAGCGTCCATGATCCACAGCATCCCGGCGGCGAACCACAGCACGGGGGAATTGGGCATCACCAGCAGGGCAAGCGACGCCAGAATTGCACCGATCAAAAAATACGGTTTCCGGCGGCCGAGGCGGTTCCATGTCTTGTCGCTCAGGTACCCGATGACCGGCTGCACCAGCAAGCCTGACACGGGCCCGGCGATCCAGAGAATCGGAATCTCATCCACCTTCGCGCCCAGCGTTTCGAAGATGCGGCTGACGTTGGCGTTCTGCAGGGCAAAGCCAAATTGAATGCCAACGTAACCGAAGCTCATGTTCCAGAGCTGCCAAAAACTTAACCGAGGTTTTTTTCTTAAGAGCATATTTTTAGGAGGTTAGGTTTGGTCTATCAGACGCCGGCGCGCTTGGCCCGCACCATCCGGTTGATATGCTCGATGCTGGTTTCGGAAAGATCCCGCACCACCAAGTCGGCCCCGTGCTCGCGCAGTTCCGCCACGTTGTCTTCGCGCGCCACGCCGATCACGAGGCCGAAGCCGCCCTTCGCGCCTGCCTGAACACCCGACACCGCATCTTCGATGACGATGGCGCGCGCACAGGATACGCCCAGATTGGCGCTGGCGGTTGAAAAAATATCCGGCTCCGGCTTGCCCTTGAGTCCGAGCTTTTCGGAGACCAGGCCATCCACGATCGTGGCAAAGAGCGGCGCGGTGCCGGTCGCATTCAAAATCACGGCGGAATTTTTGCTGGAAGTCGCCAGGCCGATTTTGATGCCCTCGCGTCGCATTTCCTGGATGAGCAGAAGCGTGGAAGCGTAAAGCGCCACCCCATCACTCGCTAAAATTTGATTGAAGAGTCCGTTCTTGCGATTGCCGAGACCGCAAATCGTTTCGGTGCCGGGCAGATCGTCCGGGTTCCCCGGATCGAGCATGATGCCCCGTGACTTCAGAAAGGCTGCGACCCCTTGGCTTCTGGGTCGGCCATCAACAAAAACCAGATAATCTCCGGTGTGGGAAAACTCCTTGAAGGATTCGCCAGATCGATCTGCGCGACCGCGGAGGTATTCATCGAACATCCGCTTCCACGCCGTGGAATGCACGGCCGCGGTTTGGGTGATGACGCCGTCCATGTCGAAAATCGCGGCATCGAATTCCAAGGCGTTCTCCGCGTCAGCCCGGTGACTGTCACGGCGGAAGTCCTGCGATCGGTCGTTGCCTGAAATCGCCAATGGACTGGCCTGACTGCTGTTCAGCTTTTCGTTTACCGGTGCCACTTGTTTTTGATGTGTAGATATCCAGCTGGAGCTGGAGGAGTGAAAGAGATGCGGTGCGCGCGAAGCAGTTCACTGAGGTGAACCACCTTGCTGCGCACCGCATGATCGTGATCGCCAACCGCCCCTAACGGTTGGCGAGGTAGCCTACGCTCGAATCAGTCTTAGATCCGCCCCGGACCCTAAACCCCGGGGCGAATCACCAGATTAGAATTCAAACCGGTTGGTGAGGGTGAAGGTCTGCGAGGGGGCGATGCGGTAGCCCGCCGGTGTGCCGGCTGTCGTACCCACGATCGGACCCTGGACTGTGATCGGAATCAGAGAATTACCCTTGAACGCATTCTGAACATTGAGCTGCACGTGCCAATTGATCTTGGCTGTCAGCTTCCGGCTGTAACCCACCCAGAAGTCGAAGTTTGTCTCGGCCGGTCCCTTGTAGGGATTGGCAAGATCGTAGCCGTATGAAGCCGGCACCGCCGGATTACCCGTCGGCGGATAACCGATCCCGACGTTACTTTGATAGCGGATCGCACCACCATAATTGGCACCTTTCAATTTACCCGTGGTGATGTCGTAGTTGGAGATAAGGTTGATGCGCCACTCGCGGAGCTCAGGCACATTATTTCCTTCGAGGAGCTTGCGGCTGGCCCAGTCGACACCGGTCTGATTAAGTTGGGTGTAGAGTGCCGCACCAGCGCGCGGAACGTCGGCCGTGCCCCACCAGTAGTGGAGTTGGCCCGCCGGACCCTGCATATCTTTTATGATAATGTTCATGAGTTTGTTCAACGCGTCACCGCCGATATTGCTCCGCACCGCTTGCGATTTGCTGGCGTTAAGCGTCAAGCGCCAGTTCTTCACCGGCTGCGCACTCAGCTCAATTTCCCAACCCTTCGAGACACTGTCTTCCGTCACGGTGAATCCGTTTGGTACGAGCACTTCACCGTTCACGGCGTTAGGAATTTTTGCTCCGGATTGCACGTGAGCCAGATCGGTGAAACCCCACGCCTTCCAAAAATTCGGCAAGGCCGTATCGACGTTTTTCTCGAAGGCACGCATGCCGGCGACAGACGAGAGTTGGTCGGCCACCGTCTCGGGAGTCGAAATTTCGGTGCCCGCCGTCCGGAAGAGGTACCGTGGAACCGGACCCGACTCGAAGAAACCGGGAGTCTGATTGTCGAAGTAACCATTGCCGATATGGTAGTCCCAGACATTGGTCCAGATGGCGTTGTAACCCATGAAGGAACCGAGGCCATAACCGAAGGCACTCGAGTTCGTGCTGGTCGCATTTTTGTTCGAGGTGATGTAGCGATTGATTTTCAGCGAGTACTTGCCGTCGCGCGTCTCGATTTGGATGCCCCGGTCAATGGTCTTGCCTGAGGGCGAGGCGAGCGAATTGCCCGCCACATCCACGCGACTGGCATCGGGCTTGAAGTTCGTCGAGATGTTATAAAGCAGACTGACCGTGAAGGGCATGTTCTTGGTCAGATCCTTGAGGCCGGGGAGATCCATCAGATGCCCGACGATGCTGTAGGAGCGCGATTGAACTTCTACGCGGTCATACGGGACCGGGCTTAATGTATAGTTGCTGAAATCAATCCGCTTGTAATCGCGATTCGCCGAATTGCTGCTCACTTGGCGGGTGTCCGCCCAGCTCTTGTTGATGTCCTTGCGCCAGCCGTAGGTGCCGACGATTGCGCCGTCGAGCATCTTGCCCTGCCAGACCAGAGCCTGGGAAGTGGTGATCGATTTGTTTAACGCCGCCCGGGTCGTCAGCAGGTCGCGGTTGCCGAGCTTGGCTTCGGAGTCCGTCACATTGAGGGGAGCCGAAGTCCATCCGATGTAATTCGCCGGATTATCCGCCTGTGTTTGATCAAAGCGGGGTGTGCCCGGCAGGTAAGCGTTGTTACCCCAATACGCGTTCGGGTTGACGTAACCCGGGTCCAACGGATCGGTCGGTTTATTCCAATGATCGTTAAAATAACGGAGCTGGCCGTTTTCGAGCGTGGGAATACCCGCCACACTCGGAATGTTGGCCCCGCTGACCGCTTTGCCCAGGAGCGAACCACCGAGGTAGACAATCTGGGTCGGAACCAAAGGACCGGAGTTGAAGTTATTCGTGCCCAACTGCAGTTGCTCGATCGTGTAGACGCTCGGGTCCATGTACCCATAGCGATTCCAATTGCGACTGTCCGTCTTGCGCTGGTCATCCGCCACCAGGCCCGTGAGTGTCTGGGTGCCGATAATGCGGCCCAGCCAGGTCCTCTCACCCTTGTCGAAATTATGGGTGACGAAAGCCGTGGCCCGCTTCGACTCGAGATCACTGGTGTAGGAATCGTTGGCTCCTCGGGTCGACGAAACAAACGGACGGCCCAGATTCGTGTTGCGGGTACCATCCGAGAATGGTTCCACGCCCGGAGTCACACCCACGTCCGGCGTACCATCGTTGAAGACTTTCATCGGATCAATAAAGAGACCCACATTGCCGCCTAACATGGCGACCTCACCGCTTTGAAAGTGCTCTTTGTCGTAATCGATCGAGAAACCCGCCTGGTCGTTCAAGAATGTCTGTTGAAGATTCAGCGTAACCGAATTGAAACGCTGCCATTCTTTTTTGGTCTTACCGTCGATCAACTTATTGTAGAAATTGAAAATCGAGGGATCGGTGATGAGATTATTTTTATAGATACCGCCGGCGGAATACGGCTGGCCGCTGTTGACCGCCCAAGCCGAGGTGCTCGCGATGCCGTTGATAAAGCCCGGGGCGACGGCAAATCCGCCGATACTTCCTGGGTTGTAAGCGTTGCCCTGCAGCGTCTGCGGTACCGACGTGATCCAATACGTGGGTGCGCCGCTGCCGGAGAAAAACGCCACCGGCTCTTGCCCGCCCAGTGTGCCGAAACTGCCGTTGTGAATCCAGGGCGAGGATTCGGCCAACAATTCGCCGGCGCCGCGCGCCGCACCATGACCGGTCCGGCCGGAGAGGTGATCGAAAGCATTCCACCCGATCAATTGCATTTGATTCACGCCGGCCGCACCGGTCTTGAACCACGGAGTGATGTTGTCCACCGGCGGGAGCTCACGCGGATAGTTGGCGTCCACCTGACCGGATTCGAAGTTGGCTTTGAAGATGGTGCGATTGCCGTTCTTCTTGAGAAATTCCGGCTCGATCCGGATCGCGCCGGAGAGGCGCTGGTCCTTCGAATACGCAGGCTTCTGCTTGAATTTTTGATCGTTGAACAGGGCATCGATGCGGAAAGCAACCTGACCGGGGACGAGCACCTGATTGATATCGAGCGTCCCGCGGGCGCTGCCGTAGCTGCCATAGCGGAGCTCGATCTCCCCGGAATTGCGGAAGCTGGCACCCTTGGAACCTGCATTGATGATACCGGCGGGACTGCCCTGACCGAACAGGATGGAGTTGGGCCCGCGTTGAATATCCACGCGATCAACATTGTAGCTGTCCCACGGAATATCGGTGCGGAAAAAATCGCGGGTGTTGTCAGCCGCGGCCAGGCCGCGAATACGGGTGTTTTCGTTGGGCCGTTGGCTTGGCTCAATGAGCACTGCCCCATCGCCGGTGCCGGCAAAATTGCCGTAGATGCCACCCACCTCGGAGTTCGGGGTGAACTGTAGCAAAGAAGCATTGTTCACCGCAGCGGTATCTTTGAGGAACTGGCTGGTGACAACCGTCACGGCACTGCCGATGTCGCGCAACTGGGTGTTGAGTCGATTACCGGCCAGCGTGGTTTCCGCATTGTAACTTTCGGCGGTGGCAGAGGCTGAAACTTCAAAAGGCGACAGGACAACAATGTCCTCCTCTTTGGCTGGAGTGGCGGGGGCGGTCGTCTGGGCGTGGCTGTACGCACCGGAAGTGAACGCTAGGGCTAGCATGGCTGCGCGCCATGAAAGCAGGTGGGTAGTCTTCATGTGGGAGGATACGGGAAGGATTATTGGGTTGGGGTTGCTCATCGCTTCAGAAAGGTATTCCCCAGTCGAGGGGATACGGAGTTGAGGTGTTTTTGGGTGTTAATAATGTTCATAGGACAAAACAGAAGCGCGAGAAAAACGAAGGATGTGGGTAGTAGTCTTTCTCCGAAATCGCTGCCTGCTGGGTTGGATTTCGATGAAACACTCTTCCAACGCGACTGCGTTGCTTTGCAAACGTTGCGGAGCCGACCGATTTTATCGGCGAAATCAGCGGCGGACTTCTCCCCGTGCTTCGTGTTGCGGACAATTTTCTTACAGGGAAATTTTTTCGCGCACCCTCGCTTGAATGAAAGTGGCCCGCAGAAAATTTGGAACGCAACGGAACCGCGGTGTCACTCTTGACGGCACGGTTTCGCCCTCGTACAAAAAGCGCATGAACTCCGTTGTGCCTCCCCCTCACACGACGCCAACACTTCACGCGGTCGCAAAAATGGCGGGGGTTTCTGTTTCCACCGCGTCCCGTTGTTTGAGTGGCGCGGCGAAGGTCGCGAAAGCCACGGAGCTCCGCATCCTCGCCGCCGCCGCCGCCGCCGGCTACCATCACAATGCGCTCGTCGGCCAGGTCATGCGCGCCACCCGCCGTGGCGAAGCGCAAAAACATCTCGGCACCCTGGCCTTCGTCACGCCCGTGGCGGATTCCCAGGAATGGCGCACGACGCCTACGCTCTGGCGCAATTGGGACGCCGCGCGCGAACGCGCCGAATCATTCGGCTTTGGCATCACCGAATTTACGCTCGGCTCCCGCGGCATGACCGGGCGTCGCCTCGGCGAGATCCTCACCGCGCGCGGCATATCCGGCGTGCTGTTGGCCGCCTTTCCGACGGAACCGCACGAAATTTCACTGCCGTGGGATGACTTCGCGTTTGTTCAGGTGGGCCATTGCATCGAATCGCCGCGCCTCGATTGCGTGGTGAGCGATCACGCCGAGGCCGTGACCATGGCCGCCCGTGCGATCGCCGCGTGCGGTTGTCGCCGCGTCGGCCTCGCGATTGAAAAATATCAGAACGAAATTACCGACGGTCGGTGGTCCATCGGTTATGCCGGACTGCGCGCGACCATGCCCCACCTCGCTGAGATTCCCCCGCTCCTTCCCACCAAAATGAACGCGAACCTGTTCCTGGAATGGGTCGATAAGCACGCGGTCGATTGCGTTTTGACTCTCTCCACCTTTCGCAACGAACCGAATAACATGGAGGCTTGGCTGACCACGCGCCGGCGCTACGCTCCGCGGGATATCGGTCTGGTCTCGCTCGACGTGACCTCGGTGCATGCGGATTGGAGCGGGGTTGAACAGCATTCCGACGAGATCGGCCGCGCGGCGGTCGATTTGTTGTTTTCCAAATTGCAGGCCGGTGAACGCGGCATACCAAAAATTCCCCGTACCCTGCAAGTTCATGGCCACTGGCACGAAGGCCGGACTTTGCGTCCGCTTTAAAAATCTGCGGCCCTACCTCAACCGAGCCCGCAAATCACTCGGCAATAGATCCAGCGCCCGTGCGTGCAATGGCGCATCGAAGGTCAAACCGAACCCGCGACTCATCACGAGCAGCCGATAAAGCGAACCGGTCGAAAGTGCGCGGATTTTTTTCTCATCCACGGCCGCCAGACATAGGCTCACTTGTTCGCGCGCCAGAGCCGGTTGCTTTGCTTTGACGAGGACCGACGCGAGTCCAACGCGCAGATCCCACTGGAGATTCGGAGCCGGCTTGGCCGCGAGCCGCGACTGCAGTCGCTTGAGCGATCGGGCGAATCCGGCTTCGTCTCCACTCGCCAACTCAACCTCGGCCTGCACCACCCAGGCGCCGAAATCCGCCGGAAAACGCCGCAGCGCCTGCGCCGTCGTCACGGCGTGGTCCATCGCGCCCATTTCGATATCATACTCCACCGTCCGGCCCAAGGCTGTCGCCTCATCCTGCTCTTCGACCACTTCATAAAGCGTCACCGACTGTCCTTCGAAACCGGTGATCGTCGGCAGCTGATAAGCCACCGGCCGAAGCCAGAGCGGCAGTTTTCCCGAACGAAGGTCCGCGCGAAACGATCCTTCAAGTTGTCCGGTGCCCGCCCGCGCATACTGGTCGAAATAGGAATCCCAGGAGAGCATGATGAGGTGGGTGATCTCCCGTTGATCGATCAATTCTTTCGCCTCCTGCGCACTCGGCGCACTCAAGATTCGTACGGCCGCCGCCACGCCCTCTTTGTTTTCCCATGAGAGCGTGCCGATCCCGCGCAGGCCTCCGTAATAACAGAGCGCCGTGCTTTCATTGGGCGGGGCCAACACCACCGCGCCGCCCGGATCGGCGTGCAACGCCAGCCAGCTAGCCAGATCCCGCTCCACCAAACCAAACACTTCCGCTTGAGATAGGTCACTTTTCATTCCGGGTCGCAGCACAATTTGGAAAACACCTGGGACCAGCAGCAGTAGGGCGAACCCAACCCACGCGAGGCGGTAATAGCTCGGACGGTTTACGTTCGACCAATTCACCGTCACCGCAACCAGCAGCACCAACAAAAGTCCATCGACTTCATTCCACCAGACGAGTTGCTCGGCAGCGAATCCGAGCGCCACGATTACCGGCCCCAGAACCACCGCCACGGCCACGCGCAGCAGCACACTGGTCGTGCGTCGCGTGAGCAACCAAAGGGCGGGAGCAATCAACAACAACGGGAGCAACGTGGACCAAACGGGTAGCGTCATTCCTTCGCGGGCAATCCACTCGCCCAAACTTTGCGCCACGGCTCCGTCCGGCAATTTTGTCAGTCGGAGCGATTGCAGCTCTGCACTGAAGAACACGTGATCGTGGGCTTTCCACACAGCCACCGGCAGGGACACGAGAGCGAGCGCCGCGAGTACGAGCAGCGTAAGCGTGCGGAAAGTGTGCGGATTTTTTTTGCCCTGAATCCATTCGGCTGCCTGCGCCAACACCTCACCGCCCCCGAGCCACGCCAAACCATAAATCGGATGGATCGCGGCGAGATGCCAGTTGCCGAGGTGCGCGGGGGCAAACTCCAACAGGTAGCCGCCCAGCGTGGCAACCGCGCCGCCCACGGCCCACGTTCGCCACGGCAACATGACTGGGGCCGAGGTGTCCTTCTTACTGGGGTCGCGCGCAAGCCATGCCGCGAGCAATGCGCCCGCTCCCACTCCCGCGAGAACCGGCAGTTGACCGGCCACACTGAGCCAAAGTCCAAGACCGCCAATTATGCCGGCGCAGAAAAACCAGCGGCGCATCGCTTTGTCGGAATCGGTCGGCACGGCTTTTGCGCCGACTCCGACGAGGAGCAGCAACACGCTCCCGATTGCAAAGAGGTGCGCCAGCCCGTGGTCGTCGGGCACGCCGGGCAGAAATTCCGCGGCGAACGGAAAGAGGGTGACGATGCCAAGTGAAACCAACGCCGCCGAAAAAACGCCGAAGCGCCACGCGACCAAGAGCGCGGTTCCGAGCAGAAACAAAAAATGCAGAAGCGGATCCGCAACGCGCGCGGCGCGTTCGACCGACTGCACGGGCGAGCGGCCGGAAATAACATGATCGCCCCAAGCAAGGCAGCCGAGCCACCACCGGTAGGGCGAAGTTGAATTCACGGCGCGGCCGAGCGGCGCATTCTCGTAGTCAATATGCCGCACCCGCCATTCCCCGCGCGTGAACATCCGCTGGGTCTGCGCCATCCAGTGAAAACTTTCCGTGATGTGCTCCGGAATAATCAAGCCGTTGCCGGCTGCGAACTCGGACGGCGCCGACGCGGTGGCAAGACGCGCCACGGGTTGTTTCTCGCTCCACCCACCCTGTGCGGATACCTCCGCCACGTGCCGCAGGCGAACCACGTTCATCCCAAAAAAAAATCCGCACGCACAGAGCGGAACGGCCAACCAGGCGAGGGAAGATGATCGGAGAGACTTGATCACGAGAGCCACGGCAATTGGCGTGATTTTTAGAAAATGCGAATGCAATCGCACCGAGAACGTTGCGGCCGCAGAGTTCGCGCACGGTCAAAGCCCTTGACTCAGCGGAGCGGGGTTCCTTCCCTCGCCGCCTTGCCCCATGTTCGCCGCCGAAAATCAATCCTGCGCCCGCATGTCAGCCACCGCCGGGTTTTTCGTCCGTCGCTTGGTGCTGCTGGGCCTGCTGTTTGTCCCGCTCGCCCTCCCCGCCACCGCCGCGGCCGACAGCCTCACCGATCAGCCCTTGGCGCCGCATGCCCACCCGCGCGGGAAAACGATGTTTGCACCACTCCCTCCGGAAACGACGGGCGTGCGCACGGAAAATCGTTTCGCCGATCCCCGGATGCGGGGCGATCTCTATCAGGAATTTGAAGGCGGCTCGATCGGCACCGGTGTCGCCCTCGGTGATTACGACGGCGACGGCCGGCCCGATATTTTCGTGGTGAGCAAAACCGAAAGCTGCCTCCTTTTTCGCAATCTCGGCGATTTCAAATTCGCGGATGTGACGGAGCAGGCGGGCGTGGGCGATCCGGGAGCGGCGGCCGGCATCTGGAAATCGGGCGTGACCTTTGTCGACGTGAATAACGACGGTCGCCTCGACATTTATCTCTGCCGTTTCAATGCGCCCAACCTGCTTTATATCAATCAAGGCAACGGGGCGTTCAAGGAGATGGGCCAGGCCTACGGCTTGGATGTGAAGGATGCCTCGGTCATGGCGGCTTTCTGTGACTATGATCGCGACGGTTGGCTCGATGTCTATATCGCGACCAATATGTTGAACAACGCGACCGGTTCCAACGGCCAACGCGGTTATCTGTTTCACAACAATCGCGACGGCACCTTCACGAACGTGACCGAACACGCGGGCATCACCGGGGAAACGCGGAGTCATTCCGCCACGTGGTGGGACTACGACAACGACGGCTGGCCGGATCTTTATGTGGCCTACGACTACGGGGTGCCCGACACGCTTTATCATAACAACCGCGACGGAACATTTTCCGACGCGGCCGGACGTTTCCTGCCGCACACGTCGTTTTCCTCAATGGGGGCGGATTTCGGCGACGTGAATAATGATGGGCTGATTGACTTCTTCGTCGCCGACATGGCGGGGACCACCCACGAGAAAGACCAGCACATCATGGCGGATGCGCGGGCGCGGACTGACGAGCGGCCGGACGACGCCAAGGGTGCCCCGAAATATCACCGCAACGCGCTGCTGCTCGGTACCGGCACCGGGTACTGTCTCGAAGCCGGCTTCCTCACCGGCACTGCCGCCACGGACTGGACGTGGTCCACGCGGCTGGAGGATTTGGATAACGACGGGCACCTCGATCTGCATGTGACCAATGGCTTCCCGCGCGATCCCGGAGTGGACGTCGTGAAACGCCAGATGAGCGCTGTCTCCGGGGAGGAACGGATCCGCATCATGTACGCCAGCCCGATGCGCGCCGAAAAACAAATCGCCCTGCGCAATCTCGGCGATCTCCAGTTTGCCGACGTGAGCGCGGCGTGGGGCCTGGATCAGAAGGGCGTCAGTTTTGGCGCGGCCTTTGGTGATCTCGATGGCGATGGGAACCTCGACCTCGTCTATAGCAATTACCACGACAGCGTCAGCGTGCTGCGGAACGACTGCGCCACCGGTCATCGCATCATCATCGATCTTCGCGGCACCGTTTCCAACCGCTTTGGCGTGGGCGCGACGGTGCGTATCGAGAGCGCGCTCGGCATGCAGGTCCGCCAGCTCGGGTTGGCGCGCGGCTACCTTTCCAGCAGCGAACCGGCACTGCATTTCGGCCTAGGTGATGACACGATCATCAAACGCATGGTTGTCACCTGGCCGAGCGGTCACGTGCAGACCTTTGAAAACGTCGCTGTCGACCGGCGCTTCACCATCACCGAGCCCGCCGGTGCCACGCCGGCGCCATCGCCAGAGCTGAAACCTCCGGCCGCCACTCAGTTTTCCGACGTGAGCCAAGCCACCGGCCTGGACCTGCGTTCGCGCGAAGAGCCAGTCAACGAAACGTCCGGACAACGGCTGCTCCCCTTCCGCTTCAACCGCCGCGGTCCGAGTCTCGTCGTGGGAAATATCGCCAGCGCAGATCGCGACGATGTGGTGATGGGCGGCACGACGCTGGATCCGCGTCGCGTGATGCTCGCAACCGCCGCAGGGACGTTTGCTCCCACCCGTGCGACCGCGACAGCCGCGAGCACGGTCAACGACGGCCCGTTGCTCGTGTTCGACGCCGATGGCGACGGCCACAGCGATCTGCTGGTGACCCGGGGCGGCAACAGTTTGCCGGCCGGGATGCCCGACTATCAACCCGCCCTTTACTTGGGCGACGGCCACGGCGGCTTCCGTCCCGCGGGCGAAGACGCGCTGCCGCCCCTGCCGCTCAACGTGGGTGCAGTGGTCGCGGGAGATTTTTTCCACACGGGCCGGCTCGATGTGTTTCTCGGTGGACGGGTCGCAACGGGCCAGTATCCCTCGGCCCCGCAGAGCGCGTTGCTCGCGAATCGCGACGGGAAATTTGCCGACGTCACCTCTGCACTGGCGCCCGCACTGCGGGAAGTGGGGATGGTAACGGCCGCGCTGGGGAGCGACGTGGATGGCGACGGATGGCTGGACCTGTTGCTAACCCTGGAATGGGGCCGCGTGAAATATTTCCACAATCATCAGGGCAAAGGTTTCGAAGACTGGACGGAGCAAGCGGGCTTTGCCGCTGCGGGCACCGGCTGGTGGACCTCCCTCGCGGCGGCGGATTTCAATGGCGACGGCCGGCCGGATTACGTGGTCGGCAACGTGGGCTTGAATACCCAATACCACGCTGACGCGGTGCATCCAGCGCTGCTTTACTCCGGTGACTTCAAAGGCGACGGCACCGCGCAACTCGTCGAAGCCTACTACGAAGGCGACCGCCTCTATCCCTGGCGCGCCCGCCGCGACCTGGTCGCCGTGTTTCCCGCTCTTTCGAAACGCTTTCCCCTGAACAATAATTTCGAGCACGCGACGCTGGGGGAAATATTCGGCGACGAGAAGCTGGCGAAAGCGCAACGTTTCGCCGCCACGGAACTGCGCAGCGGCGTATTCCTCAGCCAGAGCGATGGCCTGTACCGTTTCGAACCGCTACCGCGTTTGGCGCAGATCGCCCCGCTGCAAGGAATCGTCGCCGGCGATTTCGATGGCGACGGCCACGCCGACATTTATGCGGTGCAAAACTCGTTCGCACCCATTCCCGCCGTCGGTCGTTTTGACGGCGGCCTGAGCCAGCTGCTACGCGGCGACGGCCACGGACACTTCACTGCGATGCCGCTCGCCGAGAGCGGCCTGCTCGTGCCCGGTGACGCGAAAGCCCTGGTCGTGTTCGATCTCGATCACGACGGCTGGCCGGACTTTCTCGTCTCGCGAAACAACGATGCCACGCTCGCGTTTCGCAACCACGGCGTCGTCGGCCGCAAATCCCTGCGCGTCGACCTGCGCGGCCCGGCCGGCAACCCCACCGCGATCGGCGCCCGCCTCACGGTCGAACTCGCCGACGGCTCGCTCCAGACGAGTGAGGTTTATGCCGGCTCCGGCTACGCCAGCCAGTCGACGGCCGCCAGTTTCTTCGGTTATCCGGATTCGAATCCGCCAAAGACGATCCACATCCGCTGGCCGTCGGGCCGCACCACCGAACACGCCGTTCCGGCCAACACGACCAGCCTCACGATTCCCGCGCCAAGTTCATGAATTGATACCGTCGAACGAGTCCGGTGAAAGACATGTTCGTTCCAATTGTAGGAGCCTGTTTACAGGCGACCTGAATGATCGCTTGCCAGTAAACTCCGGCAAAATTCAACCAAGGCAGTCGCCTGTAAACAGGCTCCTACAAAAAGAATTCCGCGCACTGCGTGATGGGACGAACAAGCTTGCCCCATTCTACGGCGCGATGCGCACGCCCGCGAAATTTCCACTGTAAGCCACGCTCATGAGCACCGGCCACAGTCGGGAGGAAATCGCCGCGGTGCCCTGACGATTCTTCTCCAGCAAATCGAGACAGCCCTGCTGCGTAAGCAGATGAACCGTGATGCGTTCCCCGTCTATGCCAGGATTGAGCGCGAGCGTGCCCTGGCTTTCGAGCATCACGTACGCCTGCGATTCATCCGACAAACCAGCTGACGTGAAAGTTTCCCCCGAGACATGCCGGACCAGCGCGACGTCCAGTCCGGTTTCCTCTTTCAGCTCCCGCGTCGCGCCCTGGAGAATCGATTCACCGGGATTGAGCAACCCGGCCGGAAAACTAAACTCACACTGATCGATGGCCGGGCGGAATTCTTCAAGCACCACGAGCAAGAGCCCAGAATCCTCCGGTTGATTCCGATGCAGCGTCACAATGGTCACCGCATCAATCCGCTTTGGCTCATCCGGCCGGCGGCGGCTGGCATAGATCCAATTATCTTTTTGGAGCAGATGAATCCAGCGGGTGGCATGAAGCAGGGTCGGGAGTTTCATAGTGGACTATCCTTGGGGATATACAATCCGGCCAGCAAGCCCGTGGGAGAGCTATCCTTTCGGAAGGCCGGTTTACTTTAACAGTGACGGTCCTTTCTGTGCCTCCTTTGGAGAGTGCAGTCGAAAAACTGTGGAGATAGGGTTTTACCCCATCGCTATTTCAAAGCAATAGGCGTTAAATCGGTCGATGTTCGCTAAATGACAACACCCACCACGCTGGTCCAAGTGAGGAAATTGGAAAAAATCACCGTGCTGATGGCAGACGACTTAACACTCGTTCGACAGGCTCTCAGCGAGAGCCGAGTGCAGCTAATGATAATCTGACCGGGAATGGGATGTCCTCGCATCCCATACGATGCTGGGTCCAAGAGGAACGAAACAAACATGAATCAAAAACCTATTCTCGACAGTGACCCGGTGGCAGCGCAGATCGTCACCGAAGTCCGGCGCGAAGAGGCGCTGCTTAAGGCGGGTGCGTTGCAGAAGGCGATTTTCAACAGCGCCAATTTCTCCAGCATCGCCACCGACGCGAAGGGCGTCATCCAGATTTTCAACGTCGGAGCCGAGCGCATGCTGGGTTACACCGCCGCCGAGGTGATGAACAGGATCACGCCGGCCGACATCTCCGATCCGCAGGAAGTGATCGCACGGGCCAAGGCGCTGAGCGTTGAACTGGGAACGCCGATTACGCCGGGATTCGAAGCCTTGGTGTTCAAAGCCTCGCGCGGCATCGAGGACATCTACGAACTGACCTACTTCCGCAAAGACGGCAGCCGTTTCCCGGCCGTGGTGTCTGTCACCGCACTACGCGACGATCAAGACGCCATCATCGGTTATCTCCTGATCGGCACCGACAATACCGCGCGCAAGCAGGCCGAAGCCGCGCTGCTCAAAGCGGGCGCCCTGCAGAGCGCGATTTTCAACAGCGCCAACTTTTCCAGCATCGCCACCGACGCGAAGGGTGTCATCCAAATTTTCAATGTCGGGGCCGAGCGCATGCTGGGCTATACGGCCGCCGAAGTGATGAACAGGATCACGCCGGCCGACATTTCCGATCCGCAGGAGGTTATCGCCCGCGCCAAGGCGCTGAGCGTCGAGTTGGGGACGCCGATTACGCCCGGCTTCGAGGCCTTGGTGTTCAAGGCCTCGCGCGGCATCGAGGATATCTACGAGCTGACGTACTTCCGCAAGGACGGCAGCCGCTTCCCCGCCGTGGTATCCGTCACCGCGTTACGCGATGCGCAGGACGCCATCATCGGTTATCTCCTGATCGGCACCGACAACACCGCGCGCAAGCAGGCCGAAGCCGCGCTGCTCAAAGCGGGCGCCCTGCAGAGCGCCATTTTCAACAGCGCCAATTTCTCCAGCATCGCCACCGACGCCAAGGGTGTCATCCAGATTTTCAACGTCGGCGCTGAACGCATGCTGGGCTACACCGCCGCCGACGTGATGAACAGGATCACGCCGGCCGACATTTCCGATCCCCAGGAAGTCATCGCCCGTGCCAAGGCATTGAGTGTTGAGCTGTCCACGCCGATTACTCCCGGTTTCGAGGCCTTGGTGTTCAAAGCTTCGC
>JANYCF010000067.1 GCA_025360455.1 Opitutaceae bacterium | reverse complement strand
GGTCTCGTCACGGCGTACCTTTATAATGATCGTTCGGAGTTAACCACCGAGTATCCCTATATCGGCTGGGGCCTCGCGGTCCTCGAGCGCAGAAATGATTACGCCTTTGATAATCTCGGCAACCGGCAGAACACATGGCATAATGGCAACCTCGCCTCCTACACGCTCAAACCGAATGGACTGAACCAATATCAGGAACGCCAGGTCCCCGGTATCTTCGACGTGGGCGGGACTGCGGTCGCCGCCGCGACCGTGACTGTCAACGGCGACGCCACCGGAGTGATTCGCCACGGCGAATCGTTTCTCAAGTTCCAACCGTTGAGCAACAGTTCCCCGGTCTATTCCACGCTCACCGTTTCCGATGGCTCGAACACGAGCTACCCGAAAGCATTTCTGGCCGGTACGCCTGAAGCCATGACCTATGATTTTGACGGCAATCTCACTCAGGATGGCCGTTGGGATTACACTTATGATGCGGAAAACCGCCTGATCTCGATGCAGACTCGCACCGCGTTGACGCCCAGTCCGATCCCCACGGCTGATGCCCGACGACTGGACTTCAAATATGATTACCTCGGCCGGCGGGTGCAAAAAACTGTTCGTAAGGGCGACAACAGCATTTTCACCGACGAGAAATTTATCTGGAACGGCTGGCTGCTGAGTGCGACGCTGAATGCGCAGAACAATAATGCGCTGCGCTCCTCGTATTTTTGGGGTCTTGATCTTTCTGGCACCCAGCAAGGCGCCGGGGGCGTCGGTGGGCTGCTGATGACCAAAGAAGATGGCATCTCCTACTTGACCATCAGCGACTGTCAGGGGAATGTTAACGGCATGGTTGCGGGAACAAGTATTATCGTTGGCGGCATTCCGTATCTCGCCGGCAGTGTGGTCGCCGAGTACGAGTATGATAGTGCCGGGAAAACCATCCGTGAATCAGGACCCTGTGCTGGTTTGCATCCCTTCCGGTATTCCACCAAGTACACCGATCTGGACACCGACCTCGTTTACTACGGCAAAAGATATTACAGCCCCAGCATGGGCCGCTTCATCAACCAGGACCCCATCGCCGAAGCCGGTGGCATCAACCGATATGGATTCTGCGAGAATAACGGGGTGAATCGGTGGGATTATTTAGGGATGTGGACGTTTCAGATCGGCTTAACAATTAACGGTCAATGGGGGCCAATTGGTGGCTTCAGTGGCTTCGGGGTCGCGTTAGATGGGCATGGAAGTATTGGTTTTTATGGCGTAGGTGGTGGCGGAGCAGGCGTGGGTGGAGATGCCTTACTTGGACTTAGTCTAGTACCCCGTACCAGCTATAATTTCGGATAAAGTCTGATAAGTTTTATGCGCGCGTCCTCTGTGGTGAAGCGCCAGTTAATGGGGGCACCGCGATTGTTACGGTGCTTCTGCCAAGCGGAGATTTCGTGGCGCATGATATCGATGGTTGGGATGCGACGCTGAAGGCATTGGCCGTTGAGGGCGCTCAGTTCTATTTCGGCGATGTTGAGCCAACTGCCATGTTTTGGAGTGTAATGGATTTCCAGTCGCTCGGCCAAGCGGTGCGCTTCGGCCGGTGGGAAGGTTTGATAGAGCGAAGCGAGGTCGTGGGTGTTGAGGTTATCCATGACCAATCGCACCTTGATGGCCTCCGGGTAACGTTCGTCGAGCATCGCCTTGATGAAGTGAGCCCAATCTTGCCGAGTGCGACGCTCGGTTACGGCGACGTGCCGGCGACCGGCCAGCGGCTCGACCTCAACGAACAACGTGGCGACACCGTTGCGCACATATTCGTGATCGATGATTTGGCCATGACCGGGTGCGGCGGGGATCGGGGCGTGCACCTCTCCAACCAACTGTTTACTCGACTCGTCCATGCAGACGACCGGAAAGAGTGGATTATGAGGGAGACGATAAACCGTCAGCACGTCTTCCATTGCCGCCACAAAAGCGGCGTCGCCGTCAGGCGGGATCTTCCAGTATTTGCTTAGGTGAGGTCGCAGTTCGTTTTTTTTAGCGATCGTTGCACAGTCATCGTTGAGATGGAGTCCACAATCTTCAGCTCGACGAGCTTGTCGGCCAAGAGCCGCACCGTCCATCGCTGGTATCCGGCTGGCGCGCTTGAACACGCCAAGGCGGTGAGTCGGGCGTCAAACTCGCCATCAAAAGTAGCCTCTCTTGGTTTGCTTTGCGGCTTGCGCGCTAGCGCCTCCTCCCATCCCTCCTCAACAAAACGCTGCTTGAGGTGTTCGATTGTCCGCGAAGTCACACCTAAAGCCGACGCTACGTCCGCCACTGTCCAGGGATCGCCGTACTTGCCTGCGTCGCACAATAGCAATGCGCGCGCGTGAATGAACTTTGCAGCGGTCGACTTGTTGCCGCGAGTGAGCTCTGTGAGTTGCTCCCGTTCTTTTTGCGTAAGGGTGACTTTATATCGGTTAGGCATACCGAATACCACCGGGGTCGCACCTTTTTATCAATACGAAATATTACGTGTTACAT
>JANYCF010000027.1 GCA_025360455.1 Opitutaceae bacterium | reverse complement strand
GAGCTCGTCGATCAGTCGGTAGATATTTTGTTTCGCTCCGATGTCGACGCCGCGCGTGGGTTCGTCGAGCAGCAGCACATCGGCGCCATTACGGAGCAGGCGGCCGAGGGCGATTTTCTGCTGGTTGCCGCCGGACAGATTGCCGATGGATTGATCGGGGCCGGCACAGCGGACCCCGAGTCGATCAATCCAAGTTCGTGTCTCGACCGCGAGTGCGGCCGGACGGATGAACGCATCCAAGCGGGGTAACGTGAGATTGTGTTCCAGGCTGAGGTTCAGTGCGAGACCTTCGCTTTTTCGATCTTCGCTCAGCAGGCCGAGTCCTTGCTGCCAGCGCAACTGTGGCGTGGAAGGACCGGAATATACTCCGACGTGCACCGAGCCGGAGCGGACTTCGTCGAGCGAGAAGATGGTGCGCAATAATTCGCTGCGGCCGGCTCCGATGAGTCCGGCGAGGCCGAGTACTTCTCCCCGGTGTAATTTCAAGGTGGCGGAGGTGGGCTTGAACGGGCCGGCCAGATCATGCACTTCGAGTGCCACTTCACCGGGGTGGCGCGACGAGCGGGTATAAAGTTCGTCGACTTTTCGGCCGACCATCAGCTGGGCAATTTCGGCGATGGAGGTGTCGGCGGTGCGGCCGGTGTCGACGCTCTGGCCGTCGCGGAGGACGGTGTAGCGATCAGACAAGACCTGCACCTCCTCGAGGAAATGGGAAATATAGATGATCGACTGGCCTTGGGCCCGTAGGCGGCGGATGAGGGCGAAAAGTTTTTCCGTGTCCGTTTGGGTCAGGCTGCTGGTGGGTTCATCAAGGACCAGTACCCGGCAACCGAGGGCGAGGGCCCGGGCGATTTCGATCAGTTGCTGCTCGGCCACACTCAATTGGCCCGCGGGAACAGCGAGTGAAATGTCGGGCCGGCCGAGTTGGGCGAGAGCGTCGCGTGCGATCCGATGTGACTCGGCGTGGCGGACAAAGATCGCGTTACCTGGCTCAGCCCCGAGCACGATGTTTTCGGCCACACTGAGGTGGGGTGCGATGGCGAGTTCCTGATTCACCATCACAACACCGGCCCGACGGGCGCGAAGCGGATTGGTTGGAACGTAGGCTTGGCCTTCCAGTCTCATTGTTCCGGCATCGGGTGATAGCGCGCCGGAGAGAATCTTCATCAGCGTGCTTTTGCCCGCGCCGTTTTCGCCGACGAGGGCGTGGACTTCTCCTGGCGCAACATCGAGGCTGACGCCGTCGAGCGCCACCGTCGCGCCGAAGCGCTTGCGAATGCCGGAGAGCTGGAGGCGGGAAGGCATTGGGTCGGAATTGGGGGAATCTTGAAATCGAAAATTGTGAAATTTAAGAGGACGTCTAAAAGGTAGGGCGTGACCGCTGGGCGCGCCGTTTTTTTGTATTCACTGGTAAATCGCGGCGGGCCCAGCGGTCCCGCCCTACCAATGGATTCTTTTTAGACGCTCTCTAGGATATGCGAGTGATGGGATGATTTCAAATTGTCAGTTTTTCGATTTCACGATGACCGATTGCCAAATGTCGCTTTGCTCGGTAGCAAGATTGTCTGATCTCACTTCCCAAGGATCGCCTTCACTTCCGGAGTCGACTGATTGTCTTTCGTCACGAGGACGCAGCCGGTATCGATGGTGGATTCGACTTTCTCGCCGCGGAGGTGCTTCACGGCAGTCATGACTCCGAGGTAGCCCATGCGGGTCGGGTTCTGCGCGACGAGCCCTTGGACATCGCCTTTGTTGAGCGCGGCGAGCAGGAAGGGCGAAGTATCAAAGCCGACTAATTTCTTTTGGCCGACGAGACCGGTCTGGCGCAAGGCGAGGAGCATGCCTTGGGTGGAGGATTCGTTGGGGCAGAAAATGCCGTCAGCTTCCCGGACTTTGTCGATGAGGTTCATCGACGCGTCTTGGGCGGAACTGACAGTCGCGCCGGCATAGCGATTATCGACGATGATGGTAATGCCGGGATATTTTTTAATAACCGAGAGGAAGCCGGCTTCACGTTCCATGGTGCTGGCTGAGCCTTCACTGTAGCGGAGGAGTACAACCTTGCCTTTACCACCAAGGATACGGGCCAGTTCTTCGCCGCCGATTTCGCCGCCCCGGTGATTGTTCGTGGAGACGAAACTGAGGAAATCCTTGCCGACTTCACCTCTGAGGGCGGAGTCGATGATGACGACCGGGATATTGTGCTCGGCGGCGCTCTTTACCGGGGTACGGAGAGCAGTGTCGTCGAGCGGGGCGAGCACGATGGCGCTGACGCCGGAGGAAACGAATTGCTGGACGACGCCGATTTGTTGGGCGCGGTCGTCTTCCTTGAGCGGGCCTTTCCAGAGAATCTCGACGCCGAGCTCAGTGCCGGCTTGGCGGGCACCAGCTTCGACTGATTTCCAAAAGTTGTGGGTGGTGCCTTTCGGGATGACGGCGATTTTTTCGCCGGCCGCGAAAGCGAGCGGGGCGAGGACAAGGATGAGGAGGGGGAGGAGTTTTTTCATGGGGTGGAACTGGGTATGGATTAGGAAATCTTGAAATCGAGAAACTTGAAATTTCAGATTTTCGATTTCAGATGACCGAGTTTGAGTTTCTCAGATATCAATTCGTTCGGACTATGTTTTCAGAGGACTACTTCAAGCGCAACGGGGTTTGTGAGGGCGCCGATTTTTTCGATCTCGATCGTCACGGAGTCGCCGGGGCGCAGCCAACGCGGTAGAGGCTTGGTGGCCATGCCGACGCCTTGCGGGGTGCCGGTGAGAATCACGGTGCCGGGAACGAGGGTCGTGCTGCCGCTCAGGTATTCGATCAGGGCGGGGACATCGTAGATCATGTCCGAGGTATTTGAATTTTGGACGCGCTGGCCGTTGAGCGTGGTCGAAATGGCGAGCGCGTTTGGGTTGGTGATTTCGTCGGTGGTCACGAGGCGTGGGCCGAGCGGGGCGAAGGTATCAAAAAATTTGCCCCGGCACCATTGGCCGCTACCGAGCCGGATTTGATGATCACGCGCTGAGACGTCGTTGGCGCAGGTGTAGCCGAGCACGTAGTTGAGAGCGTTGGATCGGCTGACGTTTTTGCAGGCTTTGCCGATGACGACAGCGAGCTCGCATTCGTAGTCCACTTCATCGCTGCGCAGGTGTTGCGGGATTTCGATCGGGTCGCCGGGGTTTTGCAGCGTGTTGATGCCTTTGACAAAAAGCATGGGACGCTCGGGAATTTTTGCGCCGGTCTCGGCGGCGTGCTGCCGGTAATTGAGGCCGATGCAGAGAATCTGGGTCGGCACAATGGGCGCGAGGAGTTTGGTGATGGCGGCGTGCTCACTGGTCACGCGATAGGTGCCGTAAATATCGCCTTCAATGCGCAGGGCGGAGCCGTTGGGTTGCTCGCTGCCGTGGTGGACGCGGCCGGAGGAATCAAGGTAGCGGATGAGTTTCATTTTTTGGAAAGGATTTTTTGCCAGACGGTGCCGGTGGGGTAAGTGTGTTCGGCGAGGGAAGTGGCTTTCATCGTGATACTGGTGCCGATGGCCAGAGGTGTTTGATAGCGGCCGCCCTTCACCACGCAAGGATCGAGGAAATGTTCGTGCAGATGATCGACGAACTCTGTGGTGCGTTGCTCAAGCGAGCCGCTGACACAGATATAATCGAAGATGGATTCGTGCTGCACGTATTCGCAGAGACCAACGCCGCCGGCATGCGGGCAAACGGGAATGCCGAACTTCGCGGCGAGCAGCAAGACTGCGACGACTTCGTTTACTCCCCCAAGGCGGCACGAGTCGATCTGACAAAACGCAATCGCGCGCGCTTGCAGGAGTTGCTTAAACATGACGCGATTTTGGCAGTGTTCGCCGGTGGCCACTCCGATGCCGAGCGGCTCGAGGGCGCGGGCAATGGCAGCGTGGCCGAGGATATCGTCGGGCGAAGTGGGTTCCTCGATCCAGAGTGGACGCCACGGTGCGAGCGCCTTGGTCCACTCGATGGCTACGCCGACATCCCACTTTTGATTGGCGTCGATCATCAGGGTGTGCTGCGGTCCGATTTCATCGCGCACAATCGAGACGCGGCGAATGTCATCGGCGAGATGGGAGCCGACCTTGATCTTGAAATGGGTGAAGCCTTCGGCAATCGATTCGCGACAGAGGCGGCGGATCTTTTCGTCGGAGTAGCCGAGCCAGCCGGCGGAAGTTGTGTAGGCGGGATAGCCGTCGCGAAGCATCTCGGCTTCGCGCGCGGCGCGGGTAGGCGCGAGTTTTTCCAGCATGACGAGTGCCTCGGCCGGTGTGAGAGCGTCGGTGAGATACCGCCAGTCGACGAGCTCGACGATTTGCGCGGGCGAGAGATCGCAGAGGAGTTTCCAGAGGGGTTTGCCCTCAAGCTTGGCCCAGAGATCCCACAGGGCGTTGACGACTGCGGCAGTGGCCAGATGGATCACGCCTTTTTCCGGACCGATCCAGCGGAGCTGGGAATCCCCCGTGAGATGTTTCCAAAACGCGCCGGGAGTGGAGGTGAAGGCCGCGATGGATTGGCCGACGACGAGCGGACGCAAGGCTTCGATGGCGGTGCCGACGATATCGTTGCCGCGCCCGATGGTGAACGTGAGGCCGTGGCCCTCGATGCCATCACCGCGATCAGTCGTGAGCACGACGTAGGCGGCGGAATAATCCGGATCGGGGTTCATCGCATCCGAGCCGTCGAGGGAAAGGGAGGTGGGAAAGCGGACGTCGAGGACGCGCAGGCCGGTGATTTTTCCAGAATGAAGCGAGGACATATTGAGCGGGCGATTATTTTCCGGCGGACCAGCCGCCGTCGATCATGAGGTTGGAACCGGTGACCATGGAAGATTCATCGGCGGCGAGGTAAAGGGCGGCGGCTGCGATTTCTTCGGGTTGCGCCATGCGGCCGTTGAGTTGGGTGGCGGCCATTTCGCGATAGGCTTTTTCCGGATCGGGATAGGAGGCGATACGGGACTTCACGAAGGGCGTCTCCACGCGGCCGGGGCAAATGGTGTTGAAGCGCACGCCGGTGTGCGAGTGGTCGAGGGCCAGCGCTTTCGTGAGTCCGACGACCGCGTGCTTGGTCATCGTGTACGCCAAGCGATCGCGCACCGCGATCACGCCGGCGACGGAAGCGAGAGCGATCACGCTGCCACGCTGGCGTTCGAGCATGGCCGGCACGAAGGTGGAACAGAGATTAAATGCGCCGCGGATATTGACGGCGTAGAGCCGATCAAGATCGGCGGCAGTCGTGCCGAGCAGATTGCCCACGTGGCCGATGCCGGCGTTGTTGACGAGAATATCGAGGGGTGGCAAGCGACCGGCGAGCGCGAGCACTGTCGCGGCATCGCTGATATCCAATTCGGCGAAGTCGGCAGAGCCACCGGCGGTGTGAATGGTTTCGACGGTGGCACGGCCTGCAGCGGCATCGCGATCCACGACCCAGACGAAAGCACCTTGGCGGGCGAAAAGAACAGCGATGGCTTGACCGATACCGGAGCCGGCCCCGGTGACGAGGGCGGTTTTTTGAGCGAGGGAGAACATGGGTTAGGGGAGTCGGTAAACTCGGCGGGCGTTGTCAGTGAAAAGGGCGGTCTGCTCAGCCGGCGAGAGATGCGAAACGAGTTGGCGAGCGGTGTCGAGCCAGCGCGAGTAGGTGCCGGCAAGTTTGACCACGGGCCAGTCGCCGCCGAAGAGCAGGCGGGAAGAACCAAAGGTTGCGAGGGCGTGGGCGACGTAGGGTTGCAATTGCTCGATGGTCCATGATGCGGGATTGGCTTCCGTGATGAGACCGGAGAGTTTGCAATCTACATTGGGCAAGGCCGCCAGTTCGCGGAAGTGTTCCCGCCACGGATCGAGCAAACCGGATTTGATGCTGGGCTTGCCGCAGTGATCGAGAATGAAACGGGTGCCGGGGCAGCGACGAACGAGTTCGATGACGGCGGGCAGTTGGTGAGGGCGACAACAGAGATCAAAACTCAGACCAGCAGCGCCAAGCTGGGTAACCCCGGCAATGAATTCGGGGGTGAGGCAAAAACGCGGGTCTTTTTCCTCTTGAATCAGGTGACGCACGCCACGGACCAGCAGATGGCGCCGCAATTCGGCGATGGCCGACGTGGTGGCGAGGCCGGCATTGACCGACATTTTGGCCACGATTCCCGTGAGGCGGGGTTCGCGGGCGGCGAGTTGCTCGATCCATTTCACTTCGTCGAGCCAAGGCGCGCCGCATTCCACGAAGACGATTTGGCTGGGCGTATTTCGATAGGTTTCCTGGTGAAAGTCGGCGGGGTTGTGGCGTTCGGCAATGGTGGGCACATTCACCAGCCATGGGTAAGGCAGCTTTTGCTGGTCCCAGAAATGCACATGCGAATCTATGAAAGTGAAACTCATCGGGAGAAAAGTGAGTTCGGCCAATCTCTGTTGTCATCGCGAGGTGTGCGCAGTGCGCCGTGGCGATCCAGATGGATTGCTTCGTCGCTTCGCTCCTCGCAATGACATGGTTTGTTCATCGGGCGATTGATTCAGTCGTGGTGAAAAACTTCTTCCAGCCGGGACCACCATTCGCCGGGCGCACGATTGGGATATGGAACTTGCATCGGTTCCATGATCAGCCACCAGCGTTGGGTGGCGGGATCGGCCGCCATGAGTTTCATGTCGGCGGCAAAGTTGTCGCCCCAGTATTCGAAGTAGGAGTAAAGAACGCTGTCGCGGTGGAAGATTGTGTAGTTCCGGATATGGCAGCGGGAGATCGTTGCCAGTACCTCGGGCCAGACGGCCGCATGGAGGCATTTGTATTCTTCGAATTTTTCCGGGTGGACTCGGAGCACCATGCCATAGCGGATAGGTTTAGCGGTGGTCGGATTAATGGGAAAAAGAATCGGGGGTGGGATTAAGTCGTGCAGTGGATTGGGGTGGAACCCGGCCTCCGGACGGGCTTTCTACGGCGTGCGCCAAACCAACCCGTCCGGAGGCTGGGTTCCACCTTTCAGCGGATGCAATTGGAGAGGAGATTTTCATTTCAACTGCATGGCTTTGGTGCACGCGCGGTCGAGGTGTACGTAGCCGCCATCAACAAAGAGAATTTGACCCGTGGTGTGCGAAGAACGCGGTGAGGCGACGAACACCACCATGTTGGCAATCTCCTCGGCGGTCGTCATGCGTTGCTCGAAAGGTATACTCCGCTTGATGTCGGTTAGGGCGGCTGCCGGATCGGGACGCGTCGAGAGCCAGCGTTCATAGAGAGGAGTCATCACCTCGGCAGGCAGCACGCAATTGACGCGAATGCCGTGCGGCGCGAGGTCGACGGCCCACTCGCGCGTAAGGCCGTTCATGGCACCTTTTGCGGCGACGTAGCCGCTCGTGCCGCCTTGCCCGGTCACGGAACATTTGGAGCCGATGTTGATGATGGTGCCCTTGGTGGCGATGAGGGCGTCGAGGCACGCTTGGACGAGGACGAAGCACTGCACGATGTTTTTTTCAAGCGAGGTACGGAAATCGACGACCGAGCTGCGCAGGCCCACGCCATCGTTCACGCCAGCGTTGTTCACCACGCAGTCGATGCGACCGTATTTGCTGAATACGGCGGCGACGGCGGTTCGGACGGCGGTTTCGTTGGTCATCTCGCAAGAGAAGGCGTCGGCGCGCTGGCCTTGGGCCGTGAGTTCGGCCGCGAGCGCGGCGGCCTCGGCTGGATTGCGACCGAGAATGCAAGGAATCGCCCCTTCGGCTGCAAAGCCGCGGGTGATCGCTTCGCCAATGCCTTTGGCTCCACCGGTGACAAGGATGACTTTATTCTCCAGTTCGAGCTTCATGGTGGGGCAGGGGTTGGGTCTTAAGGACCAAGGCAAGTTGTCATGATGACTAATTCGGACATATACTCAAATTATCATAGATGGAGATATGTGGCATAAGGATGGATATTCTTGCCACTGCTACTGAGGCTGCGTCAGATGGAGTCCATGTCTGTTCGCCCCGATTCGAGCCGCACTGGTGCCGTCCTGTCCACGCAGGTTTCAGGTTCGCGTTATTTTTTTCTGGGGCTGACCGGCACGAGTCGCGCGGGGGTGATTCCGGCCTATGGCGGTTTTGAGCAATGCGATCCGGACTACGTGGTCCAGCGGGAGCATTTTGATTTTTGCGCCTTGGAACTCGTGGTCGCCGGCGAGGGGGTGGTGCGGTTGAATGGCCGGGAAACGCAGCTGCGGGCCGGCAGCCTTTTCTATTACGATCATAGCACGAGACTGGAAATTCGCACTGATCCGGTGCGTCCGATGGCCAAGTATTTTCTTTGTCTCACCGGGGCGCGGGCCAAATCCCGTTTGCGGGCGGCAGGTCTCCGCCCCAACAGTGTGGCGCCGATCGCCATGTTTCCCGAAGTGCAGCGCGTATGGGAGGATTTAATCCGCGAGGGCCTGCACCACCGTGCGACTGCGGCGCGTATCTGTGCGGCGTTGGTGGCGGTGCTTTTGTTGAAGATCGAAGAACTCGCGGGGTTTTCCGGACAAAAAGGCATCGCGGCCGAGGAGACTTATCTGCGTTGCAAGAGTCTGATCGAAGGGCAAGCCGCCAGTCTGGCGACGCTCGGTGAAATCACAAAGACGGTGGGCGTCGAAGCCTCGCATCTCTGCCGCCTGTTCCGGCGTTACCAGGGCCAAAGTCCTTACCAATACCTGCTCCACCGCAAAATGGCCTTGGCCGCCGAGCTGCTCATGAACCCCAGTACTCTCGTGAAGGAAGCCGCTGACCAGGTGGGATTCGCTGACCCGTACCATTTCTCACGCTGCTTCAAGAAAGTCCACCGCGTGGCACCGAAAGAATTTCAACGTTCCCTCAAGCATCTCTGATTATATTATGCTCCACATTGTCCTTGAACAACCCGGTCGTTTTGCCGCCGTAAATCGCCCTGAATCGGCGGCCTCACCGGGCACGGCCCTGGTGCGCGTCCATCGCATCGGGGTGTGTGGGACCGATCTGCATGCGTTTGCCGGCAAGCAGCCATTCTTTACTTATCCACGTGTGCTCGGCCACGAGCTCGGAGTGGAAGTCATCGATCCGGGCAATGAGCCGTTGGGCCTCAAGGTGGGTGATCGCTGTTCCGTCGAACCTTATTTGAATTGCGGGCGCTGTGTCGCTTGTCATCGCGGTAAATCCAATTGCTGTACCTCACTCCAAGTGATGGGCGTGCATACCGACGGCGGCATGCGACCGCTGTTGCGCGTGCCGGCGCGCAAACTTCATGCTTCGACCCAACTCGATTTCGAGCAATTGGCCCTCGTGGAAACACTCGGCATCGGCGCACATGCCGTGGAGCGGGCGCAGCTGCAACAAGAAGATTTTGTCCTGGTGATCGGCGCCGGGCCGATCGGCTTGAGCGTGATCCAGTTTGCGAAAATCTCCGGCGCGATGCTCGCCGTCATGGACGTAAGCGACACACGGTTGGATTTCTGCCGCACGCAACTGGGGGTGGCACATACGCTCAAGCCCGGAGAAACGGCCGCTGACGAGTTGAAGAAAATCGGCGGAGGCGATCTGCCGACTTGTATTATTGATGCGACGGGAAATCCGGCGTCGATGATGAGCGCGTTTGACTGGCCGGCGCATGGCGGGCGCATCGTGTTTGTCGGTTTGTTTCAGGGGGAAGTCACGTTTAATGATCCCAATTTTCATCGGCGGGAGTTGACGCTGCTGGCCAGTCGCAATGCCCTGCCGGAGACTTTTCGCGAGGTGATCCGATTGGTCGAGCAAGGCAAGGTCGACACGCGACCGTGGATCACACATCGCTTTCTTCTCGCGGAGACTCCCACGGTATTTCCACAGAGCATCGCGGGCAATCCCGCAGTGTTGAAGGCGATGATCGAAGTGCCGGCGTAGGTCCGTCGAGAATCGGGGTCAGACCAGTTGCAGAGCTTGGCGCGCGCGGAGTTGCAGCTCGCGGAAACGGGCGGCGTTTTCCGGGAGCCGCATATTTTCGCCGTAGGTGGGGATGAGTTCCTTGATCCGCAGCCGGGCATTTTCAGTGGCGAACAGATGAGGGAAACTGGTCTTGATGATATCGAGTACGATGTTGACGGAGACGGAGGCACCGGGAGACGCCCCGAGTAGCGCCGACATGCTGCGGTCGGCACTGGTGAGAATTTCCGTGCCGTAGTGCACGATGCCGGCTTCGCCGTCGGTGCGCTTGATCGCCTGCACACGGATGCCGGCGTCGATGAGTTTCCAATCCTGAGCCTGGGCGGCAGGATAAAAAATATGCAGCACCTTCATCCGGTCCGCCATGCTTTGCGTGCCTTGTTGCACAAGGTATTTGATGAGATCGAGATTGCCCCACGCGATTTTCAAGAGAGTGGTGAGATTATGCAGTTTCACCGAACGGAGCAGATCGGTCCAACTGCCTTCACGGTGGAGAAACTTGGTGGTCCAAGCGGCGAACGGTCCGAAGAGCAGCGTCTTTTTGCCGTCGAGGACACGGGTGTCGAGGTGCGGGACGGCCATGGTGGGCGCAGTGTCGAGGGCCTGGCCATATACTTTCGCTTGATGCTGACTTACGATTTCCGGTTTGTCACAGACGAGCCATTGCCCACCGATGGGGAAACCGCCGAGGCCTTTGGCTTCGGGCAAGCCGGCCATTTGCAGCAGCAAGAGACTGCCGCCACCCGCACCGATAAAAACGAATTTCGCGCGAGTGGCGTGGACATGGCCGGTTGCAATATTCTTGGCACAGATGGCCCAGCCCGGGCCGGACTTGGTCAGTCCGACGACGCGGTGTCCGTCCGCCACGCCGCAACCTTCTTGCTGGCCGAGCCAGGCGAGAAGTTTGCGGGAGACGGTGCCGAAGTTTACATCGGTACCGCGGTCCATTTTGGTAGCGGCGATGGGTGTCTGGTCGCGGCCCGCCACGAGCAACGGTGCCCAGCGACTGATCGTGGTGCGATCAGTGGTGAATTCCATGTCTTGGAAAAAATGATGGGCGGACATGCCGGCGTGGCGGGCCCGCAGAAAATCAACCTGGGGTTGGCCATGTACGAAGCTGAGATGCGGCACGGGGTTGATGAAATCTTGCGGTTGATCAATCATGCCACTGGCGACGGCGTGCGCCCAGAATTGGAGCGACTGTTCAAACTGCTCGAAAATATCGATGACTTTCTGGACGTTCACGGAGCCGTCGGATTCGCACTTCGGGGTGTAGCTCAGTTCGCAAATGCCCGCGTGGCCCGTGCCGGCGTTGTTCCAGCCGTGCGAACTTTCCTGGGCGAGACCCGTGGTGGCTTCATATACTTGGATGCGGAGAGAGGGATCGAGGCGTTTGAGCAACGCGCCGAGATTGGCGGACATGATTCCGCTGCCGATGAGGACAACGTCCGGATTTTCGATGAGGGTTGCGGGATTCACGAGGGGAGAGGGAAACGGTACGGCAAACTCGGTCCATCTGAAGACGGAGAAATTTAACGCGCAATCACGAATCCGGATTGAGGCGAGAGACGTGGAGCGCCGACTTCTCACTGTATGCTTTGGCCGAATCTTATTCGCTGTGGTTTAATGTCCCGGAGCTGGCTCCGGCTTGGATGGGGTAGCTGCGAGTGCCAGCAAGCGGAAAGCGAGATCACTTGCTGGCGCTCGTGGCTAAAAGAACTGAGAATAGGTGGCGGAGTTGTGGCATACGATAATATCTCGGGGGCTTGCGCCGGGGTTGTATATTTGGCCGTGACCTGTGGTGACGGATTTTATCCGGAACTGTATCTCGTCGTTGCGAACACAGCTTGCCTGGGAGCGCGGGGCGGCGATAGTTCCGGCATGGCTCTACAACTCCGTCCCACCTGTGAGCACTGTAATACGCCGCTGCCACCCGATTCATTGGCGGCGATGATCTGCTCGTTTGAATGCACCTTCTGCCGCACTTGCGTGGAGCGCGTGCTCGAAAATGTGTGTCCGAATTGCGGTGGGGGATTTTGCTCTCGACCGATCAGACCGAAAACGAATTGGAGAGATAATAATTATCTGGGTGCGCGTCCGGCGGCGACAGTGGTGACTTGCAGTCCGGTGGATAAGGCGGCTCACGCGGTTTTTGCGGCTCGGATTAAGGGGCTGGTGCCGGAGGAGAGGTGAGGGTGCGGTTTTGGTTTGGCTTTGCGAGTGCACGGAACACGCCTCTTTCGACCGATACTTTTGGGCGGCGAAGGGCTCATCGAGAAATATCGAAATAGGATTGTCATGAACGTTGTCACATCGTTCACCTTTCCCCATGCGTTTTGTCCGACTCGTCCGGTTTTATGTGATCATGACGGTGGTGGGCATAACGGGTCATGCGACCGCCTATGCTAAAACGAAATGGCTGCGGGCCACGACTGGTGATGTGGTGATCATTTCAGATGCCTCACCCAAAGTAGTGACTGAATATGCCGTGAGATATTCCGCCTTTCGTAGTGCTTTTATACAGTTGCTGAGTCCGGCAGGACATGTCCCGCCTCCGGTCATTATTTTATTGTTTCGAAATAAAGCGGGATTGATCGATCATTTGGCGAAAGCAAATGAGCGGACAAGTAATCCTATCTCATTCAGCACTGAGGTGGATAACGAGGCTTTGCTGGCTCTTGGCGATTCCGGAGATCGGGAGATCGGTCTGTCGCTGGCTTTTGAATTTGATACAATTTGGTCGCTCCGCCGGGTCGGTTATTTTCTGCCGTTGTGGATGACACAAGGAACCGGGGAAGTGATGGCCTCCCTCCAGGTCAGAAAGAGCGATTGTCTGATTAACGGAGAGCTGGATCGCATTAGTTCGATTTGGCAGTCGAAAAAACCACTGCCGTGGAAGCGATTTTTTGATATTTATCAGGAGTCGAAAGAATACACCGGCAAGGAAGCGAATGGTGTTTACCAGTCCCAGGCATGGGCGCTGATGTATGCGGTACTTTTGCAAGAGGAGAAGCCGCGTGAGCGCTTCGAAGCTTTGGCAAAGAAAATTTAAACGAGACAGGGCGAAGCACAATCCGTTGAGGAGGTGCTTGGGGTTCCGGTGGCTAAATTCGAATCAGTTATTAGAAAGCAGCTGCGCGGAGATCATCCCATCGTGATTACCTTTGATGAGAAGGCGATTTTAGCCCGGTTGAAAATCGAACAGGCGGAGGAAGCCGAGGTGGATGTCCGGCTGAGTGATCTGCTGGTTGCCAATGGACGGGAAACCGAAGGGGACGTACTGCTTGAGCAAGCGGTGGTGTTATCGCCGCAATCGATACTGGTGAATGAAGCACTGGCTCGGCGGGAAGTGCGCCGCAACAATTCCACCGGGGCGGCCCGTTTTTACCGGTTGGCGTTGGGCGCAGGATCGACCAACACGAATGCGTTGATTGTTTCTGCCACGGCACGTTTAGAGCAGTCCATGTCTTTTGGTGCGGATATAGAGGGCGGAGGAGGTGCGAGTACCATTCTGGCTTTGGAAGAAATTCACCGGGCATTACAGATTGATCCCGGTGATCTGAATGCTTGGCGCTTGCTCGGGCGGGCCTATTTTGTGGCAGAAAAAGCCAGTGAGGCGGGAGTGACCGAACTCAGTCAGGCGATCACGGATGATACGAACGGGATTTATGTCCGCTATTACCGTGGTTTGCTGCTGTTCCGTTTGGGGAAAACGGCCGCAGCTTTGTCCGATCTCGATTTCGTTATTGCGGGTCTGCGAACTCCGCCGCCGTTGCGGACTTATGCGATCAATTATAAACTACAGCGCCAGTTTGCGGAGGATCAGGCCAAGGTTGAGCAACTGGTGCGAGAGGAGAGCTACGAAGAAGCACGTCCACTAATTGACCGAGGCGTCATACTAGCCACAGGGACATCTTCGGCAAAAAATTACCAACGCCTACATTCGTGGGTGGATGAAAATGAGCATTCGGCGAAGATTGTTAAATCCTACAATCAGAATGATTGGGCAGCGGTCGTAACAAGGGTAAAAGTGTTTTTGGAGGAATTCCCGCGGAGCGCTTTCTGCGACGAAGCGCGTCAACTTGCGACGAGCGCAGAGGCGTTTGAGCGACAGGCTGGTCGCGCCAAGACACAGTAGCCTGATGGGTGAGTGGGGTTAGATTTACTCGGAAGTGAAATGTCCTCCTTCGCCAAGGCTTCGGAGGACAGTTTTCTTTCCGCTTTGGAAAGAAAACTGGCGATTGATTCGCTTCGCTCAGGGCTCCGTCCCAAAGCCTACGGCTTTGCCCGATCCCACCTTAGCAGTCACTGCGGGCCTGCACCGGCTTCGCCGGTTCGCCATTAGACCAAGTCGAATGGCGGAAGGGGTGGGATTCGAACCCACGGTGAGTTTTCACCCACGCCAGTTTTCAAGACTGGAGCCATAAACCACTCGACCACCCTTCCGTTAACGCAGCACTTACTGCAATTTCTCCTCGCAGCGTTCGATTCTTTCGGCATTTGTCGAGTCTGCAAGTTATCCGCCGGGCCAGGCGGGTGATTTTCTTATTTATGGCCAATCCTATCGATGCAGTGGCGGAATTTCAGGGGCTCTATGGTCCCTTCACGGTGGCGGAACGTGTTTTGCAGAAAATCTGGCTGCACCGGGACTTTGATTCCAGCCAGATGCGACTGACCGACGGGCGAACGATCGAGATCGTCGCGCCGGGTGAATGGAATCATTTGGGCGGGCCGGATTTTCATGGGGCGCAATTGCGGATCGACGGTCGGGACGTCCGGGGTGATGTGGAGGTGCATTTTCACGCGACCGACTGGCGCGCCCACGGACACCCGGCGAATCCGACCTATCAAGACGTGGCTTTGCATGTGTTGTTGTTTCCACCGGGGAAGGACGAAGCGCTCGTGCAGCGGGGCGATGGCACGGAGATCCCTACGTTGGTCCTGCTACCTTTATTGCATCGGGATCTCGAGGAATACGCCGCTGATGACGCCTTGGAGACGATGACGGCACGCGATGAGTGGCGTCGTTTTGCGGAACTGGGACGGAAATCAACCGGTGAAATTCAAGCGATCTTGCAGGAGAAAGCCGCTGAGCGCTGGCGGCAGAAAGTTCATTTCGCTCAGTTGAGAATCGCGAAACTGGGTTGGACCGAGGCAGCGCACCAAACGGCGTTGGAGATTCTCGGTTATCGGAGCAATCGGGCGGCGATGTTGGCGCGGGCCACGCGTTTTCCTCTGGCGACGTGGGTGGGAGAGAAGCTCGACGTGGCGCAGGTGTACGAGGAGGGCGGGGCGCTTTGGCAATTGCAGGGCGTGCGCCCGGCGAATCATCCGCGCACTCGCTTGCGCCAATATCAGGCGTGGATGCGGACGTGTCCGGATTGGCCGGAGCGACTGATCCGGTTGGCGGGCGTTTTGCCTATGGGTAAACCCAATTATCTGGCTGGAGGCGAAGCTCGACGGGATTTGGCTTTGCGCCGCTGGCGGGATGACCTGGCGCGAACGATCACGGGCAATTCCGTGGGTGGCACGCGGCTCGATACGTTGGTGTGTGATGGATTTCTCCCCTTGGCGGCGGCGCAGACCGGTCGCGAATTATCGGCGGTCTGGTTTCATTGGTATTTGGGCGATGTGCCTTTGGGGGTCAGGCAGGCGATGGTTCGGCTGGGGGTGGCGGCGGGTCGAGGCCAGCCACTTTGCCATGGTTATGGCCAAGGTTTATTGGGCTGGATTTTGGAGCAGCAAGCGGGCGCAAGTGCCTGATTTTACGAGAGCTGGCACTGGGCTTGACAACACTTCGCACCGCACTCTACGTTGAGCCCCCTATAAATTAGTTCACTTTCTATTAAAGGTGGGCCCTCGGGTCCGCCTTTTTTTTCCTACACACATCAAACACACATCATGAGCAGCGAAATCCTGTCCGTCCTCGAATACATGGAGAAGGAGAAAGGCATTCCCCGTGCCGATATGATCTCCGCGATCGTTAACGCGATCAAGACTGCCGCCTTGAAGGGTGTGAATTCGGGTCAGGAACTGAAGATCGAAATCAGTCCCAAGAACGGCCAGATGACAGCTTGGGCGCTCATGAAGGTGGTTGATTCCATTTCGGATCCGAAAAAGGAAATCCATATTGAAAAAGCGCAGGCCTTGAAGCCGGGCGCCATCTTGGGTGATTTTGTAGAGAAAGAGATCGATCCTTCCTATCTTGGCCGTATCGCGGCGCAGACTGCTCGTCAGGCGATCATGCAAAAGCTTCGTCAGTTTGAGAAGGAACGCATCTACGACGACTTTAAGGATTCTGTGGGCGACATCGTGAGCGGGACGGTCCGCCGTCGCGAACGCAATGATCTCTACATCGATCTTGGCAAAGCCGAAGCGATCATGCCGGGCAAAGAACAGGTCCCGGGTGAAGAATATGCCCCGGGTGAGCGTATCCGCTGTCTGCTGTTGGAAATCGAAAATGGCAGCCGCGGCCCGGAGATCGTGCTCAGTCGCGCCCATAATAAATTTGTCCGCCGTCTCTTTGAACTCGAGGTTACGGAGATTGCTGACGGTACGGTGAAGATCGAGGCCTTTGCCCGTGAGCCCGGTTACCGCACCAAGATCGCCGTCACCAGCACAGATCCTAAAGTTGATCCGGTGGGCGCTTGCGTGGGCGCCCGCGGTGCTCGCGTGAAGAGCATCGTCCGCGAGCTCAACGGCGAAAAGATCGACATCATTCCGTATCACGCCGATCCGAAGGAAATGCTGGCTGAGGCCCTGAAGCCCGCCGTGCCGCGCGAGACGATTCTCGACGAGAAGAACAAACGCATTTTGATCCGCGTCGCGAATGAAGACCTCGCGGTCGCCATCGGCCGCAAAGGCCAGAATGCCCGCCTGACCTCGCGTCTCGTGGGTTGGAAACTCGACATCGAAGAGTGGAAGGCCACGGCCTCCGACCCGCGCGCCCAAGCGATCAGCCTGCTCGTGGCGACATTTGGTTTCGACAAGGGTGTCGCCGAGCGCCTCGTTGCGCACGGCATTAATTCTCCCGCGGCCTTCGAGGGCGTGGAAGCCGGCGATCTCGTCGCCGATTTTGGATTCACTGAAGAGGAAGCGACCGGTATTATGGCCAAAGCTTCCGGCACCAACACCTGATTAACCCAGTCCTTACGCCTTAACCACCACTGAATGAGCGCCCGCATCCACGAGATAGCCAAACAATATAATGTTGAGCCCAAGGACATGCTTACTTGGCTCAAGGAGCAGGGCTATGTCACGGCGGATACCAAGTCGGTCTCCAGTACGGTTAGTAAAATCTACTACGACGAGATTGCGAAAAAATATGGTGCTCCAGTTGCGCCCGTCGCGGCGACTGCGCCGGTCGTTCCGGTAGCACCTGCTTCGGTAACGCCCATCGAAGTTGAGCCATCCCGCATTAAGTTGCCCGCCGGTGTTTTTGTTAAGTCGGCCCAAGATGTGGTGCGTGAAAAAGAAGAAGTGATCAAAGCTGCTGCGGCCGTTCGTGCTGCCGCCATTGCTGCGGCGACTCCGCCCCCGGCGGCGGTCGTTGCGCCCAAAGTTTCGCAACCTGCGCCCACGATTGTTCCGGTCGTGAAGTCTGCTCCTCCATTACCCGCGATGGGCCAGCGTTTCAGTGGCGCTCCGTCCCCTTACGCACCAAAACCAGCGCCAACTCCCGCTCCCCGGTACGCACCACCGCCACCTCCGGCCGCGAAAACTCCGAACTTGCCCCCGCCACTGCCCTCGGCCCGTTCGGCTGCGCCTTTCCAAGCTTCCAGCGCGAAAACAACCCCGCCACTGCCATTGGTTCCGGCGCCCTCTTCAGTCACTGTTTCGGAGGAAGGTGGCGTTAAGATCATTCACGTTAAGCCTCCTATTATCGTTCGCGATTTTGCCGTAGCGCTCGGCTTAAAGCCGTTCAAGTTGATCTCTGAATTGATGGAGATGAGCATTTTTGCGTCCATGAACCAGCCGATCGATCCGGCCGTCGCAACGAAGCTGGCCGAAAAACACGGCTTCCTCCTCGAAATTAAACATCGCGGTGAAACCCAGCCAGTCGCGCCGAAAAAAGAAGAACTGAAGAAAGATAAAGAGGACAAAGCGCGGGAGGAAGACACCAAGAATCTCGTTACCCGTCCACCGGTCGTCTGTATTCTCGGCCACGTCGATCACGGCAAGACGTCTCTGCTCGATGCCATCCGCAAGGCGAATGTTGCCGCCGGCGAGGCCGGTGGTATCACGCAGCACATCGGTGCTTATCAGATCGAACACAACGGTAAGAAAATCACTTTTCTTGATACTCCGGGCCATGCGGCTTTCACCAAAATGCGTTCCCGAGGCGCCAGTGCCACCGACGTGGCGATTCTCGTGGTCGCAGCGGATGACGGTTTCATGCCGCAGTCGGACGAAGCGCTGCAGATCGCACTCGCGGCGAAAGAGCAGCAACCGGACAAATTCGCCCTGATCACCGCGATTAACAAAATCGATGTGAAGGGTGCCAATCTTGAGCGCGTTAAGCAGCAGATGCAGGAACGCAATATTACGCCGGAAGATTGGGGTGGGGAAACGGTCACGGTTCCGGTCTCAGCGCTCAAAGGGCAGGGCGTCACCGAGCTGTTGGAAATGATTTTGCTCCAATCGGAAGTTTTGGAACTCAAAGCCAATCCGAAGGCGGAAGCCGCCGGTATCATTATCGAATCTCAGGTCGATCTGGGCCGTGGTCCTCTGGCCACGGTCATTGTGCAACGCGGTACGCTTCGCGTGGGCGACGCCATCGTGTGCGGGGCGCATTGGGCGAAGGTTCGCGCCATGTTCGATGATAAGGGCGAGAACATCAAAGAAGCTCCTCCTTCTACTCCGGTGCGGGTCATCGGCTGGTCCGGTGCACCCGATTCGGGCAGCCGATTTGTCGCGGTCAAGAATGCCCGCGAAGCCGAGAAAATCGCCGAAGAGGAAGAGTATCGCGTGAAGAAAGTCGCGGTTACCGCCGCGGCCGTACCGAAGGATGTTTCCCTTGATGCACTCTTTGCCAATATCGCTGCTTCCCAAGAGAAAGTCCTGCGCGTCGTCCTGAAATCGGATGTGTTCGGTTCCGTTGAAGCGGTCCGCAATGTCCTCGAAGGCATCAAGAGCACCAAGGTGAAGGTGGAAGTCGTCGCCGGAGATGTGGGCATCATCGGTAAGAACGATGTGCTCATGGCTGGTGCTTCCAACGCGGTGATTGTCGGCTTTAATACCAAGCAGGAGAACGGGGTCACCGCACTCGCGAAGCACCACGGCGTTATCATCGAGAATTTTGAAATCATCTACGAGCTCGGCGATAAAGTGAAAGAGATGATGGCGGATCTGCTTGAGCCTGATCTCAAGGAACTGAAACTCGGCGTGGCCGATGTCCGTCAAATTTTCCCGGTTTCCAAAGGTTTCGTGGCGGGTTGTCTCGTCACCGAAGGCAAGGTCAACCGCAATGTCACCGCTCGCGTCCGTCGCGGCAAGGATTCGCTCCACGAGGGCAAAGTCAGCACGCTGCGCCGTTTCAAGGACGATGCGAACGAAGTTCGCGCCGGCCTCGAATGCGGTATCCGGCTCGATGGGTTCGACGACTATAAAGCCGGCGACAAGATCGAGTGCTTTGAAATCCAAAAGGTGCGCGCTTCGCTTTAAGCGAAGTGTCCCGCCCTCAGGCAACGCTCGCCACCTGACAGCCCATGAGTAACCGCCTTCTCCGCGTCAACGAATTGATGCAGCGCGAAATCAGCGCTTTCCTTCACTCGCGCTATTCGAGCGAGACGGTGGGCATTACTATTTCCGGCGTGGAAATCACCGGTGATTTGCGCGAAGCCAAAGTGTTTTATACCGTGGTGGGCGGCGAACCCGAGAATGCCAAGGCCAAGAAATGGCTGCGCTCCAAGCTGGCCGAAATCCGCTCGATGGTGGCCAAAAATGTCGTGATCCGGCATGTGCCACTGCTGACTTTTCACCTCGACACCTCTGCCACCCGGGCCTTGCGCATTGAAGGGTTGCTCGACGAAATCGGTGGAGGGGAAAAACCGGTATGAAGTACTACCCTCAGCTCGCCGCGCAGTTTGGTGAATTCACGGCCGGACTGAAGGGGCGCCGCGTCGCGGTCATCGGCCATCAACGTCCCGACGGCGATTGTATCGGTTCGCAGGTTGCGCTTTGTCGCGTGCTGCGGTCGCAAGGCATCGATGCGCTCTGTCTCAATGCGGATGCGGTGCCGCGGCGGATTAAATTTCTAATCGGCGATACGCCGTTTTTTTTGCGGGATGAAATCAAGCCTGACGGCTTGGTGGCGGTCTTCACCGATTG
>JANYCF010000002.1 GCA_025360455.1 Opitutaceae bacterium | reverse complement strand
TACGTCTCCATCTCATCGCGGCGGTTGCTTGACCCATGTCAAGGCGGGGAGCGCGGCGATGAGGCAAAGTGTGGGTCACATGTCCACCACGACCCTTCCTTCCGCTCCCACTTTCACCTCAGAAACCATGCTCGGCGCGATTGTCGCCGCGCAGCCGGCACTCGCTCGCGTCTTCGAACGCCTCGGTCTCGACTATTGTTGCGGCGGAAAACAATCCCTCGCGGTTGCCTGTGCCAAAAAGAATCTCGATCCCAAAACTGTCGTCGTGATGTTGGAGGCTGCGGCGGTGGCCGTGGCTTCGGGACAGGTCGAAGTTGATGCGGCGGGCATGACGCTTTCGCAGTTGGCTGATCACATCGAGCAAACGCATCACGTTTATGTGAAGGCGGAGTTGCCCCGCCTCTTGGAAATGGCCGAGCGGGTGGGGCGTAAACATGGCTGGCGCGATGCGCGTCTGTCCGAGGTTTATCAAACCGTACTCGCGTTGACGGAAGAAATGATGAACCACATGCACAAAGAAGAGGCGGTGTTGTTTCCGATCGTGCGCGATATCGATGCGGGCGCCGCAGACGGGTTCCATTGCGGGTCCATCGCTAATCCGATTCGCCAGATGGAAATCGAGCACGAGTCGGCCGGTAACGCCGTCGCTCGCCTGCGCGAGTTGACCAATGGTTTCACTCCCGGTCCCGAAGACTGCAACACGCACCGTGCGCTGTTGGCGGGACTCGCGGAGTTTGAATCCGATCTGCACCGCCATGTGCACAAGGAAAACAACATTCTGTTTCCTCGCGCCATCGTCCGCGCCGGCGCGGATCGGAATTAATATAGGTCCGCTGTTTTCTGAATATAGCGGGGCCGGCGCTTGACCTGCGTCAAGGCACACCAAGCAGAATTCCACTATAAACAACCATGCCCACACCCGCCGCTTCTCTCCCGAACCACCGTGTGACTGAGTCTGTGCTCTCGACTCCCGGCCTGCACGATCAGGCTATCGGTGGCGCGGGCACCGCTCCGGCGCGCAGTTGGTTTCTGTTTGCGGTGGGCAGTCTGGTGCTCGCGGGAATGCTTTCGCTGATGCTCGTGGTCGGGCGTCTGCCGTTCCTCGGTTGGCTGTTCACGGATCCATTATTTTTTAAACGCGCCTTGGTGGTGCACGTGGATTTGTCGATCGTGGTCTGGTTTCAAGCGGGCATGCTCGCCTTCCTCGGATTGGCGCTCGGGCCGCGTCTCCATCGGGGAGTGTCAGCCGCTGCTCTCGGGCTCGCCGCCACGGGGGTTGCCGGTTTGCTGGTGGGTGCGCTCATGCCGGGCGCGTTACCCGTGCTTTCCAATTATGTACCGGTGATCGATCACCCGGTGTTTTTTGCCGGTCTGGCGTGCTGGTTTGCCGGTGTCGGTTTGTTTTGCTCACTGGCGCTGGTCACTCCTTCGCGCACGGATGCGAAGGCGTTGAACGCCGACACCGTGATCGCGTTGCGCGCCTCAGCCGCCGCGAACTTGGTGGCGATTCTGACTTTCATCGGCGCCTGGTGGACGACGCCGGATGCGGCGCCGTCGGTTTTTTATGAACTGGTTTTCTGGGGCGGCGGCCATGTGCTGCAAGCGGCTAATGTCGCAACCATGCTCGCGCTCTGGTTATTTTTGCTCAATCGCTGGACGGGGCGCGCGGTGTTGTCGCCCACAGCCGCTACGGCCCTGGTCGCCGCGCTGGTGTTGCCGCAGATCGTGATGCCGCCGCTGGCTTTTGAAGGCACGACGGTGACGAGTTATTTCTCGATGGCCACGCACCTGATGCGCTGGACAATTTTTCCGGTGGTGTCGGTAGTTCTCGGTACGTCCGTTGTTCACGTATGGCGGCTGCGTGCAGCATTGAACTGGCGGGATTACCGCTTCGTCGGTCTCGCGGGCAGTGCGGCGCTGACCGTGTTGGGCTTCATTCTCGGCGCGTTCATCCGCAGTTCGAGCACGCTGGTGCCGGGGCATTACCACTGCGCGATTGGCGCGGTGACGATTGCGCTGATGACGGCGGCGTATGATTTTTGCACGGCGGTGGCGCCGAAAGATTCGGCCGTGGAGCAACCGCGTCGCGCGCGCCTTCAACTCCTACTCTTCGGTGGTGGGCAGGCGGTCTTCGGACTCGGGTTTGCTTTGGCCGGCGCGTACGGCCTTGGGCGCAAACAATACGGCGTCGAGCAACACGTCCGTTCGCTCGGCGAATATTTCGGTCTGAGCGTCATGGGACTTGGCGGCATCGTCGCGGTGGCCGGAGGCATTTTCTTTCTCGCGGTGATGGTCCGCCGCATCGGCGCGTGGCATCACCCTTTTACCCCTGCATCCCAATCCCTCCATGAACAACGAACCTAAAAAACATCCGTGGCAGAAAGTGCTCGATAACACCTGGCTGCTCCTCGTCCTCGGCGTCCTCATTCCCGTCCTGTCCTACACGGTGTGGGGTTGGGTCGAACTCCTGCTCACGAAACCCGCTTTATTGCCCTGAACCCCATTATTTCCCATGAGCTTGCGTCCTCTTACCACTCCTTGGTTCCACGGTCCGACCGGCCACGAAAAAATCTGGCTCGGTTGCGCCATTCTCTGGTGCTTCGTGATGTCGCTGATGATGCCGTACTGGCATTTTCGCGGTAAACAAAACAGCACCGGCGAGGCCTACACGGTCAAGCCCGCCGATTTCCAGGCGCGCGTCGAAAAATTCGTCGCGGCCAACCGCGTCGGTACTTTTAAAAACACCAGCACGGCGAATCCGTTTATGCAGGAGTTGCCCATCGTCGAGCCACCGGCCGGCGGCGACGCCTACCTGATGGGCCGGATGTGGTCGTGGTATCCCGCTCTGCGTCTGCGCATGGGTGAGACCTATCGGCTGCATCTCTCGTCGCTCGATTTGCAGCACGGATTTTCGCTGCAACCGCTCAACATGAATTTCCAAGTGCTGCCCGGTTACGACCACGTGCTCACCATCACTCCGACTTCGAAAGGCGAGTTCACCATTGTCTGCAATGAATTTTGCGGCGCCGGGCACCACGCCATGTCCGGGAAAATCTTCGTCGAATAACCGCACCCCGTCATGTCATCCCACCAATCCCATTCTCTCGCCGCGCCCGGCACGCCCGGACGCGTCTGCGGCACCACCGGTCTCGGTGTCTGTCTCGACGCCCAGCGCTTCATCAAGCTCAACGCCGTTGTCGGCATTGTCTTCCTGCTTCTCGGCGGTATCGCCGCGTTGCTGCTCGCGCTCACGCGCTGGCAAACGGTGCATTTGCTGCCCACCGACTGGTTCTACCGCATCCTGACTTTCCACGGCATCAACATGCTGATCCTGTGGATTCTGTTTTTCGAAGTCGCGATTCTCTACTTCGCCTGCACGACGCCCCTCAACGCCCGGCTCTTTTCCAAGAAGGTCGCGTGGGTTTCGTTCGGGCTGATGCTCACCGGCGGCGTGATGGTGGATTACATCATCATCGCCGGTAAGGCCGACGTGATGATGACGTCCTACTTGCCGCTGCTCGCGCATCCTTGTTTCTATTTCGGAATTATTCTCGTCGCGGTGGGTACGTTGGTCGGCGTGTTTAATTTCTTTGCCACACTCTACGTCGCCAAACGTGATAAAGCTTACGAAGGCTCGTTGCCCATCGTGACCTTTGGTGCGACTGCCGCCGCCATCATCGCCGTTGTCACGCTGTTGCACGGCGCCGTGGTGATGATCCCGACGTTCACCTACTCGATGGGTTGGACGCCCCAGCCCGACCCAGCCTGGTATCGCCTCATCTGGTGGGGCCTCGGGCATCAATCGCAGCAGGTCAACGTCTGCGCGATGGTGAGCGTCTGGTATCTCCTCTCGCACATCGTGCTCGGCTCGCGTCCCATCAATGAAGCGGTTTGCCGCACGGCTTTCGTCCTCTATATTCTCTTCATCAATCTCGCTTCGGCGCACCATCTCCTGGTCGATCCGGGCGTGGGTGCGACGTGGAAGATCTGGAACACTTCGTACGCCATGTACCTCGCGGTGCTCGCTTCGATGGTCCACGGCTTCACGGTGCCGGCGGGAATTGAAATCGCCATGCGCGAGAAAGGTTACACGAACGGTGTCTTCGGTTGGGCCGTCGCCCTGCCGTGGAAAAATCCGGCGTTCTCCGCCACGGTGTTGTCCGTCGTGATCTTCGGTTTCCTCGGTGGCATTACCGGCGTCACGCTCGGGACGCAGCAGATTAATATTATCGCGCATAACACGCTGCGCATTCCCGGACACTTCCACGTCACCGTGGTTGGCGGCACGACGCTCGCCTTCATGGGCCTCGCGTATTATGTGATCCCGCTGATTTTCCAGCGCGACTTCATACTGCGCGGCGTCGCTCGCGTGCAACCGTATCTCTTCGGTGGCGGCATTGTGCTGCTCTCGCTCGGCATGTCGTTCGCCGGCTCGATGGGGGTTTCCCGCCGCAGCTGGGATATCGACGCTCAGGGCGTCTATGGTCCGGCCGCGCATCTCTGGCTCGGCGTGCTCGGCATCGGTGGTGTGATTGCCTTTCTTGGGCTGCTGACGTTCGCTCTGCTCTGCGTCGGCACGCTGTTCTTCGGCAAGAAAATTGAGAATCGCGCCATGACCGATTGGGGTACGCCTCCCGCTCTTGCTGGCAGCAAAGCCGGTTCCCTCGCGAATGAGCATTACGCCACCAAGGGCACGATGGTTCTCACGCTCGTCTTCCTCGCCTGCTTCGCGGTGTACTACTTCGCCAACTGGAAAGCACTCGCTGACGTCTGGCCCGTGCGCTGAGTTCGATTTCTAAAATGAACGATCAATCCAATATCCTGGAACGTGCTCGGATTGGTGGAACCCGGCCTCCG
>JANYCF010000379.1 GCA_025360455.1 Opitutaceae bacterium | reverse complement strand
CGAAAGGGAATGGCGAGGAGGTGGCCGGCGGTGTAGGGATATTTATTGAGGACGAGATAGGAGAGCGGGCTGCGGTGGATGATCAGGGCTTGGGCATCGTCGCCGAGGGCGGGCAGCTCCGAGAAAGTCTTCGGGGTAGCGGAGGGGCGGGGAGCCTCGATGTATTCCATGCGCCAGTAGGCGTGCAGTTGGTCCATAGGTTGTGAGGGCAGGTTTGGAGGAAGGGAGGGGGATGTCAAAACCGGGATTGAGGGCGGGGAAAATATCGTGGGGCGAGAGCAGTTTCAGGTATAGGGTAGCCGCGTTGGAGTATAGCGACAATGTGGTGGAGCGAAGGGACGCCAGACACCACGCTTTCGCTGCGCTCAAGCGCGGCTACGGGAGAAAAGGCCGTGGCTGAAACGGGTTGGAGTAGGTGGCGCGGCAAGCACGCCACCTACCAGAGGGAAACCCTTGGGCTTGCGCCAAACGCGCCACCTTCCACGCTATGGGCATGGATCGTCGATTGATTTGGTTCTGCGTTTTGTTGATTCCCGTACTTGGGTGGTCGGTCGTGCGGCCGCATGATTACTTCACTTGGTTTCTCGAAGTGGTGCCGGTGCTAATCGGTGTGCCACTGATGTTGGTGATGCAGAAACGATTTCCGTTCTCCACGCTGCTGCTGATTTTGCTTTGGCTGCACAGCGTCGTGCTGATTGTCGGCGGGCATTACACGTACGCCTTGGTGCCATTAGGGGAATGGGCGAAGGAGTGGTTTGGCTGGACCCGCAATAATTACGATAAGATTGGGCATTTCGCGCAGGGGTTTGTCCCGGCGATTCTGACGCGGGAAATTTTGCTGCGGACTTCACCGCTGCGCGACCGGGGTGATGGGCAGCCGAGTCGGTGGCTGGGGTTTCTCGTGGTAAGTGGGTGTCTGGCGTTCAGTGCGTGTTATGAGCTGTTCGAGTGGCTGACCGCCGTGACGAGTGGCGAGGCGGCCGAGGCGTTTCTCGGTACGCAAGGTGATCCGTGGGACACGCAGACCGACATGGCCATGGCGTTGGTCGGGGCGGTGTGCGCGCTGGTGGTGCTGGCGCGGTGGCATGATCGCTCGCTGGCGAAGATGACGGAGAGAAAGTGAACCGCAAATGGACGCTCATTTGGAATGAGGTAGGAAAGAGAAATTTCCGCAGATAGCGGAATGCACAGAATCAAACTAGAGGTGATGCAGGTTGGGATGCTCAATCATGCCGGGATTGGCTCCCACTCCGTGCATTCTGTGCACTCCGTGGTTAAACTCCGGAGTTTTTACCACTGAATGCACGGATGGCTGCAGATGAAAACATCAACCTAAAAACGGCAGTTGAAACGCGGAGGAGAAGACCATGATTATTTACCTCAGGGCATTCACCAGTGCGGGAGTTGTTTTCTGATTAGGTTTTTTTGCGGCCATTTTACTGCCGATCCCTGGCTCAGGCGTTTTTTTCTGAATTTTATCTGCGTTTATCTGTCATCCGCGGAGAATTTCGGCGGCATCTAGGTTTCGCGGCAGAACCAGTGCCAGGGCTCGAAGCATACGCCGTGGGGATTGCCGCGGGGATAAGTTAGGGTGAATCCAAAATCCTGTGCGTGCCGACTGAGCCAGGCGTAAGCGGCGGTTTGTTCGAAAGCCTCCGTGAGAGGTGGCGAGCTGGGTGTGCCAATGTCGATGGCGCGGCCAGTGTGATGTTCGCTGAAGCCGGGCAGCGCGCTGACGCGAAGGATCTGCTCGATGGACTGACCGGCCGCGAGTTTGCGGGCGATGATTTGTTTTTGGTAATCGAAACTGCGGAAGGCGGAGATCGCCGCGAGGGCGACGCTGGCAATTTCGGCAGCGGCGCGCATGGCTTGCCATTGCGTGGCGGCGTGGCGTTCCAGGCGTTGCTCGCGTCCCGCCATATCGAGTCCAATGAAAACCAAGTCCGTGCCTTCGAACTGAAACGATTGCCGGCGATTGGTGGCGTAGGAAGCGGGGATGCCCAGTTCTTGGAGCGCTTGCAGAATGCGCGCTTCATATTCGGCAGATGGCTGGGGAGAGGCCGGCATGGGAAACAGAATAATTCTTAACCGCGAATGGACGCTAATGAACGCGAATTGAAATGGATTGATTTGTAGGAGCTTGCTTGCAGGCGACTAAAAACTTTGTCGTTGGCGTGTGTGCAAAGGTCGCCTGCAAGCAGGCTCCTACATCAAGGCAGACATGAATTGAGCCTTGGCTGTTTCGCTCAATGCTTCGTCTCGGTGGGGCCGGTGGCGGACTCGAGGCGGAGATCGCCTTCGCCGAGTTTGCGGCGGAGGAAATTGATCGCGAGTTGGTAGCAATGCAGCGCGAGCTCGGGGTCATAGCGGGCGCCTTCGTCGCGCATGAAGGCGTGGGCGCCGTTAAATTCGTGCCAGGTGAAATTCGTGCCGGCGGCGTTGAGCGCGGCGTGGATTTTTTGGCGGCCTTCGAGCGGGACGTGCGGATCTTGCCGGCCCCAGAGCATGAGCAACTCGCCTTTGATTTCGGGAATGCGATCGAGGGAATCGTCGTTCATGCCTTTCGCGAGTCCGCGTTTGTGGATATCGGTGGCGTAGAAACAAACCGCACCGAGCGCCTCGGGATTCATCGCGGCGCGGAAGGCGAGATGGCCGCCGATGCAGATGCCGGCGACGCCGAGTTTGCCGGTGCAGGCGGGATGGGTTTTGAGATAGGCGAGGACGGCTCGGGCGTCGGCGTCGTCGTGGGTGAGTTCCTTGGTGGTCTTGAGGACGTTGCCGCGGTCGGCACCGGCTTGATCGTAGGCGAGCACGGTGCCGGCCGGTTCGAACTCGTGGTAGATTTCCGGCACGGCGACGACAAAGCCGTGACCGGCGAGCAGGGCGGCGGTGCGATGGATGGGGCCGGTGACTTGGAAAATTTCTGAGTAGAGGAGAAGGCCCGGGTATTTGCCCGGTGCCGTGGGGCGAAAGAGATAGGTCCGCATCGGACCGGAGGGAGTGGCGAGATCGACGTGCTCGTTATCTTTGAGAGTCATGGGCGATGATTAACCACAGTTCGTGCCGGAAATCACGGACGGAATGAGGAGAGAAGAGGGAAAGATAAAGAGCGGTAATCTTCCGCGGATGGCACGGACCGACGCGGATGGGATCAATTCTTTTTTATCACTAATCCACACTCATGGGCACTAACCTGAACATTTCATACCTAAAACCTCCCAATCCTTTTCACAGAGGGCACAGAGGCTGACACAGAGGGAGAAGGAGTGTACAAGGTGTGGGAGATTTTCACGCCAATGAGCTGGCGCGAACGTCAAACTCGCAAACCGGCGTGGGCAATTTCAACACGCACGCCGATCTCACGCTCGTCGTGCTCGCGCCGCGCCCCAACGCCATTGTCTACACGCGAACCCGCTCGCCCGATGAAGTCGTGCCCGGAGCTACGCTCAATCTCAGCTACTCACTTAGCAACGCCGGCACCCAAACGTGGGGCGCGGGTCACTTCGCCTCGCTCCGCGATGAAAACGGCACGTTCCTTGCCTTCATTCCGCTCAACGGTGTCGCCACCGGTAGCACCACTAACGTGGCCTTCAGCTTCACCGCGCCCACCACGCCCGGTCTGCACACTTTTTATATTCAAGCCTTCGAAGAGGGTATCGAATTTTTCTCCACGCAGGACATAGTTGTCATCCAAGTGGACGCACTCCCTCTCGCCAATGCCATCACCTACAACGCGACCACCTTCCCCGCCACCGCGGCACCAGGATCGACCATCAGCTTCACGTACACTATCACCAATCGCGGCACGAGAACGTGGGGCGCCATCGACTTCCTCTCCTTCCGTGATGTGGATAATACGTTCCTCGGCTTCCCCTCGATCAGCGGCGTAAGTCCCGGAGCCAGCAAGACAGTCAACATTAGCTTCACCGCGCCAACCACACCCGGCATCTACACCTACAAAGCCCAAGGCTTGGAAGACGGCGTCGCCTTCTACCTCATGGACGATACTTTGGTTTTGTTTGTGCAGTGATTTTGAAATCAAGTGGGGTGGATACGATCACCATGGCTTCACTGGCGCAGCGAAAATTGGCCGTCGTTGAGTCGGAGTATCACGCCCACGCAAAGCCTGATTTTAAGGGGAAATGAGCTCCGGTGGTTTGTCTGGCCCAGTATTCGGATTCGCCGGGTGCCTGTTCCGTTGCAAAAATTGATCAATCAAAGATATTCACTCATTTAAGAGCGGTCCTTTTTTATTCGCTTTGGCACTGGTTTGAATGCCGCCTAGTCCGACAATTCACGATTATTGTCTCCCAGTTATGAATTCACTCAACCCTCCTTTGACCTGCTTAACTCCAAGTATGTTCGCATGCTTCACTCGCACGAGGGGGCTGGCGCTACTTTGGGCCCTGACCTGGCTGTCCGCCGAGGCCGCCGTGGGGATCAACGTGAACCCGGATACCAATCGTATTCCGATCAGTCCTTTGATCTACGGCAGCAATCAGGATATTGCGGGAGTGAATTTCACGTTGCGCCGCCAAGGGGGCAACCGCATGACCGGCTATAATTGGGAAACGAATGCCTCGAACGCCGGCTCCGATTATCTCCACCAGAGCGACGATTTTTTGACCTGGGTTTCCAATATCACCGGCAGTCAGGCGAACATTCCTGGCATAGTCGTGACGAATTTTCATGATCAGTCCGTGGCGGCGAACCACGCCTATTCCATCGTCACGTTGCCCATGGCGGGCTATGTCGCGGCGGATAAATCCGGACCGGTCACCACTGGCCAAGTCGCACCGTCCAGCCGTTGGGTGCAATTGCTGAATACCAAGCCAACGGCGCTTTCGCTTACGCCCGACTTGAACGATGGCAAAGTTTATTCGGACGAGTTGCTCAACTTCCTCGTCAACCGCTACGGCAGTGCCACCAGCACGACCGGGATCAAGGGCTACGCTTTGGACAACGAGCCCGATCTTTGGTCCAGCACTCATGCGCGCCTTCACCCGGCGCAGCCGCTCTGCGCGGAATTGATCACGCGGAGTGTCGATCTCGCCAAGACGGTCAAGCGTATCGATCCAGCGGCGGAGACGCTCGGTTTCGTGAGTTATGGTTTCGGCGGCTACCATGATTTCCAAGGCGCGCCCGATTGGACCACGGAAAAAACCAAAGGCTCCTACCGCTGGTTCATCGATTACTTTCTCGATCAGATGAAGCAGGCCTCCACGACCAACAGCCAGCGGCTTCTCGATGTCCTCGATCTGCATAATTACAGCGAAGCTCAGGGCGGCGGCGCGCGGGTTACCGACAACACTGATTACACCAACATTGCCTGCAACCAAGCCCGCCTGCAGGCCCCTCGCGCTTTCTGGGATGCCACATACGTCGAGAACAGCTGGATTGGCCAGTACTTCCCGGGCTTTCTGCCTTTCCTGCCTAACATCCAGCAATCAATCAGCACGTTTTATCCTGGGACAAAACTCGGGTTCACCGAGTATAATTTTGGTGGAGAGAGCCATATTTCCGGCGGCATCGCCCAAGCCGATATCCTGGGTATCTTTGGCAAGAACAGCGTTTATCTGGCCTCATTATGGCCCTTACACAACGACCTCACCTATACCGCCGCCGCCTTTAAACTGTACCGCAACTACGACGGCACCGGCCAGCAGTTCGGTGACACCTCGGTCACAGCAGCTGCGTCTGACGTTGTCACGTGTTCGACCTTCGCGTCGCTCGAAAGCAGCTCGACTGCCCGCCTACACGTCGTCGTGCTCAACAAAAGTTACAGCACCCCCACGGTTTTGAATTTCACTGTCGCCGGTACGACCCCATATGGCAGCGCCCGGGTTTTCGCTTTCGATTCTGCCAGGGCCACGATCACGGAACGTGCTGCCGTGACAAATATCTCGGGGAATCAATTTAGCTACACCTTGCCGGCCCTCACAGCCGCGCATTTCGTACTCGTGGCTGCGACCACCGCTTCCGCCATCACGACCCAGCCTGTAAACCAGACGATCATCGCCGGCAATGCCGTGACCTTCATCGCCGCTGCCAGCGGCTCTCCTGCTCCGACCTACCAATGGCAGAAAAATGGAGTGGCCATCAGCGGGGCCACCAGCAGCACGTACACCATCGCCAGTGTCGCCAGCGGTGATGCCGGATCGTACACCGTTGTAGCGGCCAACTCAGTCGGTTCCGCCACGAGTAATAGCGCGACTCTTACCGTTCAGCTTGTGCCAGTCTTCAGTACGCAGCCGCAGAGTCTCCCGGCCTTTGTGGGAGCGACGATTAATTTTACCGCTGTCGCCACCAGTTCGACTGCGATCACTTACCAGTGGCAAAAAAACGGAATTAATATTCCCAGTGCCACCGGCCCGACTCTCAGTCTCAGCAATGTGCAGCTGACGGATGCCGGCAGCTACGCCGTGATCGCAACCGACTCCGTGGGTTCCTCCACCAGTCGCTTTGCCCGGTTAGTCGTGATCCTGCCACAGTCCAATGCGATCACGTATGCGACCACGGTATCTTCGACCAGCGTGACCGCTGGTGGCGCGGTTAACCTTGCGTACTTCATGACCAATGTCGGCACGCAGGCTTGGGGTGCGGCTCACTATCTCTCCATTCGCGACGTCAATAATACCTTCGTCGCCTTCTCCTCGCTGATCGGCACGCTTCCCGGTGAAACCACGACGGCGGTCCTGAATTTTCCCGCGCCGTCTGTGCCCGGCACTTACACCTATTACGTCCAAGCGTTGGAAAACGGCGTCCAGTTTTTCTCCACACAGACCACGCTCACGCTCACGGTCCTCGCACCACTGAGAAATTCTATCACGTACAACACGACGACGTTCCCGGTTAGCGCTGCGCCCGGATCGGCTGTGGTCTTCACCTACAACGTCACGAACACTGGCACGCAAACGTGGGGCGCGAATCATCTGCTGTCGTTGAAAAACAACAGCGGCACCACGCTCTCCTCCGCCTTGCTCACCGTCCTCGCACCCGGCGCGAGCAAGACCGTGAACCTCAGCTTCACCGCCCCGACCGCACCCGGCACGTACAATTACACCGTGCAGGCTGCGCAAACCGGCGTGGGTAATTTCAATACGCAGGCGGATCTCACGCTCGTCGTCCTCGCCCCGCGACCGAACGCCATTGTCTACACGCGGACCCGACTCCCGAATGAAGTGGTACCTGGTGCCACATTGAACCTGAGTTATTCTTTGAGCAACGCCGGCACGAAGGTGTGGGCCACGGGTCACTACCTATCACTCCGTGATGAGAATGGGACGTTCCTCTCCTTCCTTCCGCTCAACGGCATCGCCACGAGCGGCACGACCAACGTCGCCTTCAGTTTCACTGCGCCCATTACACCCGGCCTGCATACCTACTATGTTCAAGCTTTCGAAGAAGGCATCGAGTTCTTCTCCACGCAGGACGTCGTCGTCGTGCAAGTCGACGCGCTTCCGCTCCGGAATGCCATGACGTACAACGCGACGACATTTCCCTCCACCGTTGCGCCCGGTGCGACAGTTAGTTTCACGTACAACCTCACGAATCGCGGCACGAAAACCTGGGGTGCCACCGACTACCTCTCATTCCGCGACGTGGACAATACTTTCCTGGGCTTCCCCTCGCTGAGCGGTATCGCTCCCGGTGCGAGCAAGACGGTGGCCATCAGCTTCACTGCACCGACCACACCCGGTATCTACACCTACAAAGCCCAAGGTTTGGAAGACGGCGTCGCCTTCTATGTGATGGACGACACGCTCGTGCTGTTTGTGCAGTGAGGGACGAACATTGCTGGTTCGGTTTCGTTAGGTTCGGATCGTCTTAACGGAATCGTGCTCGTTCTCCTGAACTTCCTCACAAAATCAGCATGGCGTCGCCGTAGCTGAAGAAACGGTATTCGCGGGCCACGGCTTCGGCGTAGATTTCCTTGAACCACGCGATGCCGTCGGTCGAACCTGGCGTGAGAAACGCCGAGACGAGGCAGAGCAGGGTGGAGCGGGGCTGGTGAAAATTCGTGATCAGGGCATCGATCCCGGCGAATTTTCGCGGGGGATAAATGAAGAGGCCGGCCTCCGATAGGAAGTCGCGCTCCAGTGGCGAGGTGTGGGTGGCGAGATAATCTTCGATCGTCCGCACCGAGGTCGTGCCGACGGCGATGCGCCGACCAGTCGGAGTGAATAGCGCACGCTGTGTGCTCGCGGGGATTTCATAGACTTCGCGATGGATGGCGTGGTCGGCGATGTTCTCGGTCATGATCGGGCGGAACGTTCCGAGGCCCACGTGCAAGGTCAGGTCGGCGAAACTTACGCCGCGCGTCGCCAGATTGGCCAGCAGCTCGGGCGTGAAATGCAGGCCGGCCGTCGGCGCGGCGGCGGCGACTTGATGGCCGCGATCCGCGTAGACGGTTTGGTAGCGTTCGCGATCTTGGGTGCGTTCTTCTTCTCTTTGTAGGAGTTTGTTTGCCCGTTCGACAAGCGCAGGGCCCAGAGTCTGCCGTGGGGCAGGCGATGAATTGGTTTCAGTTGGCGCGGGTTCGTTGTCGCCTGCAAGCAGGCTCCTACAAGAAGTGTCGCGTTGAATATACGGTGGCAGCGGCATTTCGCCGATCTGGTTGGCTACTTCTAAGATGTTTCCGCTCGTCGTCTGAAAGGCCACCCGCACCGTCCCGTCCGCGGTTTTTTCGCGCACGGTCCCGGTGAATAGTCCGGTTATTCCAAACGTGGCGTCGACGGGCAGTTTTTTGCCCGGCCGCAGCAGGCACCACCATTCTTCTGGATTCTGATCGGAAGGTGGAACCCGGCCTCTGGACGGGTTTGTTTGAGTTGCGCTTGAAGAAACGCGTCCGGAGGCCGCGTTCCACCCTGTGGCAGTGGCTGAATTTCGTGGAGGCACGGCCGGTCGGAGCAACAGGCACTCAACCTGTCCGCCAGTCGGGCGGGTGGCGTGGAGGCGGGCGGGAATGACGGCGGCGTTGTTGCGAAAAAGGGTGTCTCCGGCGCGCAGATACTCGGGCAAATCGCTGAATTTCCGGTGCTCAATCCGTCGTTCGCTACGATGGACCACGAGCAGTCTCGACTCATCGCGCCGGGCGGCAGGGCGCTGGGCAATAAGGGATTCCGGTAGTGGATAATCGAAAGCGTCGGTCTTCAAGGAACGGGAGTGAGGGGGGTGGAAGCCACGAATTCAAATGGGAAAGTGGGCTGTGGGTGCATTTGTAGGTTGCGCGCTTGTCGCGCAACGTGGCGCGGCAAGCACGCCACCTACCGCTATCGAACTACTGAAAATACCCCTGTGTCATAAAAAAATAAAGTAAGCGTTGACGAGTGTCGTTGTACTACTATCAAAAGAATCTTCGTAGAAATGACCACCTCCGGCACCCAGTTCCCTGTTCGTTTCCTTGCCACCGTAATTATTGTGGTCGTCGTACTGCTTACCCCTAAACAAGGGCGAGTCTACTAACTTATCTTCCAAACGAATTTAACTAGAGGCCGCCCCAAAAAAGGGCGGCCTTTGTTTTTTCACTCGATGAACGCCAAACGCTCCTGTAACTATAACCTTTCCGCCCGCTATTCTAGCGTGTGGTTCCGATCATCCCATGACTGACTTAAGGAAACATAGCCGCACCATCACCGAGGGCCCGCAACGCGCGCCTTCCCGCGCCATGCTGAAGGCGGTCGGGTTTACGGATGAGGATTTGCAGAAACCGTTGATCGGCATCGCCAACACTTGGACTGAGATCGGGCCGTGCAATTACCATCTCCGTGAGTTGGCCGAACATGTGAAAGCGGGTATCCGCGCCGCCGGTGGCACGCCGATGGAGTTCAATACCGTTTCCATTTCCGATGGCATCACGATGGGCACCGAGGGCATGAAGACCTCACTCATCAGCCGCGAACTGATCGCCGACTCGATCGAGTTGGTCGTGCGTGGCAATTACCTCGACGGTGTCGTTTGTCTTTCTGCCTGCGACAAAACCAACCCTGGCGTCATGATGGCGCTCGCGCGTTGCGACATTCCCGGCCTCGCCCTCTACGGCGGCTCAATCAATCACGGCCACCTTCACGGCAAGGCGCTCACCGTGCAGGATGTGTTCGAGGCCGTCGGCGCATTTTCTTCCGGCAAGATCGACCAAAAGGAATTTCTCGCCGTGGAAAACGCCGCGTGCCCCACCGCGGGCGCTTGCGGCGGCCAGTTCACCGCCAACACCATGGCGACAATCATGGAGGCGATCGGCATTTCTCCGGTTGGTCTCAATGGCATTCCGGCCACGGACGAAGCGAAGGGTAAAGCCGCGTTTCGCTGCGGCGAGATCGTGATGGATCTCGTCCGCCAGGATCTGAAGCCTTCGCAAATTTTCACGCGCCACGCTTTTGAAAACGCTATGGCCTCGGTTGCCGCCTCGGGTGGTTCGACTAACGCCGTGTTGCACCTGCTCGCACTCGCGCGCGAGGCGAACGTTGCGCTCAAGATCGACGAGTTTAACGATATCAACGAAAAGACTCCCACCATCGCCACGCTCAAGCCCGGCGGTCTCTACACCGCGGTTGAGATGCATCAGGCCGGTGGTATTTCGCTGATTCTCCGCCGCCTCCTCGAGGGGAAACTTCTTCATGGCGACTGCATGACGGTTACTGGTCGTACGCTGGCCGATGAAGTGCGCAATGCTCCCGAGACTCCCGGCCAGCAGGTCATCCGTCCGACTGACAAAGCGTTCAAGCCCACCGGTGGGCTCGTCATTCTCCGCGGCAATCTCGCCGAAGAGGGTGGGGTGCTCAAGGTCGCGGGCAGTACGATCAAACATTTCAAGGGCCCGGCTCGCGTCTTCAACAACGAGGAAGATTCCATGGCCGCAGTCACCGCTGGCAAAATCAAGGACGGTGATGTCGTGGTCATTCGCTACGAGGGACCGAAGGGTGGACCCGGCATGCGCGAGATGCTCGGCGTGACCGCTGCGCTCGCTGGCGCCGGTATGGTTGAGACGGTGGCGCTCCTCACCGACGGACGTTTCTCCGGTGCGACCCGCGGTTTCTCCATCGGCCACGTGGCGCCGGAAGCATTCGTGGGCGGACTCATCGCCTTCGTCAATGAGGGCGACCTCGTCGAGATCGACGTCGCGACCCGCACATTGTCAGTCGAGATTGCGCCGGCCGAATTGGCCAAACGTAAACAAGGCTGGACGCCACCGGCACCGCGTTACAAGCGCGGCGTGATGGCGAAATATGCCAATACCGTTTCTTCCGCCGCCGAAGGCGCCTACACGACATAACTTTTTAAAACCACGCAAAAACAAGGGACTATTATGAAACTCACCGGAGCAGAAATTATTTGGGAATGCTTAATCCGCGAAGGCGTGGATATCGTGTTCGGTTATCCAGGCGGCGCGATCTTGCCCGCTTACGATGCGATGACGAAATATCCGCAAGTTCACCACGTGCTCGTCCGTCATGAGCAGGGTGCCACGCACATGGCCGACGGCTATGCGCGCGCCAGCGGCAAAGTCGGCGTCGCCATCGCGACCTCCGGTCCGGGCGCCACCAACATGGTTACCGGTATCGCTACCGCCATGATGGATTCCTCGCCGATCGTGTGCATCACCGGTCAGGTGGGTTCCAAGGCCATCGGGACCGATGCCTTCCAGGAAACCGACGTCACGGGCGTCACGATCCCGGTCACGAAACACAATTATCTCGTTACGAAGCCCGGCGACATTGCCCGCGCGATCCGCGAGGCTTTCTACATTGCAAAGAGCGGCCGTCCGGGTCCGGTGCTCGTCGACATCACCAAGGATGCGCAACAGCTCACTTGCGAATTCGATTGGGAGGCCGCCGCGCCGAAGCTCCCGGGCTATCGCCCGAATCTCCGCGCGTTGCCGAGTGAATATCAAAAAGCTCTCGAGCTCATCAACAACGCCAAGCGTCCGTTGATCCTCGCGGGCCAAGGTATTCTTAAGTCCGGCGCGACGGATGAAGTTTTGAAATTTGCCGAACTGGCCAACATTCCCATCGCCGTCACGTTGCTCGGCCTCGGGGTTATTCCCGCGTCCGCTCCGCTGAATCTCGGCATGATGGGCATGCACGGTGAAGCGTGGGTCAATGAAGCCATCCAACAGGCCGATCTCCTGATCGCTCTCGGCATGCGCTTCGATGATCGCGTGACCGGTAATCTCAAAACCTACGCGCCGAACGCGAAGAAGATTCACGTTGAGATCGATCCTTCCGAGGTGAACAAGAATGTTCCCGTGGATGTCGCCCTCATCGGTGATCTGCGCGAAGTGCTCGAAGAATTACTCCCGAGCGTGCAGCAAGCGGTTCACCCTGAATGGTGGGCCACGATCAATTTGGGCAAGGGCGATGCCGCCGTGCGCGACATTCAAGCTTTGCCTGACAGCGGACATCTCTATGCCGCTCACGTCATCAATGATATCTGCCGCCTCACCAAGAAGCGGCCTTGCGACACTATCGTCGTCACCGACGTCGGTCAGCACCAGATGTGGGAAGCCCAATATTTTCGTCACGAACAACCCCGCTCGCTCATCACGTCCGGTGGTCTCGGCACAATGGGCTTTGCGCTTCCTGCCGCGATCGGCGCGAAGTTTGCCTGCCCGGATAAAGACGTGTGGGTGGTCGTGGGCGATGGCGGTTTCCAGATGACGTCCTGCGAATTGGCCACAGCCGAGCAGGAAGGCATCAAGGTGAACGTTGCCATCATCAATAATTCTTTCCTCGGCATGGTGCGCCAGTGGCAGGAGTTTTTCTACGACAAACGCTACGCCGCCACCCCGATGACGGGTCCGGACTTCGTGAAGCTCGCCGAGGCCTATCGCCTCAACGGTCTGCGCTGCAACAAACGTTCCGACGTGAATGCTACCGTGACGAAATCTCTCGCGACCAAAGGAACGGTCGTGATCGATTTCGTGGTCGAGAAGGAAGACACCGTGTTTCCGATGGTGCCCGCCGGTGCCGCCCTCGACAAAATGATCCGTCGCCCCAAGCGCGACGTCCTCAGCGAGTCGGGAAACGATACCGATTGGCAGATGCCTTCCGCAGCTGATGTGGCGCTCGCCTCTGCCGCCGAACCTGTGGTCGTGGTTAAAGCCGCCTCGAACGGCAGCGCCAAGTCCGCGAAGAAATCCGCGGCCAAGGTCACCGTTAAACCGGTCGCCAAACCGGCCGCCAAATCTGCTTCCAAGCCTGCGGCCAAAAGCCGCGCAACCGCTCGCCGCTAACCTCAACCGACCATGGCTAAACATACCCTCATTGCTTACGTGGAAGACGTGCCCGGCGTGCTCAACCGCATCGCCTCACTCTTCCGTCGCCGCAACTTCAACATCGATTCCCTCACCGTCGGCCGCACCGAGCAGACGGGCGTTTCCCGCCTGACCGTCGTGGTCGAGGCCACCGATCATGGCGCGCGCCTCGTCGAGGCGAACCTCTACAAACTCGTCAACGTGCTCCGCGTCGACGACCTCACACACAAGAACGCGCTCATGCGCGAACTCGGTCTCGTGAAGGTGTCCGTCACCCCGCAGACCCGCGCCCAGGTGTTGCAGCTCGTCGATGTTTTCCGCGCCCGCGTGGTCGATGTCGATGAATTGTCCATCGTCATCGAGGTCACCGGCACGCCCGAGAAGATCTCGAAGTTCGAGCTCGTGCTCCGGCCTTACGGTATCACCGAGATGGTTCGCACCGGTTCCGTCGCGATGGCCCGTGGCCACGAAGCCATGAGCGCCAATCCGCCGCTCGTCCGGGCGGAAGTGGTGCCCGGCGATCACGCCCACGACTCCGGCGTCTCGATGTCCGTCTAAAATTCCTCCTGCGCAAATTTCAAATATTCAAATCTCAAATTAACAAACATCATGGCTAAAATATACTACGACAAAGACGCGAATCTCTCGCTCATCCAAAGCAAGAAAGTCGCAATCATCGGCTACGGCTCGCAAGGCCACGCCCACGCGCTCAACCTGAAGGACAGTGGCGTCGAGGTCCGCGTTGGACTCGCCGCGACGAGCAAGTCCGTTGCCAAGGCCAAGAAGGCCGGTCTCACCGTCGACACCGTCGAAGCCGCCGCTGCGTGGGCCGACGTCATCATGATGCTCGTGCCCGATCACGTGGCCGCCCGTCTTTATCGCGAAGCCGTCGCGCCCGCCCTCACGGCCGGCAAGATGCTGATGTTCGCGCACGGCTTCAACATCCGCTTCGCCGGCATTGTCCCGCCGAAGAATGTCGACGTCACCATGATCGCCCCGAAATCCCCCGGCCACCGCGTTCGCGAGGTGTTCCAGGAAGGCGGCGGCGTCCCCGGCCTCATCGCCGTCCACCAGGACGCGACGGGCAAGGCCAAGAAACTCGCGCTCTCCTACGGGCGCGGCATCGGCTGCACCCGCGCCGGCGTGCTCCAAACCACGTTCACCGAAGAAACCGAAACCGATTTGTTCGGCGAACAGGCTGTCCTCTGCGGCGGCTGCGCCGAGTTGGTGAAGGCCGGTTTCAAGACCCTTGTCGATGCCGGTTATCAGCCCGAGATCGCCTACTTCGAGTGCATGCACGAACTGAAGCTCATCGTCGACCTGATGTATCGCGGTGGCCTCAACTACATGCGCTATTCCGTTTCGGACACCGCCGAATGGGGCGATTATGTTTCCGGTCCGCGCGTCGTCACCAAGAAGACGCAGGCGGAAATGAAACGTATCCTCAAGGATATCCAAACCGGCAAATTCGCCAAACGCTTCATGGACGAGAACAATAAACTTGGCCGCAAGACCATGAACAAGTTCCGCGCCACCGAGCGCAAACAGAAGATCGAAGTCGTCGGCGCCAAATTACGCGCGATGATGCCGTTCTTGAATCCGATCACGATCTCGAAGTGATGAAACGGTGAGCATACCTTGTAGGTTGCGCGCTTGTCGCGCAACGTGGCCCGGCAAGCGGGCCACCTACAAGGGGTGCTCTTACTTTCACCATGTCATCCTCCACCTCCAATTACGTCAGGATATTTGATACGTCACTTCGTGACGGTGAACAAGCTCCCGGCGCGTCGATGACCTCGGCTGAAAAGCTCGAGGTGGCGCGCCAGTTGGCGCGATTGGGCGTGGATGTGATCGAGGCCGGTTTTCCTGCGGCCTCACCGGACGATTTGGCTGCCGTCCAAACTATCGCAGCCGAAGTGGGGCAGGTGAGTGTCGCCGGTCGCCCGCAAGCCGAGCCGCCGATCATCTGCGGTCTCGCGCGTTGCACGAAGAACGACATCGATGCGGCTTGGAATGGCGTGAAGGGCGCGAAGCATCCGCGTATCCACACGTTCCTCGCCACGAGCGATCTGCACTTGAAGCACAAGCTCCGCATGACGCGCGAGGAAATGACAGCCAAGGCCGTCGAGATGGTGGGCTACGCCCGTTCGCTCTGCACCGATATCGAGTTTTCACCCGAAGACGCCGGTCGCAGCGATCCCGAATTTCTGTATCACGTGCTTGCCGCCGTCATCAAGGCCGGCGCGACCACGCTGAATATTCCCGATACGGTCGGCTACACGATGCCTGACGAGTTCGGCGCGCTCATCGCCGGTATTATCAAGCATACTCCCGGCGCGAAAGACGTGATCATCTCCGTGCATTGCCACGATGACCTCGGTCTCGCAGTGGCCAACTCGCTCGCCGGACTCCGCGCCGGGGCGCGCCAAGCCGAGTGCACGCTCAATGGCATCGGCGAACGCGCGGGCAACGCTTCGCTCGAAGAACTCGTGATGGTGCTCCGCACGCGCGGCGAAAAAGTCGGTTTGCAAACCGGCATTGATGCCACGCAGCTCTGCCGCGCGAGCAAACTCGTTTCGCGCTGCACCAGTTATCCGGTGCCGCCGAACAAGGCGATCGTCGGCGCCAATGCTTTCGCGCATGAGTCCGGCATTCACCAGGACGGCATGATCAAAAATGCGCAGACCTACGAGATTATGAAGCCTGAGGATGTTGGCGCGGCGCAAACGATGCTCGTGCTCGGCAAACATTCCGGTCGTGCGGCTTTCTCCAAGCGGCTGGCCGAGCTCGGCTATCCGCTCGACGGCGAAGCGTTGAATAAATCCTTCGCCGAATTCAAGAAACTCGCTGATCGCAAAAAATCCGTACACGACGCCGATCTCATCGCGCTCGCCTCGGACGAGCGCACCACGGTGCCGGAACTTTGGGCGTTGGATAATCTCCAGATTGTTTGTGGCACCACCGGTTTGCCGACGGCAACGGTGCGGCTCCGTGATCCGGATGGCGTCCTGCATGTGCAGGCTTGCGTTGGCACCGGCCCGGTGGACGCCGCTTACAAGGCGATCGATACCATCGTTAAGCTCCCGGTCACCTTGCTCGAATTCGGCATCAACGCTGTGACCGAAGGCATCGATGCCTTGGCTCAGGCTTCCGTGCGGGTCCGCCATGATGACCAGCGTTCCAGCCACGGCCATGGGGCTGATACCGATATTGTGGTCGCCAGTGCCAAAGCGTATCTCGCGGCGCTCAACCACGTGCTCTCCCGGGCTTCCCGTGGGCGCGCCGAGCATTCTCAAAATCACTCTGTCACACCGGAAGTTCACGCCTAAGCTTTCCCATGTCCGCTTCTCTCCAGCCTACTCTCGTAGAAGTTTTCGACACCACGCTGCGCGACGGTTCCCAGCGCGAAGGCATCTCGTATTCCGTCGAGGACAAGCTGCGCATCGCGCGCAAGCTCGATGATCTCGGCGTGATGTTCATTGAGGGTGGTTGGCCGGGTTCGAATCCGAAGGACGCAGCTTTCTTCGAGCGCGTGCGTTCGGAAAAATTCAAGACGGCAAAGCTGGTGGCGTTTGGTGCCACCCGCCGCGCCAAGCTCAAACCGCAGGACGATCCGAGTGTCCAAGCCCTGGTCGCGGCCGGCACGGAAGTCTGTTCGATCTTTGGCAAGTCCTCGACGCTGCAGGCGCTCGAAGTTCTTCGCATCACGCTCGAAGAAAATCTCGCGATCATCGAGGACACCGTCGCCTATCTGCGCTCGCAGGGCAAACGCGTCATCTACGATGCCGAGCATTTCTTTGATGGTTACGATGCGGATCCAGTTTACGCGTTGAAGACCTTGGCGGCGGCGCAGAAAGGCGGCGCGGAATCACTCGTGCTCTGTGATACGAATGGCGGTCATTTACCGTGGCAGGTTGAGGCCATCGTTAAGGCGGTCTGTGCGCACTTCGGTCCCAGCCAGCGCATCGGCATCCACGCGCATGACGACACAGGTTGCGGCGTGGCCAACAGCATGGCCGCGATCCGCGCCGGTGCGACGCATGTGCAAGGCACGATCAACGGCTACGGCGAACGCTGCGGCAACGCCAACCTGTGCGTGATCATTCCCAATATCGAATTGAAGCTGGGTATGCGCGCGCTGCCCGCTGGCGCGTTGCCGCATTTGCATGAGATCGCGCGCTTCGTCGCCGAGGTCGCCAATCTCGCGCCCGATGAACACATGGCCTACGTGGGCAACAGTGCCTTCGCGCACAAAGGCGGCGTGCACGTCGCGGCGATGCAGCGTCATCCTGATGCGTACCAGCACATCGATCCGGTTAAGGTCGGCAATGCGATGCGCGTAGTGGTCAGCGAACTTTCCGGCCGCGCCAATATCGTGGAAAAAGCCAGCCAACTCGGTCTGACCGGTCTGGACGATGCGACCGGTGCCAAGGTCGTGGAGTTGATCAAGGCCAAGGAAAACGAGGGCTACTCTTATGAGGCGGCTGAAGCCAGTGTCATGTTGCTCGTGCGCCGACTCACTGCGAATTTTCAGCCGCTCTTCACGCTGGTCGATTACCGTGCGACGGTCAGCCGCCACGGCGATAGCCATCTGGCACAGGCCACGATCAAGCTCAACATCGGCCAGCACGAAGTCCACACCGCCGCCGAGGGCAATGGTCCGGTGAACGCGTTTGATCAGGCGTTGCGCAAGGCGCTTGAGCCTCTGTTTCCGCAGGTCGCCGACATCCAATTGCTCGACTATAAAGTCCGTATTCTCGACAGCAGCAAAGGCACTCGTGCCGTGACCCGCGTGCTCATCGATTGGCACGACGGTAAGGAACACTACTGGAGCACCGTCGGAGCCAGCACCAACATTCTTGACGCCACTTGGCTCGCGCTCGCGGACGGCTACGAGTTCATTTTGTCGCCGCAGCCATCCAAACCGGAGGCGAAGGCGTGAGCACTTTCGCTAGGTTGGCTTGGCGTGTAGGAGCCTGCTTGCAGGCGACAAATAACTACCGCCCGCAATCCAGCTCCTGAGTCGCCTGTAAACAGGCTCCTGAAAAAATCTCCTGCAAAATATTTTCCTACATGAACGCAAAAATCGTCTTACTGCCGGGTGACGGCATCGGTCCTGAAGTGGTGAATGAAGCGCGCCTCGTGCTTGATGCCGTGGCTCAGCTCTTCGGTCACACCTTTGCATACACCACGCATCTGCTCGGTGGCTGCGCGATCGATGCCACGGGCTCTGCGATGCCCGATGCCACGCTCGCCGCGTGCAAAGCTTCGCATGCAGTCCTCCTCGGCGCCGTCGGCGGCCCGAAGTGGGACGACCCGCAATCGCCCGTTCGTCCCGAGCAAGGCCTGCTCGCGATCCGCAAAGGTCTCGGCCTCTATGCCAATCTTCGCCCCGTCAAAGCCATCCCGGCGCTCGCTAAACTTTCGCCCCTGAAGCCCGAACGCGTGGCCGGCGTGGATTTCCTCGTCATCCGCGAACTGACTGGCGGTCTTTATTTCGGTCAGCCGAAAGGCCGCACGATGACGCCGGAAGGCGAGCGCGCCGTCGATACGCTGGTTTACACCGAGGTGGAAATCCGCCGCATCGTGCGTCTCGCATTCGAACTCGCCCGCGGTCGTCGCAAGCAAGTCACGTCAATCGACAAGGCTAACGTCCTCGAATCCTCCCGTCTCTGGCGCAAGATCGCCAACGAGATCGGCAAGGAATTCCCCGATGTGAAATTGGATCACCAACTCGTGGATTCCGCCGCCATGCGCCTTATCACACATGCCGCGCAATTCGACGTGATCGTGACGGAAAACATGTTCGGCGACATCCTCACCGATGAAGCAGCCGTACTCGTTGGTTCGCTCGGTCTGTTGCCCAGCGCCTCGCTCGGCGAAGGCAAACTCGGTTTGTACGAACCCATCCACGGTTCCGCTCCGGACATCGCCGGCAAGGGCATCGCCAATCCCACGGGCACGATTCTTTCGGCGGCTATGTTGCTGCGTCACTCGCTCGGACTCGAAGCAGAAGCCAAGGCTATCGAGGCCGCGGTCAGTTCCGCCATCGATGACGGCAAGCACACCGCCGATCTCGGCGCCGCTTCGCCGATCAACACCACGCAAATGGGTGCAGCCATCCGCGAACGTCTCAAGCGCTGATCGGAATATTCCGCCAATGAATCTGACTTCGGATCGACGGTTTTGGGTAGGGCGGGACCGCTGGGCCCGCCGCGATGAACGGACGGCCCAGCGGTCCGTCCCTACCTGTATGTCCGACTTGCGCGGCTAAATTAAATATTCGTACTCTCATGTCTGAATCCGCCTTCAACCTGTCCCGCCGCATGGCAGGACTGCGTCCCTCGACCATCCGCGAAATTCTCAAGGTGACCGCGCAGCCGGAGGTGATCTCCTTCGCCGGCGGCTTGCCTGCACCTGAGTTATTTCCGGTGGCTGAGGTCAAAGCGGCGTCTGACCTAGTGTTGACAAACAACGGCGCCGCCGCCCTCCAATACAGCGAGAGCGAAGGTTATCGACCGTTGCGCGAATGGATCGCGACGGAAGTGGGCCTGCGCGGTTTCAAGGCGTCGGCGGATGACATTCTCGTGACGAACGGTTCCCAGCAGGGCCTCGATCTCATGGGGAAACTTTTCCTGAATCCCGGCGACGTGGTGCTGACCGAAAACCCCACCTACCTCGCGGCGATCCAGGCGTTTCAAACCTTCGAGGCGAAATTCGTGCCGGTGCCCACCGATACCGACGGCCTCATTCCCGAAGCGTTGCCTGAACTGATCCGCCTGCATAAGCCGAAGTTTCTCTATACGATTCCGAATTTCCAGAATCCCACCGGCCTCACGTTGTCCGCTCCGCGTCGTGCGGCGCTGGCCCGAATCGCCGCCGAACACGGGCTCACGATCCTGGAGGATGATCCGTACGGGAAGTTGCGCTATCGCGGTGTTGAGATCCCGCCGGTCAAACATTGGGACACCGCTGGCCGCGTGATCTACGCGAGCACGTTTTCCAAGACGATCGCGCCGGGCTTGCGGATCGGCTGGATGGTGCTGCCGGCCTCGCTCTTCCATCCGACGTTGATCCTCAAGCAGGCGTCCGACTTGCACACCTCGAGTTTTGATCAACGCGTGGCGCACATTTTCCTGACGCAAAACAATCAGACGATTCATCTGGAGAAAATCCGCCGCGCCTATGGTGAGCGCTACGAAATACTCGATGCCACGCTGCGCACCGAGATGCCGGCAGGTTTCACTTGGACGAAACCCGAAGGTGGCATGTTCCTTTGGGTCACCGGGCCTGAAAAGCTCGATGCGATGGAGCTGTTGCAACGCGCTATCGTGCAGAAAGTGGCCTTCGTGCCGGGCCGGGATTTCTTCCCGGCCGATGCCGGAAAAAATTACTTCCGCTTGAATTATTCGAATTCCACTCCCGAGCGTATTCGCGAAGGCGTCCGCCGTCTGGCGGCGCTGTGTCGGTGAGTTGAGCTGCCCGCATCGGTTGACCCGGCTCTCAGGGGAGTCGGATGTCCGGATATATCCCGATCACGTGGTTTCTCACTTTGGGCTGCAACGTCTGCCCATTTATGGTGGAAAGCACGATCTGGGCCGTTTCCTGCAACGGCATGTGGCAAGTGTTACATTGCTGATCAATGGCGTGTCCGAGCTTGGGAAAGATACGACAGCTTTCGACCGTATGGCATTTCAGGCAGCTCGAAGCCATGGCCGCTGCGTTACGTTGCGGCAGATGCACATCGTGGCAGGTCGAGCACGTCATGGCAGGGCTGGATTGAAAACAGCGACTGCGCTCCAGCATCTGCACCTGACTGCCATGTACGTCGATCGGAGCCTTGGGGTCGGGCTTGGGGATCTCCAAATGGCGCGCGAGCACGTCGCCGGGAATGAAGGACATGGGAGGAGTCAGGGATTTCCCCAGACCCGCATGACAGAAAGCACAGACATCCAGCTGTCTTTCCCGGGACAAACGGGCCGGATTGATAATCGCGGCGGCAGCAAGCGAAGTCGGAGGCGTCGTCGAGCGATAGCGAGCAACATGTTCGCCACCCGGGCCGTGACATTTTTCGCAGGAGATACCGAGCACGACGCTGTCTCGGTTATAAATATTTTTGGGCGGGGCAAGAGCTTCAAAAGTGCTCGCGTGGCATTCCAGGCAACGCGGGATGATGGGCCGGGTAAAATGAATCGCCCCGGCGGAGTAGCCCGGACTGCTGACCCATTCTTGTTTTTCCACCCAGTAGGATACGGGGAGTTGGAAGAGCGCATGATCATTCCAGTAGAGGTAAGTCTGCCCTTTTCGCCCTGAGCCGACCACGAGGTCGAATCGCTCCGTTCGCGAAACATTGGTCGTGGGAGACGTCTGCAATACGCCGGTTTGAAAAAAGCCATTCTCCTTCGACTCCATCACGAAAAACAAATCAGGATTACCCGTTCTGAAAATGTTGGAGCCTTGGTTGAATTTTCCGTGAATGGATTCGAGGGAAGGCAGGCTGGAGGTGCGGGCATGGGCCGTTTGATGATAGGCATCCGACTTGGCCTGATGGCATGAGATACAGGCGACATCGCCCACATAGGCCGAACTTGTTGCCGGTATTTTTTCCAAGAACGAAACCAAGGGCTGGATTGATTTGTCCGCGACACTTTCGGCTGAAACCGGACTGATGCCCGCGAGGAAAATGACCAGACCAACTATCGTTCCGAAAAAAAATCGGTTGCCGGATAAGCAGGAAGCCGTAGGCAAGGTGATGAAGGGCGGCACAACGGCAAGGGGCATCAAGATGCTCTGCTTGTTGTCGGCCAGCGGATCAACTCTCAATTTTCCTGATCCGGCGTGTGCAGCCGCAATCTAGGCGGCCCATAATAATCCAGGCAGCCTGTCTTATACCCACTAACGGGGCCTTTCAAAAGAAAGCCGCAGTCGTTTTATTCTCCGTCGTTCCCGATAGAACTCGTGGCGCAGGCGGTCATGGCTTCTTCGACAAGAGTGATTTCTTCCGTTGTCGTAGGCTGCTTGCTGAGAAAAGACATGCCTTCTTCGGTGCGCCCGAAGAAATCAGGGGCAATAGCGCGGCATTGGTCACAGTCGATGCAGGACGTATCGACGTAGAATTTGCCGGTGATATTTTGTGGAACGCGATCGATGAGGGTGGCCATAAAAAGGTGGGAGTGGAGTGAGGCCTCACTGTACCTTTATTGGGCTTGAACGGCTCACCGCGAATTGAGGATTAATGGGCATTAATTGGCGGCAACCGAGATCGTCGCAGTAGGTCCTGACCTGCATCAGCTGACCAGTTTATGTCCCCAAACAATCGTGGACAGTTGTCGTAATCCTACGGTTTTTTCCCCACGTAGAATCTGACGTCAATCGAATGCCCCCACTTTTCCCGCAGCTCCTTGGGACATAGGACCGTACCCGAGCATTTGGATACCGCAACCGCCCACCGATTCTTTACGTCCGCGCTGACCCAGCTCGGAATCCCTACCAACTCGAATTGATTAAATTCAAGATCGATACGCACCACAATGACATACGTCTCTTCGGTGGTCGCTTGGCCTTCACTCCTGTTCTTGGCGAACTCCTCAAAGACCGTTTTCTGGACCAAGTCGTTGTAACGTGTCGCGGCATCTTCGCCGGTTCGCATCGCAGTGATTCCCGGATTTCCCCGGAGAATTTCGGCCGTATCGGCATTTTCGTGGCCGAGACGTTTTCGTGGCTTCGGCCCGAAACGAGCGAGCGGCGATGCCTTTTTTTCCACGATCGAATCGGAACTTTGGCTTACCGTCAGGTTGGCAGGCGGCAGGGAGGCTGGAGCCATCTTGACTGGGTGCGGGGCGGCTGTGGTCGGCGGGGGCACTGTCGGAGTCTCAGTCGGGACGAGATTGCTAGGAGAATTTGCCGTGACCGGCTGATCAGCTACCGTGTCGGCGTTCCCTTCGGTTGCCGTGCGGTAAAGGAGTGCAAGGTGAGTGTGGTAGAATATTGCCAAACCGGCGATGAGCAGAACCACTGCTCCCGTTAGTGCCGATTTCCGCCAGTCAGAGCCGCCCGTTGATGAAGCCTCCAGTTTTTTCCCGCAAGCTTGGCAGGTTTTCGCACTGTCAGGACTTGCCGTGTAGCAGATTCGGCAGACTTTCATGGCCACAGAGATTGTCTTTTCGACCCGGACATGCGAAGCAGTGAAGTAGCAATCCAGTCGGGGAGCCGAGGCATAAGATTGAATTTGAAATGCATGTTTTCAGCATCCGTGATGAGTGACGCTGTCAGGCATTCGCTCTCGTGTTTCACATCTGTGGCTTTGTGAGCAGCAGCTGCGAATTCAGGCCGAAATGCTTTTCGGAGAACTCGCCGTTTTCGCTGCCTTGGCGGAGGAGGCGTTGCACCATGCCCATCTTCGCGTCGAGGTCGTCGATCTTGGCGACGAATACGGCTTCGGGGGTGGCGGCAATCACGGCTGCGCCCCATTCGAGTTCGCCTTGGTGGCTGAGGACAATGTGCTCGAGCCGCTCGAGAAGATCGGGCGAAAGTTTCGCTTTCAGGCCGGCTTTGCGGACGAGTTGGTAGCCGAGCACGACGTGGCCCTGGAGAATGCCTTTGCGGCTGCGCGTGGTGGCGAGATCACCTTCGTATTCGATCACCTTGCCGGTGTCGTGGACGAGAATTCCGGCGAGAGCGAGGTCGGCGTCGACCTCCGGGTAGAGTGGGAGCAACGCGCGGCAAGCACGGGCCATGTGAGTGGTGTGTTCGAGCAAACCGTGGCGATAGGCGTGGTGCATGGCGACGGCGGCGGGGGCGTGGCGAAAGTGTTCGCCGATCTCATCGAAGACGGATTGCACGGTGGCGCGAATCTCGGCGTGTTGAATCGCGGCGATGTGGGTTTGGAATTCGGCCCAAAGCGCATCGGCATCTTCGGGCGCAGTCTCGACGAGATTCGCCATGAGTGGCGAACCGGCGATCTGGTCGGCGGACAGAGACTCGGCGCGGAGTAGGCGCGGGGAGAAACGATCCTGGTAGTAATCCACACGCGCCTCGATGCGGACGATGCCGCCTTCCTTCAGCGTGGAGAAAAGTTCGAAGCTGGGGCTGTCGCCGAAAACGTTGGCGTTAATGCTGCCGGTTTTGTCGCCGAGTTCGACGACGAGGAAGGGATTGCCGTTCTTGGCCGTCTTGCTGTTGACGCGGCGAACGAGGAGCACACTGGCGAAAGTATCGCCGCCATCGCGGGGGAGAGATTTGACTTCGCGGACGCTGAGCGGGGAGGGGTGGTCGGACATGGGGGCGGGAGTAGTGGGTAGCGAGTAGCGGGTAGTG
>JANYCF010000322.1 GCA_025360455.1 Opitutaceae bacterium | reverse complement strand
CGAATTGCCCATCGACAGTGTGCTGAGCCGCATGATGCTGGGCCATATTGGTCCGGTGTTGATCGATGGTTCCGAGATGGAATTTCGCCCGGAAATTCTGGCGGAGCTGGAACGGTTGCGGGTGAAGCTGCCGATGGAAGCCGTCTTCCCCATTGCCAGTGATGATTTTATTTCCGGCATACTCTTGCTGGGCGCCCGCCAAAGCGGCGAACGTTACACGGAGGCAGAACTGGCTTTACTTGAATCCACCTGTCTCCAAGTGGCGGTGACGTTGCGCGCCCGCCAGCTGGAACGACGCGCCAGTCAGACGGAGAAACTGATTTCGCTCGGTACGCTGGCTGCGGGGCTCGCGCACGAGTTGCGCAATCCTCTGACCTCGGTGCAAACGTTCACGGCTTTGCTCAAGGAGCGTAATCCCGACCCCGAGATGCTGCAGGAATTCAGCGCCGTGGTGGAGCGCGATGTGAACCGGATCGCCAACATCGTGGATAACGTCGCAGCGTTTGCGGAAAGCAACAAGGTGGTGATGACCGCCGTGGATCTGCCCGAATTATTGAAGACGGTGTCGGAGATCGTCCATCCCGAGTTGGTGCGATCGGGAGTCGTGATAGAGATTTCCGCTGAGGCAATGCCGCCAGTGCGCGGAAATAATAGCCAGCTCTTGCAGGTGTTTCTGAACCTCACGCAGAATGCGATTCAAGCGCTCGAAGGGCGGACGGATGGACGCATTGTTTTTAAATTGGAGACGAGAGTGATCGACGTGCCGCAGCCGCTGCTGTTCGTGAGTGTCGCGGATAACGGCCCCGGCATCGATCCGGTGGTGCTGCCGCAAATCTTCGAACCCTTCGCCACCACCAAGGCGACCGGAGAACGCCGCGGCAAAGAAGGCATGGGCCTCGGCCTCGCCATCGTGAAGCGCATCGTGCAACACCACCATGGCGATATTCACGTGGATAGCGGAGTTGGTCGGGGCACCACGTTCCGCGTGCATTTGCCCATTCTCGAATGATCACGCCGCTCCCAAAAGTGCCATTACCCGGCCCGGCCGCGTTACGCGCCCTCGCCCGGGCTTTTGCGAATTTCGGTGACTTCGATCGTTTCGTCACCGGGTTGCAGACGGCCCTCGCGCAATCCGCTCCGTTCGAGCACACCGCGATTCTACTCGATAGCGCGGTGGCGGCGGGGAGCCTGCCGTTTCTGCCCGGTATGATGAGTGTACCACTGGCAGGTGACGGAGCTCGGCATGGCCTGTTGCAAGTCGCACCACGGGCCGAGAACCGGCAGTTTGGCGCGGAAGATCTGCACCTGCTCGCGGGTTTGGCGGATTTTCTTTCCGCGGTGCTTGATCAAGCCATGCGCATGCAGGATGCGCAACGTAGTCAGGAATTGTTGCGATTTTTGCTCAATCAGGCGCCGATTGGTCTCGCCGCCTACACGCCGGAAAAGCGCTTGCTCGTGGCGAATGATCTCGGTCGTGATTGGCTCGGCGAGGCGGGGCCGCCCTTTTTGGAAATTGAATCAGGGCAGGAGAATTTTCATCTCCGCGCCTGCGGAAAACTGATTTACGGCGAGGCGCGCCGGGCTCCCGATGGCGTGTGGGTAATCGCCTTGCACGATCTCACGCCCGGTCAGGTGCGGTTGATGGAGTCGCTGCAACGGGAAACTTTTCGCGGCTTAGTCGAGGAGCGTCCCGTGAGTTTTGCGCTGGTGGAATCACCGCAGGTGCGCGAAGGCGTGTTGCGCCAGTTGCCCGCGCTGCGTCACGCCCTGTCCGGCAACGAACTCGTGGGACCGTACGATGCGAACCGGATCGGGATCGTGTTGTCCGGAGTGGGTGGAGCGGCTGCCCGCCAGCGACTGCGTCAATGGCAGGGCTTGCTCGGAGATATAGGGACGTTGCGGGTCGGACTCGCGGAGTTGCGCCGCGACGGGACTTCCTCGGAAACGATGCTCGAAGCCGCCTTGCGTCGCAGCGGACCGTTCGGCGAATCCGTGCGGCCTACCGTGCTCGTGCACGACAATGATTCGGGGGTGGCCAGCGCCATCAGTCTGATTCTGGGCCGGGAATATCGCGTGTTGAAAAGCACGGACCTCGGCACCACGCGGGAAATTTTGCGCCGCGAGGAGCTGGATGTATTCGTCACCGACTTGGATTTGCGCGGTGAATTAAGTGGCACAGAGCTGGTGCATGAGGTGCGCCGGTTGCAGCCGGCGATCCGTCCGCTCTTCACCAGTGTGCACGACGCGCCCTATGAGCTGACACCCGAGCTGGCCGCCGGTGGCGCGGTGGTTTTGCAAAAACCATTTGCGCCCGATGTCTTGCGTGAAGCGCTGCGGAACCGGCTGGGAACGTAGAGCAAAACAACTGTTGGTGAAGCTGGCTCAGAACTTCGCAGCTTTGGTGGGCGTTGCGTGGAACCCCATTTCCTTTGCCGGAACTTCGGGGCCGGAAGGAGGATCAAGCAGGAGCATGATGTGTTGGAGCACGTCCACGATGGCAGTCTCGTGCACGTCGAGCCGCGATTTCAGTTCGGTTTCGAGCGAGGCCAGTTTGTTCGCCAGCTGGCGTGTGTCAGTGAGCAGGCCGCGCATCTTCACAAAGGCGCGCATGACGAAGACGCTCATCTGCACCGCCTGTGTGCTTTTCAGTATTGTGGCCGCCATGAGGGCACCATGTTCGGTGAAAGCATAGGGACGCGAGCGCAAGTCCCGGTGCTTGCTTGAACCGGTCACAATTTGTGACCGGTTCAGGGCAGAGTACTCCTGGTGAGTAAGTTCCAGCAAGAAGTCCGGCGGGAATTTGTCGCGATTCCGTTTAACCGCTTGGTTGAGAACCTTCGTCTGTACGCCATAGATTTTCGCCAGATCGGCGTCGAGAACTACGCGTTCACCACGGATAGTGTGAATGACGCTATCCATCGGGGCGTTGGCGGATTTATTCGGGGTGGGTAATTTGCGGGCACGTTTTTTCATGAGAGTGGCGCCCGTGGAAGTGACGATGCAGAAACGATTGCGTGGGTAAAGCCCGGTGTGAGACCGGTCCATTTTTCGCGAGGCACTTGATTTCACGAGAAAATTTTTCAGGTGCCACAGAGGGGAATGTCACGTAATAAGTGACAAGTGATTGGGGGCGGAACGGCTCAGGCTGGCCCTGGGGAGTAGCGCTGCGAATGGGCGGGGTTCAATTTCGCCATCGGGTTCGAAGTGATGACTGGCTTGACGCTGCTCGCCGTCGAGCTCGGCGCGTTGACGAGGGAGGTCCGATATCGCAGCCGAGAAACCCCGTTCCTGCCAGTGCGAAGCAGTGGTATTGGAGAGGGCTCCAGTGAACAAAAGTAAAAGGTACAGCATGACCCTTTTAATTTCCCGACCCTTTTAATTTCCCCGCCAGGCGGAAAAACGAGGGAGTCGGACATAGGGCAGTATAACTACCGCTCTCTTGACAGCTGTGCTACAGTAATCGGCATGGAAACCAAAACAATAATGGCGGCGCAGGCCGAGTGGCGGAAACATTACGCGCGCTTGCGTGCCTGTCTGGCCGAGCCCGGTTGGATCAGCGAAGGCTCGGCGCAGGACCG
>JANYCF010000338.1 GCA_025360455.1 Opitutaceae bacterium | reverse complement strand
CCCCTGCCTCCGTGGCGTTCCTGTTTCTATCCCTCGTGTCTGCCCTGACGGCGAATGCGACCAACAGCGAACCGCATCCTCCCGAGTGGCAGGACCCTTCGGTCCAACACGCCGGCGTCGAGGCTCCCTCCGCGACCATGGTGGTGTTTCCCGATACGACTTCAGCGCAAACCTTGGATCGCTCCCGCACCCCTTTCCTCCAATCGTTGAATGGCTCATGGAAATACCACTGGTCTGCCACCCCAGCGGCACGTGTACCGGAATTTTGGCGGACGGATTTCAATGATTCCGCCTGGTCCACGATTCGCGTCCCGTCTAATCCTGAGGTCGAAGGCTACGGCATTCCGATCTATACGAACATCACCTATCCGTGGTGGCCGGCCAATCCTCCGCTGATACCGGAAAATTCGCTCAATCACGTTTCCTCTTACCGCCGCTCGTTTACGGTCCCGCCCACCTGGGATGGCCGCGAAATTTTCCTGACCTTCGACGGCGTCAACTCGTTCTTTTATCTCTGGATCAACGGCGAAAAACTCGGCTTCAGCAAGGACACGCGCACGCCCTCGACCTTCCGGCTCACGCCCCATCTCCATTCAGGCCAAAATCAAATCGCTGTCGAAGTCTTCCGTTGGAATGACGGTTCCTACCTGGAGGATCAAGATTTCTGGCGCCTGAGCGGCATCATGCGCGACGTCACCCTCTGGTCCACGCCGACCGTCCATGTACGTAACTTCACTGTGCGGACTGACCTCGACGCGGCGTACAAGGACGCGACCCTCAACGTCACCGCCGAAGCGAAGAACTTCACCAACGCCGCCCGCATCGCCAGTCTCGCCCTCACTCTGCTCGATCCAGCGGGCAAACCAATCCTCGAACGCACGGCGACACCGTCTTCAATCGCCGCCGGCAGTTCCACCGAATTCAAGTTCAGCGCACCCGTGGAGAATCCGTTGAAATGGTCCGCCGAAATGCCACAGCTCTATACCTTGTTGCTCACCGCCAAAGACGATGCCGGCAAAATATTGGAAACCATTCCGTGGCGCGTCGGGTTTCGCACGACGGAGATAAAACAAGGTCAGCTCCTCATCAACGGCCAGCCCACGCTTTTCCGCGGCGTGAATCGCCACGAGTGGGACCCGGATACGGGCCAGGTGATGACGCGTGAGCGCATGCTCCAAGACATCCGCCTGATGAAGCAGCATAACATCAACGCTGTCCGTTCCTGCCACTACCCGAACGTCCCCCAATGGTACGGGCTCTGCGACGAATACGGTCTCTATGTAATCGATGAGACCAATATCGAATCACACGGCATGGGTTTTGAAGAACACACGCTCGCCAAAGTGCCGGCGTGGGGCCCGGCTCATCTCGACCGCACCATCCGGATGTACGAACGCGATAAAAATCACGCGTGCATCATCACCTGGTCACTCGGCAACGAAGCGGGCTTCGGCGAGAATTTCATCCGCGATTACCAATGGTTGAAGCAGCACGACACGACCCGTCCGGTGCAGTATGAAAATCCCCGCAGCGCGGAAACCTCCGATATCGTTTGCCCGATGTACCCCGGCGCCGAAGCCGTCCGCAACTACGCGGCGCTGCCACGGACCAAGCCTTTCATCATGTGCGAATACGCCCACGCCATGGGGAATAGCACCGGCGATATCTGGGCGTATTGGAATCCAATCTACGAAGGCCTGCCGCATTTACAGGGCGGCTATATTTGGGACTGGGTCGATCAGGGCCTGCGCACGCCGGTGCCAGCCTCCCGCAAAATCGAACGGATCGACAATCCAAAATCACTCCCACTCGATCCCGCACTCGGCACCTTCTTCGCCTACGGCGGCACGTTTGGTCCGCCCGATGTTGCTAGCGATGGCAACTTCTGTGCCAACGGTCTTGTCAACGCCGACCGTGTCCCGCACCCCGGGCTCGCCGAAGTGAAAAAAGCCTATCAGCCGATCCAGATGCGCGCGGTCGATCTGACTCACGCTGAAATTGAAATTAAAAACTGGCTCGATTTCTTGCCGGCCGAGAACTGGCTCGTCGCCGACTGGCGCGTCGTGGCCGAAGGACAAATTGTTCAGCAAGGCCGCCTCGCAGGCCTCACCCTCGCGCCGCGGGAAAAGAAAAAGCTTCTCGTCCCCGTGCAACCCATCGCCGCCATGCCGGGCATGGAGTATTTTCTCGAAGTCAGTTTCAAGCTCAAGGATCGCACCCCGTGGGCCGACGCCGGGCATGAAGTTGCGTGGGATCAATTCAAACTGCCCATTGCCGCACCAGTCCAAGTCGTGAATCGCGACAATGGGCCTGCATTGAAAATCGAACAAACGACCGAGCAAATCGTGATCAGCGGAGGCAATTTTAGCGCGGCGATTTCGAAACACACCGGCCTGCTGATTTCGCTGAAGAGCGATGCCGCCGAGCTACTCGACGCCCCGCTCGGGCCACACTACTGGCGCGCACCGGTGGACAACGACCGCGGCAGCAACATGACCAGCACCGAAGCGAGCAAAGGTTTCTGGCAACCAGGCGGCATTGGCCTTTGGCGCAAAGCGCACGAGACGTGGGAAGCGAGGTCCGTTGACGTGCGCCCGATCGGAACCAGCACCGTCGTGATCACCGTCGACGGCTGGATCAAGGCGTTTGAGTGCGCCCAGCAGATTGTCTGGACCGTGACGGGCAATGGCACCGTAGAGGTTTCGACCACTTGGTTGCCCGGCGAAAAATCCATTCCCGAGATGCCACGCTTCGGCATGCAAACGACCTTGCGCGCCGGCTTCGATAACCTCGTCTGGCTCGGCAAAGGCCCGCAGGAAACCTATGCGGACCGACAAGCCGCGCGCGTCGGTCTCTATCGCGGCAAGGTGAAGGATCAATACTACGACTACATCAAGCCGCAGGAAACCGGCAACAAGGTCGCGGTCCGCTGGCTCGCCCTCACCGATGCGCAAGGTCGCGGCGTGCTCGCCATCGGCCAACCGTTGCTCAGCGTCAACGCCCTCCACGCCAGCACCGAGGATCTCTTCTGCGCCACCAACAAGGAAAATTTCTATTCCTACATGCTGCCGAAGCGTGACAGCGTAACCCTCAACCTCGATCTGCAGCAGCGCGGCGTGGGTGGGGATACTTCGTGGGGCGCCATCCCGCATGACGCGTTTCGTTTTTCGATCTGGCCAACCACCTATTCGTATCGCCTGCACCTGTTGCATGGCGGCGAAGACTTGGCACGCCTGGCGCGGGAAGCGAAACAGACAAATCCACTCTAAACTTCGCCCACCGAATTCCCTGAATCCCCTGTAGTATTGGTTGATGTTATCCACGAGATGCGCCGCAGAGTAGCGCAGGCATCCTTGCCTGCTACTGTCCGAGGCAGGCTGGAAGCCTGCGCTACTTTGAAGGTGGAGCGCGTTGTCCCTAACGCGCTGTTGCATTCCTGCACGTGCACAAAGCGTCTTGAGGGCAAGCCGCTCCATCTACATCGCTCTTTCTAAAACCAAAAGAGCCGGCCCACCAAGGGCCGGCTCTCGTTGATTCTTAATCTTCACGCGCCGTGGCTCTCTCTCGGCTCGCGATTAGCGCATCAGTTGTTCGCCGCTGGCGGATTCGCCACCGGCGCAGTCAACCGATCGCGAAACATCTGCGCGGCCAGCATCTCGATGATCGACGAAGCTCCGGCCGAGCCACCGGCCACGATGTCGGGCACCAGTTTCTGTCCGCTGCTCGCCAGCGCGCGCGCCACCTCGATGGCAACGTAGCTTTCGCGACTGGTGGCTTCGGTCTTTTGCTTGATGACGGCCGCTTCGGCCAAGCCGATCTTTTGCGTTTTCTCAGCCTCGGCCGCACCTACCATTTTAATAACGGATGCGTCGGCCTCGGCATTGGTCGTCTTGGCCTGCGCTTCACCTTGGGCGCGCTTGACGGAAGCCTGCGCCGCATATTCGGCGATGGCCACGCTGCGCTCCGAGTCCACGACTTTCGCCTGGGTGTCGGCGATGGCGCGGGCTTGTTGCAGCTCTTTGCGCACGACCTCGGCCTGCCGCTGCGTCTCGTACGTGACACGCTCCTGCTCGGCAAGCTTGCGGTCGGTGAGCGTCTTCATGAGTTCGTCGGGCGGCGAGATGTCGCCGATCAGCGTGTCCACGGCACCGACATTATAGTCATCCAAGGCGTCGCCGATCTGTTTCTTGGCATCGGCCTGGCGTTCCGCGCGGGACTTCAGGAACTCGATCACATCGGAATTCTGCGCCGCGTTGCGGAAGTAATTGCCGATGGTGGGTTCAAGCACCTGCGTGACGAGGTTCACCATGCTGCCGAAGCGCGCGATCACTTTGGGGGCGTCGTTGCGCGGGATGTGGATGATCTGGGACACGTCGAGGTTGAAACGGAAACCATCCGAGGAGCGCACCGTGATGGTGGAGAGTTTCTCGTCCAGCTTGTGCGCCTCGGTCTTGCCCGTGGCCCAGTTAAGGACGACGTTGGCGGTCGGCACGTTTTCCACGCGATGCGTGCGCGGATTAATGGCATAGCGGCCCGGATCGAGCGGCTCGGCCCAGACGCCTTTCTTGCCCTTCTCCACCAGATTGCCGTGACGGAAACCTTCGCCCGTCACATCGCGGCCGGCTTCACCCACGTAGGCGATGACGACACCCGCGTGGGCGATTGGCACCTCGGTCATCTCGACCGTCTCGACTGTCGCAAACGCCGGATTGATGAAGTAGCGGCCGGCGAGAAGCACCTGCTCCTGCAGTCCCTTGAATCCGCCTGCCTGAAGGAAGGTTTCGCCATCTTGGAACGAGTTGTGCCCATCCACCTTCACGCCGGCGATTTCACCGGTCGGCAGGCCACGACCCTCCTTGGTGGTCACGACGCCCACCTTGTTATCCCGAATATCCAACACCGGCACATCCGCCACGGTGAAGAGCGCGGTGTTGATGCGGTAGGTGCCGGGCGGAATGATGGTAATCTGCGGACCGCGTTGCCCGCCGTTTTGGAGGAAGGCGCGCGCGTTCTGGAAGGAATCGCAATCGACTTTACCCGCCAGCACGCGGCCGCCGGAGAGCGGCACACCATCGCGTGCCTCCACGATACCAATCTTGCCCTCTTCCACGGTAATGAAGGGCATAATCGTGATCGCATATTGCCACGGCCAGTACCAGACGTGCAGACCGGGCGCCAGCGTATCGGCCTGGATGCCGGCCTCGCCCTCGAGAGCAATGATCTTGCCGTCCGGCAACGTGGTGTGCGCACCGCCCAGCCGGAATTTTTTGACGACGATCCCGACACCGTTGTCAGGCACGATGATGACGCCAAAGAGGCGGAGCAGCCACCGGTAGGAAAGCACCAGCGTCACCAGTACGCCGAATGCGATGAGCAAATAAATGAGGGTGTTCATAGTCATGTTGCAGGCAGGTTGAGGATTTCCGAACGAGCCCGAGACAGACAGATCCGCCGTAGGCTGACAATATAAACCAGATTATAATAACGCTATTTTAATCTAGTTTCTTAATACGCATGTTTATCCATTTGATTTTTACGGGCCAGCGCCTAGTTTGCCTGCATGCCCAAGGCCAAAGCCGTCACCACCCCCGAACGCGCCTACCTCGAACGCCGGCTGGCCCCGGTGTTGAAAGTGTTGCGGGAGGACGAAGCCTTGCGCGAAAAATTCCTGATCTTTGTCCAGCAGCGCGGCGGCAGCATGACGTTGACGCTGGACCGCCTGAAGACCGTCTGGTGGCCCAGCCGCAAGTCGATGTATCCCGGCTTCTTCGTCCTCGCCGTGGTGGAGTTCGGCCTCGCCCACAAACTTTTCCCCGCGGAAGGCAAGTCCGGCAAGGGCGCGTAGCCCATCACCGACCCATTTGCAGAATCGACCGACTTGGTCAGTTTCATTTCCAACTCCCCTCCTCTCATGCCCACCAAACGCATCATTGTCACCGGCGGCAGCGGCAAAGCCGGCTTCTGGATTCTCAAGCACCTTGTCGAAGAGGGCTACGATGTCGTCAATGTCGATACCCGCCGCCCCGCGATCAACCAGTGCCGCACCATTGTCGCCGATCTCACGCAGCTGGGTCAGGTCATCACTGCGTTCTCCCCTCATGGCAGCGGCAATCGCACCGCTTATGATGGCGTTATCCACATGGCGGCCATTCCTCGTCCACAGGAACACCCCAACGACGAAATTTTCCGCGTCAATAGCCTGACAACTTACAACGTCCTCGAATCCTGTGGTCTGCTCGGCATCAAGAAAGCCGTCGTCGCCTCCAGCGAATCGTCGTACGGTTTCTGTTTTGCCGATAAATTTTTCGAGCCGCACTACCTCCCCATCGACGAAGCTCACCCGCAACTCCCCGAGGATACCTACGGCCTCACCAAGATCGTGAACGAAGTCACCGCCGCGATGTTTCATCGCCGCGATGGCACCCAAATTCTCTCCTTCCGCATCGGCAATGTGATTTGCCCGGAAGATTACGCCGCGATCAAAAAGCGTCTCTCCCACCCCGAAGACCGCATGCGTATTTTCTGGTCTTACATCGATTCGCGCGATCTCGCCATCGCCTGCCGCCTCGCGATTGAAAAAGACGGCTTGGGTTGCGAAGCCGTGATTGTCGCCTCCGACAACACCTCGGCAAATTTTCCGACCAAGCAACTGATCAAAAAATTCCTCCCCGGCGTGAAGGAATTCAAGAGCCCACTCCCTGGCCGCACCGCGCTGATTTCCAACGCCCGGCTCAAACAACTCCTCGGTTGGAAACAAAAGTATTTCTTCCCGGTGTCATGAAGTAGCGCAGGCATCTTGCCTGCCTCTGGAGTTTGGCTCTGACTAGATTCTCCGCAGGACAGCCAGCACAGGCCTCTGGCCTGCCTCACCGATCAGCAGGCAGGATGCCTGCGCTACTCGTCACCATCATTGAACGGATTTCCACCTCCACCGGTTTTCTTTTTCAACGCCTCCTCCAACTCCGCGATGCGTACCCGCAACGGAGCCACGGCCTCGTCCACTTCCGCCACGGTGTAGCGGGGCGTGATGTACTTCGGGCAATTCCAATCGAAGGCCACGACCTCGATTTCCATGAGACGTTCCGCCGGTGGCCCGTCAGGCAGACGCAACAGTGCGGCCAGCTCGGGATTGTCCTTAGCCGGTGTCACCCGGGCGTGGCCGAGAATTTTCAGCCGCGAGCGCTGCGGGTAATCCATCAGAAACAAAGCCACGCGATCATTCTGCGCGAGGTTGCCCGTGCTGAGCAGCTGGCGGTTGCCCGCCACATCCGCAAAACCGAGCCGGTTCGGTCCAAGCACACGCAAAAATCCGTGCGCTCCGCCTCGATGCTGAATGTAGGGCCAACCTGACTCGCTCACGCTCGACATATAGAAACTGTCGCGCGTTCGGATGAAATCGCGCTCCGCCTCACCCAAAACATCGGCCGGGGACGCGCTGTCGCGGCTGCCGTAAAGTACACGACCGTGGTAGCGGAGTTGCTCGGCAGCAACCGAGGGCGTGACGGCAAGATCAAGGAAGTGGGCGGCCATGGGAGTGGTAGAATAAGAATTGAATTAATGGAGGCGTGGTGTCTCCACCTCCAAACTCGAAAATCAGAATACGATCACATTCCAACCGTCGGCGTAGTAGTTGCGCAGACCGGCGATTCCGGGCGTACCGGGCAAGGGCGTGTCCGCCAATAGAGCGACCCCGCAAGCCGCAGCGGTATCCTTCGCACCGAACTTCATCGCACAGCCGAGCGAGATGCCTTTCACCGACTCGCGCACCAACTGGTAACGGGCGTTGGCTGGATGCGACAACTTCGTCAGTTCCGCCGGCCAACGTGTACCCGCACCTTTGAAGACAATATCCACGGTATCACCAGCCGCACGGCCTTCATACGCCAGGGCGAGCGCGTTGTTCAGGCGCCCGATGGATTCTTCGGAGCCGATCTTGGGATCAGACATGATGACGATGGCAGTTTTCATGAGGATGGTTTGGTTCAGTTTGTTAGGCGTGATTGGGACTGCGAATAAGCAGAACGCCACAACTAGACAGATCTGTCTACTTAGGGCAAGCCTTAAATAGACAGTTCTGTCTATTTGCTTGTCCTTCGCCCACGGCCCGACAGTTTCTGACCGTGCCCTCCGAGAAAGCAGAACTTCCCGCTCCCTCCCCCAAACGCGCCCACCTCATGGCGACGGCATGGCGGCTGTTTTATCGCGACGGCTTTCGTGTCGTCGGCATCGACACGCTGTTGGCCGAAGCGCAAGTGGCAAAAATGACCCTCTATAATCACTTCGCCTCCAAAGAGGATTTGATCGTCGCGATTCTGGAGGAACGCAGCACCCAACTCCGCACCGTCCTCAAGGCGGCGATAAAGAACGCGGGGCGCTCTCCCCAAAAGCAACTGGACTCGGCCTTCGATGGCTTGAAAAAATGGTTCGAGAGCGACGACTTTAAAGGCTGCGCTTTCATCCGCGCGCTCAGCGAGTACCCAGAGCCCAATCATCCGATCCACCAGACAGCCTGGCGCCACAAACAGGCGGTGAATGCCCTTTTTCTGAAACTGGTAACTGACGCCGAAGCCACTCGCCCGGCAGAACTCGCCAACATGATCAGCCTCTTGTTCGATGGCGCTATCCTCACCGCTCACGCCACCGGTTCCTCCGCCTCTGCCACCACCGCTCGAAATGCTGCCCATTGTCTGCTTAAACAGGCGCTCAATTAATTACGGACCGACCTAGACAACTGTCCGTCAGTCGTTTCTGTGAACATTAGAAAATTGAAAGTGCGCGATTGACGGCGGCACCTTGGCCGGGCTTGCTCGCCGGTTCGCCATGCTGACCATTGCTGATGTCGCCAAGTCCTACGGTACCCGGGAGCTCTTCTCCGGGGTCTCGCTCTTTGTCGCGCGCACGGATCGCTACGGCCTCGTCGGTCCCAATGGCGCGGGCAAATCCACCCTCTTCAACCTCATCCTCGGGGAGGAAGCGCAGGACCAAGGCACCATCGAATGGGAACGCGGCGCCGATTTCGGTTACCTGCCCCAGGAAAGCGCCCCGGTGGGCGATGAAACCATTTTGGCCATCGCCACCAGCGGCAAAAAGTTGATGCCGGAAAACGACGATGACTACGACATCGATTGGACGCTCGAACCGCGCGCCAAAAAAATCCTCTCCGGCCTCGGCTTTCGTGAAACCGATCACGACAAACCCGCCAAAGGGTTCTCCGGCGGCTGGGTCATGCGCGCGCACCTTGCCCGACTGCTCGTGAGCGAACCGGCCCTGCTCCTCCTCGACGAGCCGACCAACCATCTCGATCTGGAAGCGCTCCTCTGGTTTCAGGATTATCTGACCCGTTATCCCGGCGGCCTCCTCCTCATTTCTCACGATCGCGAATTCCTCAACATTCTCTGCACCGGCATTCTCGAGCTGCGCGGCGGGACCCTCAACCGCTACACGGGCAACTACGACGACTACCTGAACGAGAAAGACGCCCGCAAAGATCAGCAAGCCGCCCGCTTCAAGAATCAACAGCGCGAAATCGCCCATCTCCAGAAGTTCGTTGATCGTTTCGGCGCCAAAGCCTCGATGGCCTCCCGCGCGAAATCCAAGGAAAAGCAAATCGAACGTCTCGAAGCCGTCGCCGTCGACGAGCCCGAGGACGATCTGAAGAAGATGAGCTTCCGCTTTCCCCAGCCTCCGCGCTCCGGACTGAAAGTGGTAACGCTGGAAAACATCGATCAGGCCTACGGCGAACACGTGGTGTATCGCGGGATGAATTTCGAAGCCGAGCGCGGCCAGAAGATCGTCCTCGTCGGCCCCAACGGCGCCGGCAAATCCACTTTATTGAAGATTCTCGCCGACGTCGTGCCCATCCAAGGCGGCCTGCGCGAACTGGGCAGCAATGTGGTGCCGGGCTACTTTGCCCAAAACCGCGCCGATAATCTTAAGCTCAACCTCACCGTCCTCGACAACGTGATGGAGCTGCGCACCGCCGAGAACCAGCTCACTGAGCAACAAGCCCGCGCGGTACTCGGTGGTTTCCTTTTCCGCAAAGACGACGTCTTCAAAAAAACCTCCGTCCTCTCCGGTGGTGAAAAATCCCGTCTCGCCCTCGCCCGCTTGCTGGTGAATCCGCCCAACTTGCTGTTGATGGACGAGCCCACGACGCACTTGGACATTCCGTCGATCGACGCCCTCGTCTCCGCGCTCAAGCAATACGAAGGCACGTTCATTTTCATCAGCCACGATGTGTATTTCATCCGCGCGCTCGCGCAGTCCGTGCTGCATGTGCACTCGGGCCGCCTCACTGCTTACGCCGGCAACTACGATTATTATCTCGATAAGTCCAAAGCCGGCAACGCCCGCGCCGCGCTGACCGCCGGCTTCACCGACGCTCGGCCAACGCAAGCACCTGCGGCCGCCCCCAAAGCTCAGGCCCAAACGTCCAAAGCCTCTCCGGTAGATCTGAAAAAGCTCCGGGTAGACATCCATAAACTTGAGCAGCGCGTCAGCGAGTTGGAAACGAAACAATCCGAAGTCGCCACCGAGTTGGAAAAGCCCGAGACTTATAGCAGCCCCGGTCGCGCCCAGCATTTGAACCGTGAATTGAGCGCCACCGTAGACCTCCTGCAAAAAGCCACCACCGAGTGGGATGCCGCGACCACGAAACTCGCCGAGCTGGAAAAGTCCTGAACTGTGCTGGGTTGACTACGACCCAAACTTGCAATCAGAGCGCTAGGGGAAATCTTGTTCCCATGCCCCACGCTCCCGGACTCCGCAGTTGTTACGCCAAGGTCGGCCGCTTCGTCTATTTTGGCCGCATGCTCGACAAGATTCGCCTGCACGCCACCGGCCGGTTGCCGACTGACTACGTCGCCAATCTCGGAGAAGGCCAATCCTTCTTCTTCGACGCCCGCTGCTGCCGCTTCCTCGGCTTGCCTTTTGAAACACTCAAAGCTCGCGTGATCGAAGGTGGTTCCGACGAAGAAATTCTGACTTGGGTTGAGGCTCGTGGCACGCGACGAAGCGACGACGACTGCATCATCTGGAATCGCTTCATGTCGAAGATCGGTTGGCGCGACGAACGCGCCGCCATCCTGCGCGAGCGGATCGCCAAGCTCGGACTCACCCACCTGTCGCTCGAAACCGGCTTCGACTACATCGACTACGATGAAGGCCGCGATCCCGTCGCCGAACGCGCCTGGGAAAAAATCTGAAGCGGTTCTATGGTAGGGCGGGTTATCCTTAACCCGCCGTGGAAGACTTTCGTCCGTCACTGCGGCGCGTTAAGGAGCGGCCTTCGCGCTCGGCTTCGGCCCGACAAGTAACGCGCCCTGCTCAGGACCACACTTTCGTTTCACTCAAGTGCGGCTACCAGGCAATACGGACTCGTGGGAGCTCATCCCTCCCTATCAGTATGGGAGAATATTTATCAGCTGCTTGGTGCTCTTTGCGTTCCTTCGTGGCTAATCATCCTCCGGCTTTCACGGTTGCACCGTAAGCATCTTGCGCAGGGTCAGGTCGGCATCGCGCGAAGAACTCCGGCAATCAGTTCGACGGGGCCGGGATCAACGACCCACGCGTGCGCCGCCACATCCCTGTACCCGAGGTCGGATGCGCGCACGGTGATTTTCGCCGTGGCGGTTTTTCCGACCTCGATGATGATACGCTGAAATCTTTTCAGCGCCTTGGCGGGTCGCTCGACCTTCGACTACGGGAAATGCCCTAGTGCTGCACCACTTCGTCGCCAGCGCGCATGTCGGGGTTAGCGACATCCACGCTGACGACGAGCGTGCCATCCCGAGCGAGCGTGATGCCCAGTTGTTAGTTTTGGTAACCATAATTTTTCACGGGTTTCCCGTGCTACGCCGCCTTGCGACGCCACGCCTGATCCTGAGCTTGCGGAACAAAAAACGCCGTGACGCGCCGCTCCCGCAGGGAACGATCATCCAACAAATGCGCGGCATTATTGGTTTTGCTCAGCTGCTCGGCCATCGCTTGGGCGAAAGCCGATAGATTCACTCTGAATGATGGTGGCGTGTTCATGTTTCCTCCGGGTTAAGGATGAGCATACTGGTGGCTCCGTTGAAAAATTCATAGTCCACCTTCACGACGTTACTGGAGATGCCGCGAGTCGACAATTCCTCCCGTAACCGGGCGAGCTCGGGATACAGTTTGCCGTCGGACCCGCACACGGGATGAATCCGCACTTCTCCACTGCTGACGCGCGCCAGCTCGGCGCACGCTTCCACGTGCCACTCGAAATCGAAACGCGCGGCGTAGATGAAAAGCAAGTGCGCGCAGAGCACGAGATCGAACGCCCCGTCGAGAAACGGCAACAGCGGTAACGAAGCCCGCACATAGCGACCATGCCGGATATTGCCCTCGTAATCCGTGAGGAAACGCGACGCAGCCGCCCGCCGATCAGTTTCCGCCGCGTCGAAAGAGGCAAAGGACTTGAAGCGAAACAGCCGCGGCTTCGCCCGCATTTGGAAAAGCATGCGGTCGTAATCCTGTCGCACTTGCGCAGTGATTTCGCTCAGCGGCCGGTCATATAATGGATCAACCGCCACGGCATCGATGCCGCGCTTGGACGCTTCCGCGGTGAAAGAAGACGGGCCGGCCGCCACATCGAGCACGGCGCGACCGTGCAGGGCAGCGACGTCGAGCGCGAAGAACCGCGTGTATTCCTCGAGTGTACGGCCGAAGAATGACACGGTGGGCAGATCTAACTGCCGCGATAATGTCCGTGACGTTATGGTGGGAGGTGGGGGAGCGAGCGTGGGCATGGCATGTGGTGGGTTTTGGGTTGGGAAAATAAAAAACCCGACTCGGATAAGAGTCGGGCTCGGCAGGGAATGGATTTTGTTTTTCTTATTTTTGGCTGCTTAGAAGAGCAGCGCTTCATCACATCTTGGCCGAGCCGGCGCTTTGCGCCATGCACGTTTACCACCTGCCTTAATGGCGGTGGACATGACGTGGCAAAGATTGACGGAAAGATTCACGAATTGGTGAATGTGGAATCTACGCATGGCGTGCAAGCGAAATTTTTCGGCGAGGCGGCCGCCGGGTATTCGTAGCCGCATTCCCGATGAACCATGTTTTCGGGCGTCGCCCTCAAACGCGGCTACCTGCCCAACAAAAAGCCCGGACCATTGCTGGGCCGGGCCGGAGTAACCAGAGAGAATGAAAAACCTCAGGAAGCGCGACGCATCGAGAACAGATTCTTAGCAGCCACGAAAGGTGAGCTGCTCGTCGGCTTGGGTGGCGTTGGTGGCGGCTCATCATTGGAATTCGCCTTCTGTTCGCGAATCGCGACTTGGGCCTCGCGTTGCTTGAGGGCCTCTTCGCGGAGCTTCAGGGCTTCTTCGCGTTGCTTGAAGATATCACGCTCTTCCCGCAACAGAAGACGCTCATCGGTCAAACCGCGACGCTCGGCCTCCAGCAAAGAACGGGAGCGTTGGAATTTCTCCCACTCCACATCGAGGTTCGGCGGGTTGCTATTGGAGCGGACCTCAAAAGAAGGACGCGAGCCGCTCTCGTACGTGGGACGTGAACTCACCTCGAAAGAAGGACGTGAACCGGAAAATGGCATGGGTGGCATCGAGTCGCGGATGCGCGCTTCGAAGGCTTTGAGATTATTTTCCTGAGCACGCATAGCCTCCATATCGCTCATGATCTGGACGCGCATTTTTTCGAGCTGTGAAATTTCGAAACGGATTTGATCAGGATTTGGGTCTTTGGCTTCGTTGGAACTCATAGGGAACTTTGGTTAATTCTTACTAACAACTACCATATCTTATAATACGACCTCTCGGCTAGAGGCTCCGCCGGCATTTACTCGGGCTTTACAGCGACTTTTGGTTTTAACAAACGAAGTACAAAATTTCTAGGGGCTGTTCCCTATGAATTTTAATCCAATCGAGATTTTTTGCGTCTCACGATCGATTCAGCAAAACCAATCGCGAAATCAACTACGCCCGAAACATCACATCCTCGCGATTAAACATCTTCACGCAGAGCGCCAACGCCAACGCCGAATACAAACACGAAGAGCCAAAAATCAGCGCAATGTAATTCCAGTGCCACACTCCGGAGAGCATTTCTTTGCACACGAGCGAGAGATTGAGAATCGGGATGAGCGCCGTCTTCGCACTCAAATCGATGCCAGGTAACATGCCGATTACGGCTGGCATGATCACCACAATCAACAAGGGCGACACATAGCTCTGCGCCTCCTTGTAGCTTTTCGCCAGCAACGCGATCGCGAGCAGCACCGCGGCAAACAACACCGCCACCGGAAAGATCATCCCGAAAACCCCGACGAGTCCGACCAAATCGATCTGCGGCAAGGCATCGCCACGAGCGGCCGCCCCCGCCGCCAGTTTCTGCGCGGCACCGCCGCCACCAGCGAAATATGCCACGCCCAAGGTCGCACTCACGCCCATCGACGCCAGCGAGAGCAACATGGTGGTCGCGGAGGCCGTCAGCACCATGAGAAATTTTCCGAGCACCAAATTAATCCGGCTCACCGGACTGCAGAGCAACGTCTCCATCGTGCCGCGTTCCTTTTCGCCCGCCGTCAGATCAATCGCCGGATACATCGCACCGGTGAAACACAGGATGATGATCATGTACGGCACGATGCCGCCGAAGGTATTGCCCCCGACCTTTTCCGGCGGCGCCACATTCTGAGTTTTAACTTCAAAAGGTTTGAGAAAACCCGCGGGCAACTGATGTTCAGCCAGACGCGCGGCGAGCACCTTGTCGCGATAACGGGTGAAGAAATCGCGCACCGCCTGCCGGCCCATTCCCGACTTCAACTCCCCTTCGTAGTGATAGATCGTGACCGACTTTAAGTCTCCCGATTTGAGCGCGGCGTCAAAACCCTCGGGAATCTCCACCGCCGTCGCGAGTTTCTTGTCATTGATTTGCTGTCGGTAATTTTCTTTCAGGTCCACGATCCGGAGTTTTTTCTCAGCCCGCAGCTCAGCCACCAGTTCGGGTGAATCCTTCCCGCCGAGAATCATCACCGAAGGCACCTCGGCCTCAGCTTTCTGAATCACTTTTTTCATCACGGTACCCACCCCAAAAAGAAGCAGCGGCATGACGAGCGTCGGAATAATAACCATCGAAATGAGTGTGCGACGGTCGCGGAGCGAATCCTTCAGCTCTTTCAGGTAGACCGTGCGGATAAATTTCCAGTTCATAGGTGAGTTTTGCTTAAAGTTTTGCCACGGCGGCCGCGATAGCCGCTTCGCCGCCCACCGCTTTAACGAAAATTTCCTCCATGTCTTTCTCCCCGTAACGCGCCTGCAATTCCGCCAGCGTGCCTTCGGCTACGAGCCGACCATCGTGGATGATACCGATGACATCGCAGAGTTTCTCAACCTCAGCCATGACGTGCGTGGAGTAGATCACCGTTTTCCCCTGATTACGGCAATCGCGCACAAACCGCACAATGGATCGCGCGGTCATGACATCGAGCCCGAGCGTCGGTTCATCAAAAATCATCACCGCCGGATCGTGAATCAGTGTCCGCGCAATCGAAGTTTTCTGCTTCATGCCGGTGGAAAACTTATCGCATCGACGGTCGAGAAAATCATGCATCACCAGTTCATCCGCCAAGCGCTCAGTGCGCACGGCAATCTCCGTATCGGGCAGACCGTTGAGCTGGCCAAAGTAGGTGATCATCTCCCGCGCCGTCAGACGGCCGTACAGTGCAGTGCTCGCCGCGAGGAAACCAACATTGGCCCGCACCTTTTCCGGCGAGGTGGCGACATCGAAGCCCGCGACCACGGCAGAACCGGAGGTCGGTTGCAGGAGAGTCGCGAGCAGCCGCAGGGCCGTGGTTTTGCCTGCGCCATTGGCGCCCAGCAGTCCGTAGATTTGTCCGGGCCGGCAGCTGAAGGAAACGTCATCGACGGCTTTGATCAGCCCACGCTTCTTGTCCTTGAAAGTCTTGGTGAGATGTCGGGCTTCGATCATGGGATAATGGATTTAGTCAACGCGTCAGAAGGTGCGCTCGCCGCACCATTATGCAGGCCAGCAGAACGCGACCAACGCGCAATCTACTTCTGGGCATTCCCTGTATTTCGCAGAGCATCTCATAAACTCATTTTCTCCCGGAAATCCTGCGCCTGCCGGCGGGAGAGTTCAACTTTCAGACCGCCTTTCAGCTTCACCAACAACCCACCGCTGAACCACGGCTCGATGTCTTCCACCCACGCGAGTGCGATCACCTGTTTGCGGTTGGCCCGGAAAAAATGCCGCGGATCCAAGCGTTCTTCCATTGCGGTAAGCGAACGGAAAAGCTGGGGCTTGCTATGGTCGAAGTAGACGCGGGTGTAATTTCCCTCGGACTCCAGCAATCGGATATTCTTCACCGGCACAAACCAGCAGTGCTCGCCCTCCCGCACGAAAACCTTATCCTCTAGCGTGAGCCGATGCTGCGACAGGGCACCACCCTCAAGAGGAGCCGAGAGTTGCTGATGCTTAAGTTTCTCCACGGCGGCAACGAGCCGGTTCGGGTCGACGGGCTTGAGTAAATAATCGAGGGCATTGAACTCAAAAGCCTTCACCGCAAATTCGTCGTACGCCGTGGTGAAAATCACCGCCGGCAGCGGCGGTTCCAGTCGCTCCAACAAACTGAAGCCATCCGCGCCCGGCATCTGGATGTCGAGAAAGAGCAACTCAGGTTTAAGCGCTCCGATCTTTTCCACGGCATCTTCCACGTCTACCGCTTCGCCGACGATTTCGATGTCGGAATGCACTGCGAGCATCCGTCGGAGTTCGTTGCGCGCGAGACGTTCGTCATCGATGAGAAGGGCTTTCATGAGGTGGCGGGCTTGAGAGGAATACAGACGTCGGCGGTTACCAAGTCAGCCCCACCGGACAACAGTTGCAACGTCGCTCGTTCACCAAAGAGCAACTTCAAGCGCTCAGAAGCGTTGCGCAGGCCGACCCCCGTCGATGAGCCAGCCCGAGCTGCGGAGTCACTCGAAGGCCCGTTTAATTCTCCGGGATTAGTGACGCGAATGTGGATGCAGTGCGCCTCGATCCGGGCACTGATGAACAATTCGCCGCCCTCGCGGCGGACGCTAATGCCGTATTTAACGGCGTTTTCCACGAGCGTTTGCAAGAGCATCGGTGGCACCGCCTGCTGACGCACTTCCGCCGTGATATCCCAGCGGACGCGCAGCCGGTTTTCATGGCGAATCTGCTCGAGCGCGAGATAGTCCTCCACAATGCGCAGCTCTTCCTCCAAGAGCACCGTCTCCTGCTGGCCGGATTGCAGCGAATAGCGCAGCATATTGGCCAGCCGCGTGACCGATTCGCGGGCGCGCGGGGCATCCTCGTCGATCAAGGCGCGCAGACTGTTAAGTGAATTAAAAAGAAAATGCGGATTAATCTGCGACTTGAGGGCGCGGAGTTCGGCTTCCTTCACGCTCGCGGTCAGGCGCAGTTGCTCGACTTGCAGTCGATTGAGCCGCTCAAAAATATGGTAGAAAAAATACAGCCAGAGCCAGCCCACCAGCAGAATAAAACCATTAAACAAAGAGCTCAGCAGAAAGAAAGTGGGACTGTACTTCCCCGACCAAGGCAGCCGCACAATCCCCTGCGTATAGCCGTAACCCAGCAGCGTCCATAAAACAGACAAGCCCGCCGCCATGAGCAGCACCCGCGGCACCAACATCCGCCACCCCATCTCCTTCCAGCCCCAACGCGTCATGACGGGACGCGCGTAATGCGTGAGAATAATCCCCATCAAGATAAACATCGCCAAGATCGCAGTCTCCGTCACTTGGCCGCGCGGACTGGGATCGGCGTACTTGCCGAACACCCGCGCAGCCCAAACGTTCAGACCGAAAAAGCCACCCCATCCGCCCAATTGACAAAGCACGTACAACCTTTCCTTGGCCCGTTGCAGTTTAACGTGAGTGTCGGTGACCGAATTCATTTCCACGCGAGAGCGAAGCATGCTCGCCCCCGCCACGGCAAGTCCGTCCCGTCGGTCGTCAGCAGATACTGTATTTGGGGCGACTGCCATCCGGTGAGAGTAGCTTCCCTGCGGACCCCGGCACACGAGGCTTAGGACAAGCGGTCATCGCATGAGGTTAAACGGTGCCACCACGCGAACTGCGCAGCGTTTGCCGAGTGTGAAAGTCGTGCTGCTATAGAAAAACTCTTTACCCGTGCAGACACTCTCGCACGATGGGCCTCGCGTCGGACCTAATCCCCCGGCTATCTCACCCCTTCAGCATGAAAGCACGCGTCGTCATCGTTGGCAGTTTTATCCAGGATCTGGCTTTCTACACGAAAAGTTTTCCCCAGCCAGGTGAGTCTGTGATCGGTGATTTTCGCGCCGGTCCCGGCGGCAAAGGCTTTAACCAAGCCGTGGCTGCAACCCGCGCCGGAGCTCCTGCGCTCTTCATCGGCGCCGTCGGTCACGATGTTTTTGGTGCCGGGGCGAAAAAATTCGCCCACGATGCCGGCATTGTCGCGCATTTCGTCGTGAAGAAAAAAGAGCCCACCGGCACCGCCGTGGTGAGCATCAACGCCGCCGGACAAAACCAAATCATCGTGGCCTTGGGCGCTAATCTCACCCTCCACAAACAGGACATCCCTGCCGCGCCACTCAAGGATGCCCAAGTCGTCGTTTGCCAGGGCGAATCGGATTTCCGGACCGTCGCCCATGTTCTCCGCACCGCCCGAAAAACCGGTGCCACTACCGTGCTGAATCCCGCGCCGATGCGCACCGATTTCGATTTCGATCTGCTGCGCCACACCGAAGTGCTCGTGCCCAACGAAACCGAGTTTGCCGGATTGATGCGCGCTCTGCCTCGCAGTGGCCTGCGCACGCTTGCGACCGAAGAAGTCAGGCGCCTGCCCGCTGATCAATTGCACCACCTTTGCCGCCTCTTCAATGTGCCCATCGTCATCGTCACGCTCGGAGATCGCGGCTGTTTCGTTTCTCAACCCGATGTTTATACGCACATCTCCCCCCACGAAGTCGACGCCGTCGATACTACGGGAGCGGGAGACGCGTTTGTGGGCGGATTCGCCGCCGGGCTGGTGAAATTCAACCGCAACGTTTTAGAAGCCGCCCATTTCGCCAATGCCGTGGCTGCCCTCGCCGTCACCCAACACGGCACCGCCGCCGCGATGCCCACTGCCCGCGAGATCTCCCGTTTCCTTCGCAAGCGCGACCACAAGTGAGGAAGTCCCGACGCTTTTGCCTGAGGTGTAGGAGCCTGTTTACAGGCGACCAAAACATCCGATGATCGATCACACTCTGAGTCGCCTGTAAACAGGCTCCTACACGCAAGACCGCATGAAATCCGCCTCGCCCGCCAAATCAGTCCGGCTCAAAGCGAAGCTCTACCGGGTCTCCCTCGTCCGTTGGGTCGACATCCCAATCAAATCTGTCATCGCTCTCAAACTGCCTCCCGCTGAAACCAAAGGAAAAGTGCGTGGCTGGTACGCCCTCCTCCGTTTCAACGATGATCTCGACCGCGTGACGCTGCTCCCCGGCAAACGCGGCCACTACAAACTCGCGATCAAGGTCGAGCTCCTCCGCACCGCGAAAGTTGAAGCCGGCGACACCATTGAGTTTTCCCTCTCACCCGACACCGCCTCACGCGAACCCGAGCTCCCCGCTGAAATGACAAAAGAGTTTCAAGCCCGCCCACAATTGGCCGAACGTTGGGCCGAACACAGCGTAGCAATACGCCGACAATTAGTACGCTACATCCTCCAAGCCAAAAGCCGCGAAGCCCAAGCGCGCCGCTGCTGGATATTCCTCGAGCGTCTCGCTGAAACCGGGAAACTGCAATCGCAGTGAACTCCCCAAGAGGCGAGGCCCTGCACAAGGTAGGGCGCGACCGCTGGGCGCGCCGTAAAAACATTCGCGGACAGCCCGGCGGTCCGTCCCTACCTTTCAAACGTTTCGCCTGAACGGCATTCCCTTAATTATTCGGAATGAAACCCGAGCCCTTGGGCTCCACGTAGTTCTTCGCGAAAATGGGGATGTATTGCACGATGCCGAACACTCCGATCACAAACAGATCATCCCGATACGGTCCGCCGAGGAAAATACCGAGCATACCGCACGCCTCCGCCAGCGAAAGACCGACGATGAACATGACGAATGCGCGTTTCATATCCGTAAAACGCGGCAGCACCAGCCAGCGAATGACCACGCTCACAAACAGCGGCACCAACCCGATCAGCCCTGTGAGCATTTTCTCCTGAAGCAACTCCTTCGACCCCGACAGCCCGCGCCCGAGCGTGAAATAAATCAACACCAACCCGCTCAAAATCGCCCCCCAAACAATCCACCAGATCAATAATTTGGCACGGTTACGCTGCACGTCTGGGCTTTCAGTTATCATGATTATTTTTCAAGAGGGATGCAGGTGCCCGAGATGGCAAGCCAAAGGAATAGTCGGAATTTAATCCACCAGCTGGCTCTGCTCGCGATAGCGCCGGGCGACGAAGGCGTAGACAATTGCCGTGAGAAAACAGAGGCCGGCGAAAAATAAATAGAACCATGCGCCGGGCAGCTTCGAGGTATGGTCGGCGTTCTGAATAAACTTCTGCACCAAGGCCGTGAATAAATTTCCGCCCGCGATGGCCAGCAAGTAGAGTGACATGATGATGGATTTCATCCGCTTGGGGGCCTGCGTATAGGCGAATTCCAAACCCGTGATTGATACCATCACCTCACCCAAAGAAAGCAAAAAATACGCGGGGATTTGCCAGCCAATCGCCGGTTTCAAGCCAGCGTGGATCCGTCCTTCGATCCATGCGCTGATCAGAAATGAGAGGGCGGTCACGACCAGGCCCAACCCTATTTTGCGCAGCAAGGTGAGCGGGAATATTCGACTGATCGCGGGATAAATCCAATATTGGCAGAGCGGAATCAGCAATAAAATGAAAACCCCATTCATCACCTGAACCTGGGATGACAGCACTTCAAAACTGTAGCCAAAAATCTGCATCTGCCGGTCCATCTTTTCCGCCTGGAGCACCCATTCGCCACCGCTCTGATCCCATAATGACCAGAACACCGTCAGGAAAACGTAGATCAACGCAATCCGTCCGATAATACGCCAGCCTTCGCGATTGAAATTTTCCCGAAAGAACACTTTTCCCGCCGGCGGGATATGCGCAAAACGAAAACGCCCCGACCAAAAAACGAAAGTGGCCAGCAACATGAGACCGGCGGGCACCCCAAAAGCCAAACCCGGACCATAATTTTTTAACCACACCGGAGTAAGGGCCATCGAGATCATGGCGCCAGCGTTGACGGAAAAATAAAACCAGCCAAATGCCCGCGATAACAACGGTTGATTATCCGAGCCAAATTGATCTCCAACATGCGCCGAGACGCAGGGTTTAATGCCGCCGGCCCCGAGGGCAATCAGTCCGAGCCCGAGCGCCAGCCCCAGCCGTGTACTATCCAAGGTGAGGACTACGCTACCCAAGCAATAGACCAAAGAGAGCCCAATGATCGTCTTATATTTACCCCAAAAAGCGTCGGCCAATATTGCGCCAATAATACAAAAGGAATAATTGGCTGAATTGAAAATATGATACCAATAACTCGCCTCACTCTCATTCATCGGTGCCAACGCACCTGAACGATCCCGCAAATACTGCGTCATAAAGACGACGAGCACCGCCTTCATCCCATAGTAGTTAAAGCGCTCGGCAGCTTCGTTGCCGATGATGTAAGGGATACCCGGCGGCATCTTGTCAGTCTTGAGTGGGGCGGTGAGAAATTTCTGGTCGGCCATGAGATTAATTTAGCGGCGAAACACCAAAGTGAAAATCAAGAGCGCAAGCAGCGCGAGAGCAACCGCAGACCAAAGCATCGGCTTGCCCACTGGTGACGGCTTCTGGTCGGAGGTTTCCTCCGGCAGATCAAGGCCGTCATGCCGCGTAGCAGCTTCATCCCAGCCGGATCGCTCATCCGCCCCGCAACCCGGACAACACTTCGCGTGGCGCGGCACGTCCTCCCCACAAACCGGACAAATCTCAGGTGGGGAAAAGGCGCGTGACATTCAGCCCACTATCACACCGGCCTCCTTGAAAACAAATGAAAACGTGGCCGTCTATCCCGGCATTTTATCCGTCCATCCCCACCCACTCGCACCCGCACGATAAACACCCAAGCTCCGGTCATGCATCCGAAAACTTTTGCCTGTACGCTTTGGCGCGAATGGATCCGCCCACTCGCACTCCCGCTTCTGCTCATCACCGCCGCCAAGTCCGCCCTCGCCGATATCAACTACGTGCCCACCGGCTCCATGAAACCCACCATTCTCGAAGGCGACGTCGTCTTCGTGAACAAACTCGCCTACGATCTCAAGGTGCCGTTCACCACCCAGCGGATCGCGCATTGGAGCGATCCCGCACGTGGTGACATTGTGGTGTGCTTCGCCCCGGACACCGGCACGCGGCTGGTGAAACGCGTGATCGGCACGCCCGGCGACATTCTCGAACTCCGCAACGATACCCTTTCGATTAACGGGCATCGTCAGACCTATTCCTCCCTCGCAGTCGATGGGCCCGGCGTGCGTGACCTCGAAACGACAGAGCGTGCTGCGGCGCTCTTTGCTCGGGAAGAACTCATCGGGACTCCGCCTCGTGCCCACTCCGTCATGGCACTGCCCACACGACCCGCCTTGAGAAACTTCGGACCCATCACCGTCCCGGCGGGCCATTATTTTATGATGGGGGACAACCGCGACAACAGCCACGACTCTCGTTTCTTTGGCTTTGTGCCGCGCAGTGAAATTGTCGGCGAAGCCAAAGGCATTTTTGTTTCCGGGGATTTGAATCATTGGCTGCGGCCACGCTTCGGGCGGTTTTTCACGGCGCTGGAGTGAGTGGGTTTTCGAAATTTTTGTCGGAGCCTGCTTGCAGACGACCAGCACGCCCGCCAACCGTTCAAATCCTGAGTCGCCTGTAAACAGGCTCCTACAAAAGACACCGCCTTGTCCGCCCCCAGCAGAAGCTTGCGGTGAAGCGGCCGTATTGCTTCGTTGGCTGCACTCCATGAGCGACCCCACCCCTAGCTCGTCACCCTCACCCACTTCACCGCAGGGCGAGTTGGTCATTCGCACCATCGCGATGCCGGCCGACACGAACGCGAATGGCGACATCTTCGGCGGCTGGCTCCTTTCCCAGATGGATCTCGGCGGCGCGATCCTGGCCCGCAATTTCGCGCACAGTCGTGTGGCCACGGTGGCGATCGATGCCATGGCTTTTCTTTGCCCCGTGTACGTCGGCGACATCGTCAGTTGTCACGCCCTGCATCTCAAAACCGGGCGCACCTCGATGAGAATAGAAGTCGAGGCTTGGGCGCAGCGCCAAAAAGGCGGCGAGCATGTCCGCGTGACCCATGGCACTTTCACCTACGTGGCACTTGATGATCACGGCCATTCTCAACCCGTTCAACGCAGTTAATCCTCCAACACTATCTCCGATGAAATCCCTCTTCACCAGTTTCGCTTTCGCTCTCTGCGCTGTCGGGTTCACTGCCGGACTCCACGCCAAAGATCCGCTCCTCATTGAAGCGGGCCAAGCGATCGAAAAGCACAATCTTGCGCTCGCCCTCGCCGCCGTCCAGGCAACCGATGATGAACGCGTCGCCGCCATGATCGCCGCCGATTCCCAGCGATTGGACGCAGTCCTTTCCGACCAACTGCACTACGCCCACTCCAACGGCAAGCAAGACACCAAAGCCAGCTACATCGAATCACTGGTGTCCCATCGCACGGTTTATGAATCATTCGAATACGGGCAAAGAGAGTTTCGCCAAATCACGACTGGCGTGATGTTCATGACCGGAAAAGCTAAAATCAAAGTGAACAATGGCGGGCAAAAGACGGAGGCCGACATCAGCTTTCTTGCGGTATGGCGGCAGGAAAATGATCACTGGCGATTTCTGGCCTGGCAGTCCTGCAAGATTCCAGCGCCCGCAGTCGTCGCTCCGGCAGCACCTGTCGCTCCGACCGAAGTGAAAGCGACGATCACCACGAATTGAGTGTGGTAACTTCGCATGAGTGGAGTCGTTTCAGAGCGCAGCCCAATAACGGGGCCGCAGTCGCGCATCATCCATGTGGTCGCATTCACTCCCCGTTCGACATGCTCAGGGCCTTGAGCAGAGCCGAAAGGCAACGCGGCTACGGACTGTAACTGATAAATATCCCGGGCGTTGCTGAGACCACGAATTGACGCTGGCGTTCACGGCGGTAACTTCGCGCGACTTGACTACTGACTACAAAAATCACGCCAGTCGCCAAGGCGCACTCTCCGCCGCATTGGGGTTTTTGCTCTGGGGCGTTTTTCCGATTTATTGGAAACAGATGCCGGGCGTGCCAGCACTCGAACTGATCGCGCACCGGATTACTTGGTCACTGCTGTTTTTGCTCGGCGTACTGGTTTGGCAAAAGAACTTCTCGGCACTTCGTCCGGCTTTCGCGAGCGCCAGCATGATCGGCCTGAATTTATTAAGCAGTGTGTTGCTGGCCGCAAACTGGACCGTCTATGTGTGGGCCGTGAATCGTGGTCAGGTGATCGAATCGAGCTTGGGTTACTTTCTCGTGCCACTCGTCAACGTGCTATTGGGCGCACTCGTCTTGCACGAACGGTTGCGCCGGTTGCAATGGCTGTCGATCGGTTGTGCCGCGGTGGGCGTAGGCCTGATGCTATTTCGCGTGGGCCATATCCCGTGGATCGCCCTGATCCTAGCTGGGACTTGGGCCAGCTACGGTTTGCTGAAGAAAAAATCCGCGTTGGGTTCCATCGCCGGCCTGACCGTGGAAACTTTATTGCTGTTTCCGCTCGCCGTCGGATTGCTCCTTTGGTGGCACCATACAGGGGTCGGTGCGCTCGGTCGGGTGGATACCCGCATCCATATTTTCATGCTGATGGCGGGAATCGTCACGGCGGTACCGTTGTTGCTTTTTGCTTTTGGTGCTCAACGTCTCCGACTGACCACCCTCGGCCTGCTCCAGTATCTGGCGCCGACGGTGCAGTTTTTAATCGGCGTCTTTCTCTATCACGAAACTTTCGACTCCGCACGCTTACAGGCTTTCGCCTTCATCTGGTGCGGACTGGCGCTTTACACGGCCGATAGTCTTTGGACCCAACGGCGCGAATTGTTGGGTAAATAAATACATCATTCGTCTCGAAAATCTGGACACGAAAAACGGTTGAACGTTCAGACGGGAACAATGCAGTGGCCTGCAATTCGCCGCTCAACCTGAGTATCCGAATAGTGCGACGTGGGTCAGCCCGCTCGCGGGCAGCCCAAGAGCGCGAGCAAGCTCGCTGACCTACAGGCAACGGAGAAATCCCAACTCAGTCCTGACTAAAGTCCAATAGCTCCAACTCGAAGACTAACGTCGCATTGCGTGGAATATCCGGTGGTCGGCCTTTCGATCCATAAGCCAACTCTGACGGCACAATCAGCAGCCATTTTTCGCCGCGGTGCATCTTCTGCAGCGCTTCATCCCAGCCGGGAACAAGATTGCCGCGACCCACCCGGATTTTAAGCGGATTCTTCGGATCGAGCATCGAATCGAAGACGGTATCGTTCAGCAGCATCCCTTTGTACAAGGCCGAGATCATCATGCCCGGCAAGGGACTGCCGCCTTGTTTATCACCTTCTTTCAGGATGATGTAGCGGAGGGTGGTGAAAGTACGTTTAGCTTTGGGCCAACGTTTTTCGACAATTTCCACGTCTTCCGGAGAAAGTCGTTCGCGCTGTGCATGCAAGGGAACGGCACTACCGGCCAACAACGCAAAACCGCAAAGCGCGAGTATTCGAAATGTACGCATAGGATTATTTCTTAGGGGTGACGTTAAACTTAAACATCGGCTCCTTGTCCGTCGAGGATTGATCGCTTGGCTTTGACGGAGAGGTGGAAACGGGTGGCGCCGACTTATCCGTGGTAACGACCGTTACGATTTCTGATTGGGCGGCGGTGGCGCTCGTCGGGCTCGGAGCTGCACTCGGAGCAGAGGCTGTTTTTACGCTCGGTACCACCGGCGGCAGCGCGACAAAGCCTGTCTCCAATAACTCTATGGCCTTGAGATCGCGGGCACGTCCCTTGTCGATGGTTTTCCCCGGGCCGAAAGAACCCATGATCACGGAGATCACGCGGCGACCATTGCGTTCCGCCGTGACGCTGAGACAGTAGCCTGCGCTTTGGGTGTAGCCCGTCTTCAATCCGTCGACGCCGGGAATCTTCCCGAGCAAATTGTTATGATTGCGCATGTGCTGAGGCCCCTTCGCGCGATTGATACCGAAATCCCGCTCTCGCACCGAAGTGTATTTGAGGACATCGGTATTTTGCAGGAGGTAGCGGCAAAGCAGCGCAAAATCACGCGGCGTACTGATGTCGCCGTCGGCCTCGCGTCGGCTGGGCGGTGGCAGGCCGTGCGGAGAGCGAAAGGTGGTGTGAGTCATACCCAAGGAACGCGCCTTGGCATTCATCAGCTCAACAAAGGCCGGAGTCGAGCCGGCTGCGGCCCGGGAGAGCGCATGGGCGGCATCATTGGCCGACTGGATCATCATTGCATACAGCAATTCCTCAACCGAAAATTTCTCCCGAGGATCGAGAAAAACTTGGGTTCCGCCCATGCTCGCATCTTCGTCCGTAATCTGCACCAGCGCCGGCAACGTCAATATCCCATCAGCCAGTTTATCATGGACGACGGCAAAAGTCATGAGCTTGGTCATACTCGCCGGTGGATTCGACGCATCGGCGTTTTCCTCGAAGAGGACAGCGCCCGTGCTCGCATCGAGGGTGATGGCTCCCGTGTAAATGCCTTCCACCGGCTTGGCATGTCGGACCTTCGCAGCCATCAGCCCAGGAAGCAGGATGAAACAAAGGAGAACGACGGCGAGGTGTCGGATAAAATTCATTCACGCAAAGCAGTCAGCCCGTTGGATTGAAGCAAATATATTTACCGCCGAATTGTCGGATGTGCCGCCACGAGGCCTAAAGCTTGTGTGAGTAGTGTCTTGCCCGGCTCCATCCGGTGCCAAGTCGAAGCGCCCGAAGGATGTGGCAACGGGATGCAATCCAGTGCATGGCCCCGGTATTCGATGCGAAATTTTTTCCCAATAAGATCGTTGAGCGGCGCAGCTGGCAAGAACTGGGTAATGGCCAGTTTTCCAACCGGAAGCACGAGCTGCGGTTTCAGCAATTCAATTTCGGCGGCGAGCCAACGGGAGCAATGGGCGATCTCGTCTTCCTCTGGGACACGGTCCCCGCCCGTCTCCTTTTTTCCGGGGAAACAACGACACACGGCGGCGAAGTAAACGCGGTCGCGGGTTTGGTCTTCCGTCCAACCGAGCGCTTCATTGAACCACTTGAAGAGTGTCTTGCCCGCCGTCCACGCAAAGGGCCGACCGAGCTGGGGTTCTTTATCACCTGGCGCTTGGCCAACCAATAAAATGCGCGAAGCCACCGGTCGTCCAACAACCACCGGCCGATGCATGCGCGGACAAAGCGTGCATGCGCTCAGACGGATGAGGTGCTGCTGGACTGCGGCTACGGTGGACATGAAAAAGGCGCGTCGATGAGAACGCGCCTTGTGCGGCTTGACGTCAAGCCGGGCCCACCTTGGCCCATTAACGCCGACCGCGGAATTGATAGCCAACTTTCCCACCGCCACCGCCGCCATGGCCGCCCCCGTGCGATGGATGTTGACCGCCTGACGAGCGATTGCCGCCGCGTTGACCCTGCTTGGGCTTGGGCGGACCAGCAACAATAGGCATATAATCAAAACCTTCGAGACGGAGCTCGGGAATTTTCTGGCCGATGAAACGTTGAATATCACGAATATCATCGGCGTTTTCCGGGGTAACCAGAGTGAAGGCATCGCCGACAGCTTGCGCGCGACCGGTGCGGCCAATGCGATGGACGTAATCCTCAGGATTCTCCGGCACATCGTAGTTGATCACGTGGGAAACGCCGGCGACGTCGATGCCGCGAGCGGCAATATCCGTGGCGACCATCACCTCATATTTACCGGATTTAAAACCGGCGAGTGCTTCGATGCGCTGGTTCTGCGAGCGGTTGGCATGGAGCACGGCAACGGAATGATTCGCTTGGAAAAGTTTGCGGGCGATTTTGTCGGCGCCGTGCTTGGTGCGAGAGAAGACCAACACGCTATCGTAATCGATCTTGGCGAGGAGCGCGGCGAGGAGTTCGAATTTCTGAATTCCAGCCACCGGGTAGAGCGCATGGGTGATGGAGGTATTAACGGAACGGGCCGCACCAATCTCAACTTTGGCTGGATTGCGCAGGGCAAACGAAGCCACGGCGGCAATCTCGGGCGGAACCGTGGCGGAAAAGAACAAGGTTTGGCGCTCACGCGGACAGCGGGCGATGATGTCTTTCACGACGGGAAGAAACCCCATGTCCAGCATGCGATCGACTTCGTCGAGGACCAAAATAGTGATGTCCTTGAGATTGATAGATCCGTCTTTAACATAGTCCATCAGGCGACCAGGAGTGGCGACGATGATATCGACGCCGCGATGGAGTTCATTGCGTTGGTGGCCATAGCCGACGCCGCCAAAAACGGCAACGGTACGAAGATCGGTGTGGCGCGCAAAATCACGAAATGCGGTCTCGACCTGAGCGGCCAGCTCACGGGTGGGCTCGAGCACCAGCACGCGCGGACGTGCCGCGTGTTTGCCGAGACGGGTGAGGATGGGCAACGCAAAGGCGGCGGTCTTGCCGGTGCCGGTCTGCGCAGAAGCGATAAGATCACCGCCAGTAAGGACGGCAGGAATCGCCCGCAATTGTATGGGCGTGGGATCCTTGTAACCAGCGGACAAGACGCCACGCAGGACAGGTTCGGAAAGTTGAAGAGCTTTAAAAGGCATAAAATCGGGTGCGCGAGTGGCGCTGTCTAAATTAGAAAATAAAAAGGGACGAAGTCCGGAGAGGCTCCGTCCCTTGATTAAATGTTATCTGCGCAGACTAGCTGCGGAGAAATCTTAGTAACGGTCGCGACCGCCGCCACCGCCGCCGCCGCCGAAGCCGCCGCGATCACCGCCACGACCACCACGACCGCCGCCGAAGCCGCCACGGCCACCGCCGCCGCCGCCGAAGCCGCCACGACGTTCGCCGCCGCCGCCGCCGAAGCCGCCGCCGCCAGTGCGCTCTTCCTTCGGACGAGCTTCATTGACTTGGAGGTTACGGCCACCGAGATCGGCACCGTTGGTCTTTTCGATAGCGATGCGGGCCTCATCGGCCGTGCCCATCGTTACAAAGGCGAAGCCACGTGGGCGGCCAGTGAATTTGTCCATCGCGATGAAAACATCAGCGACCGAACCAAATTGAGCGAAGTGCGAGCGGAGCTCGTCTTCGGAGGTCTGGAAGGACATGTTGCCGACGTATAGTTTAGTATTGCTCATGTGATAATTCGTAGAGTCACGATCCGCTGCCAGTCCGTTCCCACTGTGGGTTTCGAAATCATCACTTAAGCCAAACGCTCAGCCAACGACTCACCAGATCCTGTCACCAAAAAACGCTATCTCTTACGAGGCCGGGAATAACGCATCAGAGATTTGCAAAGGCAAGGGGATTTTTCCCAAGCATTGTGCCTCAGAGAGTTAAATGCTGTATTTGGCGCGAATCCATTCAGGAATTCTCACCGGACGAGTCGTTTCAAGCGCAACCATCACGTAATCAAACCAGCCATCACAGCTGCGCTTGGCCTCAATCACGTTATCAATTTCGAATCGAACGCGCAGGCCGATGAGAGTGAAATTCTCAATCCAGCAACGCACCACGAAATGATCGCCGATCTTCAAGGGACGCTTAAAATTCATCTGCGTGGAGGCAATGAACCAACCATAGCCTTGCTTCTGGAATTCAGACATCGGCATGCCATAACATCGCTCCATCTGATCAAAACGCGCAGCTAAAACATAATCCAAATAGCGACTACTATGGACATGCTGATACATATCGATGTCATCCGGGCGAACCTGCATCTCCGTTTCAAATCGGGAGTAAACAAGACTTGGCGCATCCATACCGCCATCAAGGTTAGAAACTGGGGATTCATCGAGCACTCCGGTAGTGATGCAGGCTTCGGAACCGCGTCAAAAGAAAAGGCACCGGACGATTAGGAACCAGTGCCGAATACTCTCGAAAAGTGAGCGCGCCACTCAGGATTTTGTCTTCTTAAATTCCGAACGCAGCCAATCGGTAAGCAAAGCCTTGTCGTGACGGAATTCCGTATCCCCCATGGGCGGCCGGATATCCATGTTATAGTTCATGTTGATAAGCTTGCGCTCTCCTTCCGCCAGTACCTGGCCATCAGACCCTAAAAGACGAAAAGTGAATTTCATCCGAGGGAAGGTGATGTCGCGAAAAATTCTCACATTTTGCAAATTGGGTCCGTGCTCGGGCTCAAAGCGACCCGCCAGATCAATGTCCGAAAAGGCGACTTCGAGATGTTCACCCGCCGTCAGATATCGTTTGGCGACCTCCTCAATATGATCGGCAAAATATTCGGTGAGATATTTAAGGTCCGATTCTGTCGCGGAGCCGAATCCGGAACTATTGAAATCAGTGAATTTCTCCGGTTCGGCATAAGTTACCGTCACACGATTATCCGTCGCCTTTTTTTCTGCAGCGTAAGCCAGTGTGGATACAGCCACACAAATTCCAAACGTAAGTAATTGCAGCGATTTCATGGAGTTAAATGGAGTTGCCCCATCAAACTAGTCACGCGCACTCATTCCACAAGTTGGATTTATCTTTATCGGGTAGAGAAAGATTAAAATAGATCATTTGTTTCATACGTTCGTTTTATTAAAGCGAAATCCCGCGATTCCAATGCGACCAAAACCCGCATGCTCGATGCGGCCGAACGACTGTTTGCCGCGAGGGGATTTCATGGGGTTTCTCTCCGCGAAATCACGGGGTCAGCGCAAGCGAATCTAGCCGCGGTAAACTACCATTTCGACGACAAAGAAACCCTTTATCGTGAAGTAATCCTGCGCCGCATCCGGCCATTAAACCGCCATCGACTCACCTTGCTTGATGAAGCCTGCGCTCTCACTGACGCCCTTCCTCCCCCACTCGAGAAAATCATTCGAATACTCGCTCAACCTCTTTTCGATTTACATCGATCACCTGGCGCTGGCGGCCGTGCCTTTGTCCAAATCTTGGCGCGCGCGCTCACCGATCCCCATGCGATCACGCACCCGATATTCACGGAGGAATACACGCCCGCGCTCACTCGTTTCGGGCAATTGATTCGGCGTCAGGCCCCGCAACTTTCACCCGAAGAATTTTTGTGGCGCTTCAGCTTTATGGTCGGAGCACTACACCACACATTGGCCACGCTCCACCAAATGACAATTCTCACCCGGGGCATTTGCCGCAACGACGATTATGATGGAGCCCTCACCCGATTTATCGCGCATTCAGTGGCAACATTTCAAACACCGCCGGCCTTTACTTCAGGCTCAATCACCTAACAGACGGCAAAATAAGCCACTTCATCTCAATTCGATCACCCTTAATGGTGCGGTCGTCTGGGTTTCTACTTGCGAGCACCTCCGAGTTCGGCGAATTTAACCATTCGGTTCGTACTGACCCTGCAAGCCGAACGTTTAGCTCAGTCCTTAAACACACGTTTAAACGACGACGCGACGGAACACATTTATACTTAAAGCACTCCGACCAAGTGCCGAATACACCAAGTCATGATCACATGCGTAGTCATTCTAGCACTCTTATCTCTGCTCGTCGCCACCGAGCCGGATGCTTGATGCACGCATGATTCATCCCATCGGTTGCCGCCCAGATTAAGGGCGGCTTTCTTTTTTCCACACCCGCATCCCTTGACCCGCACCAGTCGTATTTTCTGATTAACTGATTTTCTTAGAGCTAATTCTCCCGGTAATTTTCCGGCATCCCCCCTCTACCCTCCCTCTCACTTGGCCTTATTTACTCAAGCCTTTCGCCGCTTTGGCGCCTCACTTTTTCAGTGGATTGATTCCGATTACTCCCTCGAAACCCCGGAAGCCATCCGCGCCCAACCCGATGGGGTCAACCTTGTCCGTTGCATTCCCTTTATCGTGCTGCACCTCGGTTGTCTTGGCCTGATCTGGGTGGGTTGGAGCTGGTTCGCTGTGGGCGCAGCCGTTGCCCTCTACCTCGTCCGCATGTTTGCCGTTACCGGCATTTTGCACCGCTATTTTTCCCACAAAACCTACAGCACATCGCGCTTCGGCCAATTCCTGCTCGCACTTTGGGCGGGCACCTCGGTCCAACGCGGCCCGCTCTGGTGGGCTTCCCATCACCGTCATCATCACCAGCACTCGGACGAACCGGTGGACGCCCACTCGCCCCGCATCCACGGTTTTCTTTGGGCGCATATCGGTTGGATAACCAGCAAGCGCAACTTCCCTACCGATTACTCCAAGGTCAAAGACCTCACCAAGTATCCCGAAATCGTTTGGCTGAGTCGCTATGATATCGTCGTGCCCGTGCTTTTCGCCACCAGCCTGCTTTTTCTCGGTCGCTATCTCGAACACGCAGCCCCCGCACTGCAAACCAACGGCCCGCAACTGCTCATCTGGGGCTTTTTCGTGAGCACCACCGCGCTCTTCCACGGCACGGCCACAATTAATTCCTTCACCCACCTCTGGGGCAATCGCCGCTTCGACACCACCGACGATTCACGCAACAGCTTTATTCTCGCCCTCATCACCCTTGGCGAAGGCTGGCACAACAACCACCACCGTTACCAAAGCTCCACGCGCAACGGTTTTTATTGGTGGGAAATCGACATCACTTATTACGGCCTGAAACTTTTATCGTACACCGGTTTCATTTGGGGCCTGAAGCCCGTCCCCAAGTCGATCTACGAAGAAGCCGCCCATCGCGCTCACCACGACACTATCCGCCGTTTCTCGATTTCGTCTGTCCAGGATGAAATCAACACCCTGAAGCGTGTGGTGCCCACTGCCGCCGCCATTGCTATCGCCACCGTCAACTCCCCCGAAGTCGCCGCGCAGTTAAAAATGAAAGCCGATTCCGCGATTCATAAAGATCTCACCGAGCAGACGCAGCATCCCGGCACGCCATCGCACCACTCCACCGGCTCAAATTAACCCACGATCGTCGAACCTCTCCTCTCTCGCCCCGCGTCTTTCCGCCCACGGGGCTTTTTCTTGAATCCGCCCCGTCAACTGAATCGCCGCATTGCAACGGCCCACCTCCCGGAGGGCATGATGTTCAAATTGAAAAATCCCAAGGCGAAAATCCCTGAGGCCCGCCACCGGTCCAATTGCTGAAATTTTCAGCCACCGTCAGCCCGCCCGAACCGTTTTGCCAGCTGGCTTGACGCTGATTTCCGCCGGAGTTTATCTGATCGCGTGACCACCCCTGTCCTGCACCGTTCATTTTGGCAACGGCGCGTCCGTGATCCGATTGTGGCTTTGCTCACGCAAGGCCTCACCCCCGACCGGATCGCGCTCACTCTCGGCGTAGGCGCAGCGTGCTCGATGTTTCCCATCATTGGCTTTGCCTGGTTGATCAATCTCGGGATCGGCCTCTGGTTGCGTCTCAATCAACCGATCCTGCAAACGCTCAACCAAGCGCTCGGACCCGTGCATCTGGTGATGGTGGTCGTCTATGTCCGCCTCGGTGAATGGCTGTGGCGCGTCGAGGAAAGCCGCTTCACCATTACCGAAATGATCCACGTGTTTCGCGACGAAAGCATCGGTGAATTTTTGCAAAGTTTCGGTTGGGCCGGCATCTACGCCTTTACCGCCTGGAGCCTCACCACCCCGATTTTAATTGCCGTACTCTATTATTCTTTGCGGCCTGTGTTGCGCCAATTGGCATCCAAAACCAAAGTCAACGCGTAGTTTGCCCACGGCGATGAGTGAGACATCAACCGCTCCCGCTTTCGCAATCCATGACTTCCCGACTGAAAATATTACTGTTCCTGCTCCTCGCGACGACGTTTTCCGCTGCCTCAGTACCAGTCGACGATTTCTTACGCGAAGCCCTCGCAGCGGAAGCCCGATTGGATTCTTCCCGCGCGCTTGAGTTCTTCCAGCAAGCCGACGCCGCCAAACCCAACGACGCCTTTATCCTCCAAAAAATCGCCAAACAGTATTCGGATATGGTCCCGGATCAACCGACCGATGCCGGGAAGAAACAGTTCGCCCAGCGCGGGCTCGATTACGCCCAACGCTCGTACGAATTGGAGCCGACCAACGCCATCTATGCGCTCTCCCTTGCGATCTGCCACGGCCATCTCGCGCTGGTCAGTGACATCCGGACCAAAGTAGAATATTCTCGTCGCATCAAAGAAGAGGCCGAGCGCTCGATCCAACTCGATCCAAACTATGCCTGGGCGCACCACCTCCTCGGACGCTGGCACTACGAAGTCGCTTCGCTCGGGATGACCGCGCGCTTCTTCGCCCGCCTGCTCTACAGCGGCATTCCGCCCGCCTCATTCGAAGAAGGGATCATACATCTCAAACGCGCCACCGAGCTGGCACCCGACGAACTAAACCACTGGATCGACCTTGGCTTCGCCTATGCCGCCAACGGCCAAAAAAGCGAAGCGCGCAAAAACTGGGAACACGGTCTGGCCATGCCGAATCGCAGCAAACACGACGCCACCGCCAAGCAACGCGCCCAAGCAGCGCTCGCGGCGATTAAGTGATTTCTGGGCGGCTCCGGCACCGGATGGACCGACGGCGGACGCGTTCAAATCACCACGAGCACGATCGCGCCCAGCAGGCAGGCCGCACCGATTAGCCGGGCGCGCAACACCCGCGGAGCGAGATGCTGCTCTTCATTGGCGAACCAATGCCCGATCGCCCACACCAACCCCACACTCACCAACCCGCGCACACTGTAGATGATATTCACCGATGTCGCCGTCCGCCACACCGCGATCGACACCGCGATGCCAGCATTCGTCACCGCCAAAATGATCGCCCCGCCTCCCACCCACCACCAAGCCCGCCGGTCCAATTGCGCCAAGGGCGCGCGAAAATGCGGGACGAAAGCGAGCGTGTAGAGCGCGCAGAAAAGAAACATCGGCGGCAAATAATGACCGCTGCCCCAGGCACCCACCCATTTTTGCAGGACCACATCGCACAAGCTGAAAGACAACGCGCTCATGCCCGCGAGCAGCACCGTGCGCCCCACATGCGCGCGTTTCAATGGATGTTCACCAAAATGGAGCAAAGCCACGGCCATCGTACTCAACACCGCACCGGCCCACCATTGCCACGGCACCTCGCCGGCGCGTAACAGCTGACTGAGCAAAGCCACCATGAGCACCTTCGAGCCCATAACCGGCGTCGTCACCGACACATCACCACTCTGTAATGCATAGAAAATAAACATCTGACCTGCGAGGAACAGCAGCGCATTGACCGCCGGTTGCCAGTATTCAGTCCAAGCATGCCCACTCCCTCCCGTCTGCGTCAGCCACCACGGCAAGAAAACGAGAAACATCGTCCAATTAGCCAAAAAACTAATGCGCCATACTCCGACACCCAACGCACTGGCACGTTTCAACATCAACGCTGATACCACATAGGTGAAAGCACAGGCGACCGGGATCAAAAGATGAAGCGAGAAGTTCAGGTCGCGCCATCAAGGCACCACCGTTTCCCGGCGCAACGGCGGATTACCCCGCGATTCAAGCCTCTGCTGTTTAAATGATTTTGCAGCCGCGCTTGAGCGCAGCGAAAGCGTGGTCCGTAGCGTGGCCACGTTGTCGCTACGCTCCACCGCGGCTACACTTTTCATGGAGCTGCTCTAAAAAATTCATCACTCATCCCGGAAACGAAAATTCCTGTCCGTTAAATCAGGCTCGCCCCCACCGCGAGTTACCGGTGCAATCTTTCTCGTCGCGCATGAACCCCCGCAGTGTGCCCACTCAAACTCCGTATAAACTCCAGATGTGGCCGGCCCATCTGCTCTTCATCGCTGCCATCGGAGTAGCCGTACTGACGACACTTTATCCCTCCGCCACCCGACAATACATTTGGCCGTGGTCCCCATTTTTATTTCTCATTTGGCTCGCCCCCTTGGCCGCGGTTCTTGGCCGACTGGCCTTCCGGGATGCCTGGACCTGGCCGAATACCCTGCTCGGCACCGGACTCGCCGTCCTCACGGGCGCAACCCTACTTTCAGCAGCACTCAGCCCTTTCGCCCAGCAGAGCATTTTGCGGATCTGGCCAACATTTGCTGGCGTCGCTTTATTTTTCTGGCTGCATGACTGGCTCGCAGAATCAGTCCACGCCACCCGCACGCGCTCGCAACTTCTCGTCCAAGGCCTCACGGGATTCGGCGCCTTCCTCGCCGTCGTCAGCGTGGTTGGCTGGGGCTGGCGCAATGGAGGATTCGCTTGGTCCGCCCGCAACGATTTTCCTTTCGGCCACTCCATCTACAATGCCGGGGCGCTGCTCCTGATTTTGCCCTGGCTCACTTACGCCACCCTTAAAACCAAAGGCGCTCCACGCCTCGCTTGGGCCGGCGCAACTACGACCGGATTTATTGCCTTATTCGCCACGAGCAGCCGAGGTGGAGTCCTCGCTGCCGGAGTAGTGGGGATCGTCGCCGCCGGGTGCGTTCTGATCCGCTCCCACTGGTCACTCAAAATCAAAGCCACGGTGGTGGCGAGTGCTGCGCTCATTCTGGTTTTGGCCGTGTGGACCAATCCTCGGTTACGTGATCTCGCTCATGGCCAAGGCTGGAGTACCTCCGCCCAAGAAAGCAATGTGCAGCGCGGCGCCATGCTGGAAGCGGGAATCCAGCTCGGTCGTACCCGACCCGTGATCGGTTGGGGCCCGGGCACGATCCCTCTCGCTTATCCGCAAGTGCGCCACCTGCTCAGCGGCGGCGTGGATAGCGTCCTGCAATTACACAACACCCCGGCGCAACTCTGGGCCACCCTCGGCAGCGCCGGCCTGCTCGCTCTCCTCCTCTTGCTCGCCGCCTGTGCGCGCCGCCTGTGGCAAATCATCCGCAACTCTTCATTTTCTCCTCTCACCCTCACCTCCACCGCTAGTCTGTTGGGTTACGGACTATTCACTCTGACCGACCATCAACTCGATGTGCCCGCCATGAACGCGATGCTGGTGATCAACCTCGCTTTGTTTTTCGTGGACGAACGCCGACCACAAATCATCCCGGTCGCCCGCGCCGCCAAATGGCGTTTCAGTCTAATTGGCATCGTCGTCCTCCTCGTACCCCTGCTCTTCACCGGACGCGATTTATTCGCCCGCTATACCTACGACCAATCGCTCATTTTGTTCGACGATAACCGCCCAATTGAGGGGCTGGAATATCTGGAAAACGCCGCGCAATACGCACCCTACGATCCCTATTACCGACATCAACTGGCCGGACGATTACTGGAACAGCGCGCCCAGACCAAAGATAAAAACGAACGAACCCGGCTCACCACTCAAGCCATCACCGAGCTGGAAAAATCCCTCTCGTCCGGTTGCCTCCAGGAATTCGCCCACTTCAATCTCGGTTGGCTCAGACTCGAAACCGGTGAACCCGCGCGCGCCATCCCCCACTTTCTCGCCACCGTGCAAGAAGCACCGCATCGGGGTGGCGCGTATTTCGGATTGGGCCTCGCCCTGCAAGCGAGCGGCAACGAAGCCGCTGCCGTGCGCGCCTACGCGCTCGAATGGATCAACGATCCCTCAACCTTCACCTCCCCACTCTGGGAATGGCCCGACTTTGCTCCGCTCCGCCCCAAAATCCTGCACGAAGCCGATGCCCTGCTCGCCGAACTCGCCGCCAACAATGCCACCGCACGTTATGTCCGCGAACTCTTCGGTTGGTGGGAAAAGGGGACGACGCCACCCACCGACGGCTTCAATCCCGAGACCAACTATTTTTCCCAAACACTCGCCGCCCTTGCCCAAAAAAACCCATTGGTATCCACCACCGCATCCTATAATTGGGCTAAATTACTCGAGGCATGGCAGCAACC
>JANYCF010000330.1 GCA_025360455.1 Opitutaceae bacterium | reverse complement strand
GGACGTCGCCGCACCCGGGACCAATCGATTTTCCGGCTCACCCGGCGGGTGAGGATTTTCCGCGCCAATATTTTGTTTCATCGAACACGCAGCCAATCACCTCCGCCTTATTTTGTCCCGATCAACCGTCGTTTCTAGGTTTATGGAAGAATCCAAGATTGCAGTCGGGTAGCAGAAGGAATCTCTTCGAGAAAGAAACTCTGTGAACACCGTATACGACACCATCCTTCGTCTGAAGTCGTTAGCCACCAGTCGCTATTTTCATACAGTGTTATTTTCTGCTGATACGGATATGGCTACTTCTGGGTGGATATCTCTAACCAGTATCGAGAAGCCTGAAATTGTCGTCACAACAATGACTGACGAAGAATATCAAGGAAGCGCTGATGGTGGCGAAACGGGGTATCTGATGAATGAGCGCAGAATGAATTCCTTCCTAGAGCGTTCAGATCTCCGCTGCTGTTGGTTGGTTTCCATCGAAGAACAGACAGCTAAGGCTCCCACGGTTTCTTTCCAAGAATTCCTTAAAACCTACCAACCTCCTCGTCTATTTTACCGTGACATATTCAGTCTGGTTGGCAGGGCAACGGTTGATGCTGAGCTTACGCGAAAACAGTACGAGCAAGAGGGCGGTATTTTCAGGGTCCTTTGAATCTGCCGCCGCACTCACCGTTTAGAAATCACATGCTCCGTCACCTCATCAATCCCGGCTTGGAACTGCGGCAAATCTAGTCGCAAGATGCCACGACGCTGCTCGCCATCATCGACGTGATCGCACCTGATCACACCAAGCGTTTGGCTTCTTCACGGAGCGGATGTTCGAAGGCGGTGGCGTAGGCGTCGATGGTGCCGGACTTGAGGCGGAGTTGCTTGGCGGTCTTGCGCCAGAGGGAAACCGCAGTGAGTACTTCACGCAGAATGATGCGAGCTGCTGCAGGTTTGAGCCCAAAACGGGGCGCGGCAGCGAGCGCGGCAGCGATGGTTGGCGTTTCCTGATCTTCGGTAATGGCAGTCTTCGGTGTCTGAGCGCGTTCGATTTCTGGTACGGGATTGAGATCGTAGGCAGGTGAGAGCGCCCAGCGTCCGGGTTCGCGCATCAGGAAGCCGTGATTGCGCAGGTGATCGTCGTAGTTGCTGGCGAGCAGTGAAAAAATCAGTCGGCGCCAAAGCTCGTGGAGATCGGCTGTGATATCATGGCCGAACTGCCGGATGCCGTCAGCCAACAGCGTGTAGGCGCCGGGTTGCCCTGCGGACAGACCCAGCAGGCTGTTGGCGGAGAGAAAAGGAATCCGCTGGGTAGCGTTCCGGTCGAAACGGGTGATAACAGAAACGCTCTGGCGACCCACTCCCACCAACCGGTGTTCGGCGACGGTGATGCCCGCTTGTTGAGCGAGGGTAAGGGCGAGGATTTCGCCGGCGGCAATGTCGCGAATATCGTCAGCCTTGGAAAATTTTGCCAAGGCCAGACGACCATCAGCCAAGCTGACGGAGGCCTTGGGCCGCGCGCCGCCGAGGGGAGAGCCGGCGCCCAGGAGAAAGCGCAAATCCGCCGCCGATTCAGTCTCCTCATGGATGGCGTCGGTGGCGCGGAGCAAAGCGGCGAGGTTCACGAGCGGTGGAATGCTCTCTTTCCCAGCCGCCAGAAATGGCCCGGTGGTTTCACGGCGAAAACGGAGTGCGCCGATGCGCGAGACATCGGCGAGCGCGAGCGCGTAGTCGAGATCCTGATAAGGTTTTCGGTCGAGGACATGTTTGCGGACCGCGCGCTCGATCAGCAAGCGGCCCCAGCGGTCGGGGCCGCAGTCGAGGATGGCCCCAAAGAGTGCCGGGCGGTGCATCACGCCAGGAGCCAGCGGTAGTGCAGTGGGATCGATGGAAAACGTGTCGGCCCGGCCCAACCATTCAGGCACATATTCGAACGCCACCGCAACGTTGCGGTCCGAGGTGTGAAGGCGTCCGACCAAGTGCGTGGCCCCGGCCCAATCGATGTGGATTTCCACGCTCATGAACGGGAGCGTACGCGGCGGATGCGTTGCGGGAGACGTTGTTCATCGAGACTGAGGGCGAGCGCATCGGCCGCCGGGGCCGCGAGATTAGCGAGTCGGTCGTGCAACTGGAGGACAAAGGCGGCGGTTGCGACTGTGCCCAAAGCAATGGACGGATCGCCCCGTTCCAGCCGCCACAACGTATCGCGACTGACAAAGAGCCGGGCGGCCATATCAACCGTGGAAATGCCGCGCTTGCGCCGCGCCAAAGCGAGGTCGCGGCCCAGCTTGCGCAACGCATGGGTCGCGGGTAGGGGCAATGGGTGGGCGGAAGGCATGTCCTTAACGTCTGGTATAGCAGACTAAAAGTCAACTTGTGTCAGATATAGCAGACATTACGTGATAACCCCGGACACCCCCATGACGGGCCAACCTTTGCCATCGACTCCACGGGCCAAATCATTCCCCGTAACCAAGCACCCATGCTTCGCCACCTGATCAATCCCGGTTTGGAACTGCGGCAAATTCAGCCGCAGGATGCCAAGATTTTGTTTGCGGTCATCGACGCGAACCGGGCTTCGTTGCGCGAGTGGCTGCCGTGGGTGGATACGACCAAGAAGCTCGCCGACACCGAGGCGTACATCAAAACGGCGCAGCGTGATTTCAAAGAGACGCGGGCATTCACTTGCGGGATTTGGTCGATGGGGCGATTGGTCGGCATCATCGGTCACAATCGCCTCGATTGGGGAAATCGTATCGGGTTTCCCGCCTATTGGATCGCACCGGAGGCGCAGGGGCAGGGGATCATGACGTCGTGCTGCAAGGTTGTCCTGGAGGACGCGTTTAAAAATCTCCAGCTCAGCCGGTGCTTGATTGCCGTCGCGACGGAAAATTTCCGTGCGCAAAAAATTCCGGAAAAACTGGGGTTCACAAAAGTAAGCACGTTGAAGAAAGCCGAGTGGATTCGCGACCACCACGTGGATCATTTCATCTACAGCCTGCTGGCACCGCAGCATCGGAAACCGGCGGGAGCGAAATCGTAAGGGAATCTGCTGGGGGCAGGGCGTGACGGCAAAGACTTCGCACTTCGCCCCGCTGGGCGCACCAAAAGGACATTCGCGGCGGGCCCAGCGGGCCCGCCCTAGCGGCGCTGTTATGCCAAAGAATTACGACCACTCACTGAATCGTCCAGCCACCGTCGATCATCAGCGTTTCGCCAGTGATGAACGACGCGGCGGGCGATGCGAGGAAAACGACGGGGCCAGCCACATCCAGCGGCTCGCCCACTCGACCGAGCGGAATGCGCTTGAGTACGGAGTCGCGAAAGCCCGGTTTTTTCAACCACTTCACGGTGCCAGGCGTCGCGATAAACGTAGGCGCGACCGCATTCACGTTGATGCCATACTTCGCCCATTCGAGGGCGAGGCATTTCGTGAGATGGGCGATACCGGCTTTGCTCATACAATACACCGATTCGGTCGGCAGGGCGACGGTTCCCGCTTGCGAGCCGATATTGATGATCCGGCCGTAGCCTTGTTTGATCATCACACGACCGACGACTTGGGTTACGAAGAACGTCCCTTTCAGATTCACGGCCAGAGTTTCGTCGAAATCTTTCTCGGTCACCTGTTCCGCGGGTGCGGGTGCACCGATGCCGGCGTTGTTCACTAGAATATCGATACAGCCGAAATGTTTCACGCCGGCCCTGACCGCGGCTTCGACCTCTTTGCGTTTGGTGACATTCATCTGCACGGGCAACACGCGGCGTCCCATGGCGGTGATGCGTTTTGCGAGGTCGGCGCCAGATGCCTTGGTGCGCAGGCCGAGGATGATATCGGCCCCAGCAGCAGCGAGGGCGAGGGCACAAGCCTCGCCAATGCCACGAGCCGAAGCGGTGACGAGAGCCACTTGGCCCGTGAGGTCGAATGTAGCGGAGATTTTCTTTTTCATAGAAATGAATGATGGAGCAAGAGTGATCACCGTGACTCGTTCCACTCCGGCGCAGAGTACTGCTCGATCAGGCCGCTCACTTCATCCTCGTTCAAGTCAGGCCAGGGTGTTTCCACCGGTTCCGTGCCGAGCAAACGACCGAGCGCGGTAGTGAACTTGCCCGGAAATTCATCCCAATCCACGGCGCCGAGCCGAGATTTCTCGATCGAACCCTGAAACAGCAAGCCGTGCTTGTTGCGCTTCATCGCGGCACCGGCGACTTTTTCGCCCGTCGCAGAGTTTAACACGTCATACAGTTCCGCGCGGACAAAACAGATGGTGGGCATCGTGGATAATGGGAGCGAGCTTGCTCGCGACTCCGTGGAATTGTCGCGAGCAAGCTCACTCCCACAAAATTCTGACTTCTCGCAACTCGCCTTGAGCTCGACCTTCTGGCCGAGCGCCACGAGCGCTTCCACCATGCAGGCGTGCACGTCGTGGTACGCTTGCGTGGCGCGGGCATCGTAGATGGCGAGTCCGCGCGGCAACACCAACGCGTAGGTCCAATCGTTGCGGTGATCCACAATGCCACCACCGGTGGCGCGGCGGCAAAGCTCGGGATTTTCCGCAGCAGGAAGGTTTGCGCGAACATAGTCGATTTTCTGACTGTAGCCAAAAGTGAAGGCCGGCCCGCGCCACTCGTAGTGCCGGAAACGCGAGGCGGTTTGATCCGGGTAGCGTTGCAACAGCAGAAAATCCACCGCCATGTTTTCGGCGGCGCCAGCAGTGCGGGTGGGGAGAACGTGGAGGGACATGGAAAACAGAAACCATCAGTCGCCTACGCGGGGCGATGGAGTAGCGGCAGGCCTCCGTGCCTGCCGAGATCGGCGCGGAAGAAACACAGGCACGGAGGCCTGTGGCTACGACGCATGGCTGACATTAAAAACATAGAAAAGGATCCTACCGCCCCGGGGCATCGAGCAGCTGGCGAACCGTGCGCAAGAGCGCACTCAATGCAAAGGGCTTGGGCAAATGCCCCACAGTATTGGGTAGGAAATCTTGGAACCCGGCAACCGGAGCATCCACCGACAGACTGATCACACGCAACTTCGGATTGCGCGCGAGAATGCGTCGGGCGAGCTCGCTGGCTTGATTGGCGCGGCAATCGACCATCAACAAATCGGGCGCGGTATCGGCGGGTGTCTCTGCGGGTTGGGCAAATTCGTCCATCGCATAACCGTCGGCGGCCAAAATACCGCTGACCATTTTGCGCAGCACCAGATCCGATTCCACCAACCAGATCACTTCCGTCCCGAGTGTGGTTGGTAAAGCCATAAGAGTCGACGTACTGAAAACCTGTTCGGCTTCGGTGGTCTCGTAGAAAACCAATTCAAAGGTGGAGCCCACGCCGGGGTTGCTACGTACCGTGATGTTACCGCCGGCACGCTTTACCAGATCGAGGACAGTGGGCAGCCCGAGGCCCGTGCCATGCGGTTTGGTAGTGAAGAACGGTTCGAAAATTTTCTTTCGCAAAGCCGGGGGAATGCCCACTCCGGTATCGGTAATTTCAATCGCCACCCGACCCATGGGCGGCGTGCTGGCATCCTCTTCTGTCGTGGGTGCCCGACTGGTGCGGATCGTGAGCTTGCCGCCTTGCGGCATCGCATCACGGGCATTGAAAGTGAGATTCAGCAACGCTTGCTGAAATTGCGTAGGATCAATCCGGATATTGCCCAGATCCACCGCGAGCCGCAGTTGCACTTGCACGGCATCGCCCACGATCCGGCGAAGAATATCAGCGATCTCACGGATGAGCGTGTTGGCGTTGACCACACGCGGTTCGGTTTCCTGCCGGCGGCTGAACTCCAGAATCTGCCGGGCGATGCCGGCCGCTTTAAGTCCGGCGCGATGCATTTCCTGCAAATCTTTCTGTGCCGCCGGCACCGTTTCGAGCTTGCCGCTCATGATTTCACAATAGCCGTTGATGACCGAGAGCAGATTGTTGAATTCATGTGCCACGCCACTGGCCAGCTGACCGACCGTATCCAATTTTTGCGAATGCAGCAGCGCTTCACGGAGCCGATGTTTTTCCGAAACATCGCGGTAGATCGCAACCAGGTAGCCTTTGCCCCGGCCAGCGCCGCGCACCGGGCTGAATTTCCATGAAGCGAAAAACGCCGCGCCATTGCGGCGATGCAACCAGCCTTCGCCCCCTTCCTGTTTTTGTCCGGGCGCCAACTCCGTCTTCGCCCCATGGAGCAGGCAAGTGCTCCGACCCACCAATTGTTCCAGATCGAAACCTGTGAGCTGCACGGCCGCCGGATTAGCCCACAGAATATCCACTCCTCCATCCTGCCAGCGATCCGCCGTGAAGAATACCGCCTCGGGCAATCCGCTCAGCGTCTCAACCTGCGACGCCAGCGCTTTGGGCAAACCTAAGATTCGTGGTTTGGCGCGACGGCGGGCAGGGGGTTTAAGTTTGGCGCGGGCCATGGGGATCTCAGGAAGCCAGACGCTCAATCACCCACTTGCCAGCCGATTCTCGGCGATAAAGCAAACGATCATGCAGCCGGCTGCGTCGTCCTTGCCAAAATTCCATCGTTTCGGGCGCGAGACGCCAACCGCCCCACTGCGGTGGCAACGGCACTTCTTTGCCGGCAAATTTTTTATCGGTGACCCGAAAACTTTCCTCCAACACCGCGCGCCCGCCAATCACCGTGCTCTGCGGCGAAGCCCACGCAGCGAGCTGACTGGGACGCGGACGACTATGAAAATAAACTTGTGCTTCCTCGCGCGACACCCGGGTCACCAATCCTTCCACGATCACCTGCCGCTCCAGCGCGATCCACGGAAACACGAGCGCCGCGCGCGGGTTGGCCTCGAGTTCGTGACTCTTGCGGGAATCGTAGTTGGTGTAGAAAACGAAGCCGCGCTTATCCACTCCCTTGAGCAAGACCGTGCGCACACTCGGCTGGCCATTGTTGCCCACCGTGCCGAGTGTCATGGCATTCGGTTCCTGCAACTTGGCGACCTCGGCTTCTTTAAACCATTTCTCGAATTGTCGGATGGGATCCTTCGCGAGATCCTTTTCCAGCAATCCTGCCAATCCGTATTCCTGCCGTAAGTCAGCGAGCGCCATAATGCGACCATGGTGAGGTTACGCTTCACGCTGTCAAAATGATCCGTGCTATGCACGCTACAGTCTTGTCCATGTTTTCCTCCGCCAATTTGCCCGTCTGGGCCTACCCGCTGCTGTTTGGCGTCGCTCTCATCGCGGGCACGGTTGACGCCATCGCCGGCGGCGGTGGGTTAATCACGCTACCGGCGTTGCTGAGTCTCGGCCTGCCGCCATCCTTGGTTTTTGGCACCAATAAGCTGCAAGCGGTTTTTGGGTCGGGGTCGGCCGCGTGGAACTTTACGCGTCGCGGGGCGGTGGATTTGCGCGAATGCGGGCTGGGCTTTGGACTGACCGTCCTCGGCGCTCTGGCCGGGACATACACGACAGTACGAATCCTCGACCAGCACTTCCTCAATCTGATTATTCCGTGGCTGCTGGCGGCCATCGTCCTCTACATGATATTTCGGCCGCAATTGGGCGAAACCAGCCGGCACCATCGCTTGGAGCGCCCGGCCTTTTACGTCATATTTGGACTGGGACTGGGCTTTTATGACGGATTTTTTGGCCCGGGCGCCGGCTCCTTTTGGATTATCGCCTTCATCACGGTATTGGGCCACGACTTCGTCCGGGCATCAGCGCACGCCCGGGTAATGAATTTCGCCAGCAACCTGGCTTCGTTCGTATTATTCGCGGCGCTGGGCAAAGTCCTCTGGCTCCCGGGCCTCGTGATGGGAGCAGGGCAGTTGATCGGTGGTCGTCTCGGTTCACATTTGGCCATGAATCGGGGGGCGCGCTTTGTCCGGCCCATTTTTCTGCTGATGGCCTCGTTAGTTGCATTGAAACTCATTTACGCCAGCCTGTCACATCACCCATAATCTCCCCGCCATGACGCCCGCCGAATATCTCACGAGCCATCAAAACGCGCTGGGCGCCTACTTGCAGCAGTTAGTCCGCATCACGACGGTTAATCCGCCCGGCGAAAACTACGGTCAGATCACCACGCTACTCGCTCAAACCCTGCGCGACCTCGGTCTCAAAGTACGCCGTGTCGCAATTCCCCGCGCGCTACAGAAGAAAACCCAGCCAGATCAACTTGATTACCCCCGTTACAACGTCATCGCATTCTGGGATGCCGGCGCGAAAAAAACCGTCCATTTCAACGCGCATTACGACGTCGTCCCGGTCTCTGGAGAATGGCGGCACGCAAGCCCCTTCAACCCCGCCGTGGAGAACGGCTGGATTTATGGCCGCGGCAGCGCCGACATGAAGGGTGCGATCACGAGCATCATCTTCGCGCTGAAAGCTCTCCGCGCCACCAACGCTCGGCCGCTTTGCAATGTCGAAGTCTCCTTTACCGCTGATGAAGAAACTGACAGCGTGCTCGGGGCCAACTGGGTCGTCGATCACGGTAAAGTCCGCGCCGATTTTGCCGTGGTGGGCGAGGGCGGCGAAGGCGACGGCGTTTGCTGCGGGCACAACGGTGTCGTCTGGCTCAACGTTAAGGTGCAAGGCAAAGCCGCGCACGGCTCGACCCCGCAGAAAGGCGTCAACGCCCTCGAAAAGATGTCCGCCCTCGTGCTCGCGCTCGATGGCTACAAAAAGATTCTCGCTCGCCGGAAATTCCGCACGCCCGAGGGAAAAATCATGACGCCCACGCTGAACCTCGGCGGCGTTTTCACTGCCGGCGAAGGCGGCAAGGTCAACACCGTGCCCGCGTTCGCTGCGTTCACGATCGACCGCCGCGTCCTGCCCACCGAAAATCTCCGCATCGCCGAAGCGGAACTCCGCGCCTACCTGAAGAAAGCGGCCGCCAAGATTCCGGCGTGTCAGATCACCGTGGAAAACATTTCCAACAATTACTCCTGTTACAGCGCGCCCACCTCGCCTTTTTTCAAGGCGATGCAGCAAAGCGTGACCCGGACCCGTGGCCGGCCCGCCCGTGCGATGGTATCGACCGGGTTTAATGACATGCATTTTTTCGCCCAGCATTTGAAGATTCCCACCATCGGCTACGGCCCGAGTGGAGAGAATTACCACGCCGTGGATGAGCGAGCCCGAGTAAAAGATCTCGTCAATTCCGCTCGGATCTACGCCGACCTGCTGACGACGTTCGCGGGGTGATGAATGTTCGCCGCGAGCTACGAGGAAATAATTGTAGGTGGTGCGCTTGCCGCACCACGTTGCGAGGCAAGCGCGCAACCTACTGACTTCTGGTAGCCGCGGGCACCGGCAATACCCGGCGGGACGAGAGCGGTTTTCGCTCTGCGGAGGGCGACTTGACAAAATAAACTTGAAGCTGTTTCCACAGAACATGAACGATCTACCTTTCCCAAGGTCCTATTGGGTTGTGCCCGGTAAGCTCTTGGCCGGCGCATATCCAGGCAGCTCCGAGCTATCAGAAGCGAAGGGAAATTTGGCTGGTTTGGTGGCGGCCGGCGTTACGCGAGTGATCTCATCAATGGAAGAATCCGAGAAAAATCATTCCGGGAAAGCCGTCGTCGAGTACGCCGCTACGATTAAGCAACTAGCTGAGGAGCGCGGCCGGAGTATTGAATGCCTCCGCTACCCGTTCGTCGACGGTTCAATTCCCGTTACAGCGATAATGACGTCGACGCTCAATCGAATTGACGAGGCCATTGACGCCGGAGGTGCGGTCTATGTCCACTGTTGGGGCGGTAAAGGTAGAACCGGCATTGTTGTGTGCTGTTGGCTGATTCGGCACGGAATTGCAGCTCCAGAAGAAGCAGTCGATCATCTACAGACTCTTATCAAGCACAACGCGGCCGCATTTCATCCGACTCCAGAAAATCTCGAACAGCGGGACTTCGTTCGGAATTGGAGAGTGGGTGCATGACATTTTAAGATTTTCGCGACACAGAGATCGTTGTGCGCCTCAGCGAAGTCGGACGAGATACCGGCGAGTTCACCATAAGCTATGATAGATGATTCCACTTATTTCGGGTAGCGCCGTCATTTGTCGGCGTGCCGCGACTGGTGACAAGTACCAGCTCTGCAAGCAGGCTGCGGCCCGTCGGGAGACAGGTCCTAAAAAAACCGAATCCATCCACGAAATTCACCGCGTCCTTAGCTCACCCCTTCCAGCCATTGCGAATCATTGAAATGGCAATCGCCGCCAGCAGCATCGCAATAATTTTTGAAATGGCGCGCAGGCCGGTGGAGCCCATTTTCCGCCCCAACCATTCACTGTAACGCAGCACCAGCGCCACGAGCGTGAGGTTCACGGCCAGCGCCACTAAAGTAATGACCAGTCCGATGGCCTGATTCTGTGAGAGCACGAGCAACGTGGTGATCGCCACCGGCCCCGCAATTAATGGCATGCCCAACGGCACCACCCCAAAATCCTCCGGCAAATTAGCCGGCAAACCGGCAGGTTGAATCAATTCTTTCGCCGCCAAAATAAAGAGAATGAGTCCACCCGCGATTTGAAAATCGCTGACTGAAATCCCCAGCGCCTTAAACACACTTTGACCAAGAAAAAGGAAACCCAGGGCCACCAACCCGCCGGTCCAGGTGGCCTGCTTGGCGATTTTCTGCCGTCGCTCCGGCAATACGTCTTTGCCCAAAGCGAGAAAAATTGCCGCCAAACCGAGGGGATCGATCGCCACAAAAAGAGGAATGAACGCCTGAAGAAAACGATGCAGCCATTCGGTCATACCGGTATCATCCGAAACGCTGGGAAAAAGGCAACGCAGCTCTGGAGGCAGGAAGTAGCGCAGGCCTCCGGCCAACAAAGGTGGGTCAGCAGGCGGAAGTCTGCGCTACTTTGCTCCAACTGGCGCGTTGAGACGCAAAGCCTACGCAGCTTGTCCCCTTGTTAGTTGACGCGTTCGGGAGTATATTAGCTCAACAAAAAAAGGAGGACCGTCATTATGCCTACGATCAAAATCCACCTGGAAGAAGCCGAGTATCACACCGTGTTGCGCCTGGCAAAATGCACGCACACTCAGCCGGAAGATGTCGCTTATTGTGCGCTGAACCGATTGATGCTGGTGGGAAAAGAAAAAGACGTGCAGGAAGACGTTGTGCTCACCCAACGCTGGCGAAAAGACAACCTGCCACTCTGGAGCGATAGTGCCGGCTCAGTGCACGCCTATGAAGGCATGCACGATTGTGAACCGGAAAAAAGCAAGTATTCGGTGTAGGGCTGATCAGATATGTCTTTTGTGGGCGGAGTGCCCTCACTCCGCGAGGCATGCGCTGCGCACGCTCTAACCCGCGGGGTGAGGACACCCCGCCCACACTACCGGTTCACGTCCGTTCTATCAAATTCCGCAGGGCGTCGGACAATTCGGCGTGTTTGAATTGATAGCCTTCGAATAACAAGCGCGCGGGCGTGGCGTATTGCCCGACCAGCACCAAAGAGGGATCCGTGCGCAATAGAAACTTCGCCGCTATGCTCACGACGAAGGAAGGCGCCGGGGGACTCCACGGCCGGCGCAACACTTGTCGTAGTATGCGCATGAACTCCGCGTTGCTCACCGGTCCGGGCGCACAAACGTTGTGGGTTCCGCGCATGGTTTCCTCCGTGATCGCACGAAAAAATATTTCCTCCATATCCGCCTGATGAATCCAACTGATGCCCTGCCTTCCCTTTCCCGCAGCCCCACCCAGGAAAAAACGCGTAACCCGGGCCAGCGCGGGAAATGCGCCTCCCTCCCGTCCCAATACTACGCCAATCCGCAGCACCACCGGGCGAATAGACGCCGGACAGGTGGCGGTAAAAGTTTCTTCCCACTTGGCGCACACCTCGGCCAAATAAGTTGTCCCGCCCGGACTCTGTTCATCGCACGCGGGCAAATTTCGATCTCCATAAAAACCGAGCGCACTCGCTTGCACCCAAACCTGAGGCGGTTGGCGACATTGCTCCAACGCCAACCCAAGCACACGAACGGAATCAAGCCGTGACTCTTGGATCTGTCGTTTATTTTCCGGCGTGTGCACGCAATTCACACTGCGTCCCGCCAAGTTCACAATCGCATCAGCGCCATCAATCGCATCGATCCACGTCCCGTGGGTCCGATAGCTCATCGGATTGCTCCCTGCCACGGGACGAGCGGGCCATTGCACTTCAACAATTCCGTCAGTCCGTGGCGTCGGCGGACGCCGAGTCAACACCACCACGTCCCAACCCTCCAAGCGGAGCCGACGAGCCAGCACCATACCAATGAAACCACTGCCACCCGCTAAAATAACTTTCTTGCCCATGAAAGAGGGTGATCAAATTAAAATCTTAAGGCAACTCACGGGCGCGAATTAGGCCGTTTCCACCCATTTACGCAAATTTGTAGGAGCCTGCTTGCAGGCGCATCTAAGCGTCAATCGTCGGCGGATGTTCGTGTCGCCTGCAAGCAGGCTCCTACACTTTGAACCCATTGAGGAAGTTGGATTGCCTCGGCGCTTGGCCCCGCGCAAAGACAGAGCTGATTGAGCGAACTTCCCACCAACTTTTATGATTTGACCCGGCCTGAACTATTCGAGCTCGCCGCCAGCTGGGGATTTCCGACGGTACATGCGGCTAAGTTGTGGGCGTATGTCTATTTATCCGGAGTGGAAAACTGGAGCGCGATGCCGGAATTGCCTGCCCGTTACCGCACCAAGGCCGAGTGCGAACTTGTTTTTGGCCGACATGAAACCGCTGCCGAAACCCACAGCTCCGACGGGTTCACCCGCAAATATCTGCTCGCGTTGGCCGATGGTCGGAAAATTGAAACCGTCTTGATGCGTTTCACCGGTCGCGTGACCGCGTGCATCAGCAGCCAAGCCGGCTGTGCGATGGGTTGTGTGTTTTGCGCCACGGGTCAAATGGGTTACATCCGGCATCTGACCGCTGGCGAGATTGTCGCTCAAGCCATGCACGTGGATGCCGCGCTCCGGGAAACAACCAACCGGGTAGGGCAAGTCGGTTCGGACGTAGCGGCAGGCGGCCCTGCCTGCCGGGTTTCGAACACCGGTGTCGCCGCGCATATTGATCCACAGGCACGGAGGCCTGTGGCTACTCCCGCCCTAGCCGACGCCACCAGCTCGTCCCCCCATGATCGACATGAACGCCTGCGCAACATCGTGCTGATGGGCATGGGCGAGCCGCTCCATAACTACGACGCCGTGATGAAGGCTGTCGATATTCTGCGCGACAACAACGGTCTCGCCCTCGGCGCCAAGAAAATAACCCTCAGCACCGTCGGCGTAATTCCCGGAATCATCCGGCTGGCCGACGAGAGCCGGCCGATCAATCTCGCCGTGTCACTGCATGGCGCCACGCAGGAAGAACGCGCCGCTCTCGTGCCGGTAGCCAAAAAATGGCCGCTCGACGAATTGATGGATGCCTGCCGCTACTACATTGAGAAACTGGATCGCCGGATTTTCTACGAGTGGACGTTGATCGAAGGAAAAAACGACACCGCCGAGAACGCACACGCCGTGGGACGGTTGCTCAAAGGCCAACAGGCGCAGGTAAATCTGATCCCGCTCAATCCTACCAACGGCTACGATGGGGAACCTACGGGTCGCGAGGCGGCGAAAAACTTTCAGCAAATTCTCGCCGGCTATGGTCTGCCCTGCACGGTGCGCCAGCGGCGCGGCATCGATATCGGCGCCGGCTGCGGCCAGCTGGCGGTGGCGAAACGGTAAGGTCCGTAACCGCGTTTGAGGACGTAGTCCGAAACGTGGTTTCCTCGCCCGAGGCGGGCCACATTGTCGCTTACGCTCCAACGCGGCGACCAAACGGTAGGGCGGATTATCCTTAATCCGCCATAGTTGTACGCTGCGCACAACGGCTCGTCAGGGACGATGCGCCCTACCCACTACAAAACAATTCCGTCAACCCCCGCTTCCTTCGCTTCATCCGTCGCCAACCAAGTGCGGCTATGCGCGAGCGCGGCCTCATCCACTGCGCCACCCTGCGCCTGCAAGCGTTGGAGGGCGGTGAGCAGTGTGAGTTGACCACGCACATCCTGCGCCGCCGGGAGAAAATCAGCGGCCACCGGATTTATCTGTTCAGGCGCGAGCACGCCTTTTTCCCCGAGAAATAACGTGAGCGAGGCGCCGAGGGCTTGCACGTAAGCGTGAGGCGCAGATGGGGCGGCATAGGCGAGCCCATTGCCTGCGGGCAACGGTGTCCATTCCATGTAAAGCCGGAGTTGTTCGTGGAACGTACGAAGCGCTTCGTCAGCGGTGGCCGGGGTCCATCGGGTGGAAAACTGTTTTAACTCCCGAAATTTTTTCACTTCCCAGATGCGCATGATCAACTCGAAATCGTCGTTACGATTCTTCAACGCTCCGGTAATAACGTAGTCGATCCCTTCCTTGGTGGATTCGATCAACTGGCGAATGTTTTCCGCCGTCCATTCGGCGTTAAAGACTGCGTATTTTTTCTGGCTGGAAGTGCCGATGGCGGCAATGGGTTCATATCCCGTCCCGAAAGCAAAGGTCTCGGCCAACCATAAAGGCAGGCCACGCGTTAGACGCCCCATACTTTCCTCGGGTTGATTGGCCAGTTGCTCGGCGTTTTTAATGCCGGGCAAAGCACATTGGGCAAATGCCACGCGGCGGAGCTCGCCTTCTTTGCGCGGAAGAATCTGCAGGGCAATCGCCTCCAGTCCATAAAACCAGATGGGTTTGCTGATACTCGCGAGACTGATTTGAACGACCTCTGGAGCAGCACCGGATTCTGCCGCGGACCCGGCTTGTTCGCTTCCCGCCATGAGATCGGCCAAGGCATTGGAAAAACCGAAGAGACGGTCTTCCAATTCCGGACGTTGCAGCGAAAAAAGAATATCCAGGAGATGCTGCGCGGATTCGATATTGCGGGTGACCAGGAAGGCTTGAAGCAAATTCAGCCCGGTGGCCGGGCCATGTCTTTGCGCATCGTAATGAGGGGCCACCAACTCGATGAGTTCTTTCACGTGGCCGTGAACCCCAAGATCACCGGAAATGGCAACCAGCACGTCTGGTCGCGCCCCAGCGGCGGCGAGCACCTGCTGGTAGATCGTCATGGCGCCGGACAAATCCTTAGCCTCGAGCATAGTCCGTGCCTCCGCCAATTGCGGCATGACACCACCGCCAATGGCTGGTTTATCCCCGCCAGGGTTGTTGGAGAGAGGCTTTCCGTTAGCTAAGCGATCGAAGAATCCCATAATGCGGACAGCAAACAAATCTCTACCGCCGAGGCGATGCGATTCTGCTGCTTTTTAAAACACCCCGGGCAATAGAATGAATCAACCTGACGGTTGATTCCAGCCACTGACTGCAAATCCACGGCAGGGCCAGTCAGTGACATACCTGCGCAGACTGGGAGCCTTGCCAGCTTTTGCTCCATCCATCCGGGTTCCGGAGAAAATGCCGGCGCGATCTCGGCGAAACGGGTGGCTTTAAGTTGGAATAGAGCGATACGCCAACGGTTGCGTGGTTGCAAAGGCCGGCGATAGCCCGGCTATTTCACACCGAAACCAAGAAAATTCTTGGGACACGGAGACAGATAGAGGAGCCCAAAGATCACCGAGCGAAACCCAAAGACCCAGGCTTCGGATGTGCTTTCACGCCGCTCATCAGCCTGAGAACCTCTCGCACCTTGTATACTCCTTCTCCCTCTGTGGCTTTTCGACAGGCTCAAGCCACCCGGAGCGGAGCCGAACGGGTGTCAACCTCTGTGCCCGCAGTGAAAAGGATGGGCGTTTTAGGTATGAAATATTCAGGATACGGACGATTCGCGACTAAATCGCGCTGCCTAAAAAATAAACGGCCACCATTCTTTGCCAGATCGGTCTTAGCCCATATAAACCCGGCTTCTTCATGCCGTCCGGAAGTCTCCACCCACTATTCCAACCTTTCTATAAACTATGAACTCGATCCAAAAAATCCCATCCGCCCGGTATATTTCCGTGGCTTTGCTCGCCGCCAGTCTATCAGCCCTTGCCTTCACGGGCTGCTCCAAAGAAGAGCGCAAAGATACCGGTGCCACGATAAAAGAAGCCTATCAGGACTCCAAGACGGCCGTGGCCAATGCTTGGGACAGCGTGAAGTCCTACACCTTTGAAAAGCGCAACGATTTCAGCGCGAACGCCAAGGCCGTGACGGCCAAAATGGATTCCCAGCTGAGCGAACTGCACGCCAATTATTCCGAAGCCAAAGCCAGTGCCAGCCGCAAGGCCGCCATGGCCGAGTTAAAGGACTCGGAAGCCGACTATAAAGAGAAGCTTGCTGCCCTTGGCTCCGCCACCGCCGATACCTGGGACAGCGCCAAGCAGAACGTGATCGCCTCATGGGACAAGCTCCAAGCCAGCTACTATAAGGCCAAGGCCGATTGAGTGCAGGTAAACTGAATCCATCGGTTTCTCTGCTCGCAGGCCGGAATGCACTTCCGGCCTTTTTTGTGGGCATAAACCAGACGTCTCAGACTCAATGCTTTAGAACGCTGCGCCGGATTTAGACCCTGCGCAGAACCCAAGCGCACTTTTCCCGCGTTGACCGCACAGGTTGCGTCGGTAGTTACAACCCTCCTTCCGATGAACCGGGTCTACATCAAAACTTACGGGTGCCAGATGAACGAGCGCGATAGCGAGGCCGTGGCGGCTTTGCTCCGCGCCCGGGGCTACCGCATGGTGCAGGATGAGAATGCCTGCGATGTGATGTTGCTCAACACCTGTTCCGTCCGCGACGCCGCCGAACAGAAAGCCATCGGCAAGGCGGCCAACGTCTCGCAGAAACGGAAACACAATCCGCGCTTCATCCTCGGGATTCTCGGTTGCATGGCGCAAAACCGCGGGGCGGAATTGCTCGATGCGTTGCCGGACGTGGACCTGATTGTCGGCACCCAGAAATTTCACCAAGTCCCCGACTATCTCGACAACCTGCGCGCTGCCCAGGAAGCCGGCACTCCGATCGGCAACACCATCATCGATATCGCCGAGGAAGCCGGTTCGCAAAATACCATTCGCGATCATGTCCTGGAAGAATCGCAGGTCACTGCCTTCGTTTCCATCCAGCAGGGTTGCAACATGGATTGCGCGTTCTGCATCGTCCCAAAAACGCGCGGCGACGAACGTTCGCGGCCGATGAACGAAATTGTGCGCGAATGCGAACAGCTCGCCGAACGAGGCGTGCGCGAGATCACGCTCCTCGGCCAAATCGTCACCAGCTATGGCCGGCGCGATTACGAACACACCGGCGGCATCACGCCGTTTGTCCAACTGCTCGAGCACATCAACGCCATTCCCGGCATTCGCCGCATCCGCTTCACTTCGCCCCATCCGCGCGGCTTCAAGGACGATCTCATCCAAGCTTACGGCCGGTTGGAGAAACTCTGCGAATACGTCCATCTGCCGTTGCAATCGGGCAGTGATCGCATTTTGAAAGCGATGAACCGGCCGTACTCCCGCGATCGCTACAAGCAGATCGTCGACGATCTGCGTCGCGTGCGACCTGACATGTATTTCTCGACGGATATCATTGTCGGTTTTCCCGGCGAGACGGAGGATGATTTCCAGCAAACGCGCGAGCTGTTCGAGGCCTGCAACTACGACATGGCTTACGTTTTTAAATACTCCATTCGTACCGGCACGCCTGCCGCCACCTTAGAAGATCAGATCCCCGATGAGGTGAAGGAAGCGCGTAATAATCAGTTGCTCGCCATCCTCGCCGCCAATTCTGATCGACGGAATGCCACGCTGCTTGGCACGACCTTGGAAGTACTGGTCGAAGGTCCGGACAAAAAAGGCCGCGGTTTTATGGGTCGCACCCGGGGCAACCGGATTGTCCATTTCGAGGCCAACGAACGGCTCATCGGAGAGTTGGTCCCGGTCAAAATCGAGCGCGCTTCGACGGCCGTGCTTTATGGTTCGCTGATCCTGGCTGGAGTAGAAAGTCCAGAGTCAAAAGCCTAGCCAGAATATTTCTCCCCAATATCATGAAAAGATTGAGTCACAGAGACAGAAGGAGGAGCACAGAGACCACAGAGCGAAACCAAAAACCCCAAGCTTCGAACTTGACGCTCACGCCTGCGCATCTGCGAAAAAATCTCTCGCACCTTGTATACTCCCTCTCTCTCTGTGGCGTTTCGACAGGCTCAAGCTGCCCTGAGCGGAGCCGAACGGGTGTCAGCCCCTGTGCCCTCTGTGAAAAGGATTGGGCAATCCTAAGGAATGAAATATTCCGACTAAAGTCGCGAGTCCCTGATCAGTTCTTCCCATCTCTGCCTTTGACTCTCAGCTCTCAGCTCTAAACTCTCAACTTTTCAATGTCCCTTTTCCTCGCCACGCTTTTGCCCGGACTTTTTCTCGCCCTGCTCGGCGGTTTGCTTTTGTGGAATGATCCACGAATCAGCACGGTGGCCAAAGCTCTGCCACGCTCCCGACCCGCTGCTTGGTTCTTTTTCGGCACCAGCGCTGTTTGGTTCATGTGGCGTCTTTCTCGCGTCGGAGAGTCGGATCTCATTTTTTTCCAACAACCTTGGCAGCTGATGCTCGGCTTTGGCGTGCTGGCAATACTCGCTTTTATCTACACCCCGGATTTTCTTGCCGTGCGCGGGCTCGCCGTGCTGATGCTACTCATCGGTGAACCATTGCTGTATGCCGCGTACATGGAGTGGAGCCATCCCCAGCGCCTGCTCATGGTTACGGCGGTGTATATCGGGTTGGCACTGGCGCTGTACTTGGCCGCTGCGCCCTATCGCTTGCGCGATTTTTTTGCGTGGTTGTACGCTACACCGAAGCGGTCCCGCGTCCTGGGCGGTTTGACCCTAATCTACGGCCTCGCCACGACTGTCGCCGCCTTCACTTATTGAGCGATGACGACGAACCCCACGGCTTTGCTGATTCTCGCCGGCCCGGCCGGGGTTGGCAAAAGCACGTTGTGCGACCGGGTGGTGCACGAGGTACCCAATTTCGAGCGCGTCGTCACCGCCACCACGCGGCCTCATCGGCCCAATGAAGTCGATGGACGAGATTATCATTTTTTAAGTGAGGCGCAGTTTGACGCCCGGCTGGCCGCCGGAGAATTTCTCGAATGGGCCTGGGTGCACAAACGCTACCGTTACGGCACCCTCAAATCCGCCGTGCTTGATCGGTTGGCGCACACAAGTCTGGTCATGAATATCGATGTGCAGGGCGTGAAAAGCATTCGTGCCGCCGCGCAATCCCTCCCATTGCTCAAGGCGAAACTCGTCACGATGTTTGTCGCGCCAGACTCGATGGAGATTTTGCGCGAGCGGTTGCAAGGTCGTGGCGCAGTGAGCGCCGAGGAGTTGGAACGCCGCATGCAAAGTGCCGAGCTCGAAATGGCCGAGCGCAATTCCTACGACTACATCATCCATAGTGGCACGAAGGAGCAGGATTTTCTGGCCCTACAGGCGTTCTGGGCGCAAGCGCAGCGAAAGTTGCAAACCGGGTGATGCGTGCTTCGACTTGCTTGAACTGTAGGAGCCTGCTTGCAGGCGATTAAAAATAGAGTCCGTTAACGGGTGTTCCGAGTCGCCTGCAAGCAGGCTCCTACCTTCCAACCAAGCCGAAAAGCCATGAAAACCAGGTTCAAAAAGTCCGATCACTGCGACGGCGAACGGTTTTTTAATCCCGGAGGAATCCAAGCGCGGTCATTTTCCGATCTGCCCAAGTGGTGGCTGCAACGTCTGTTTGGCTCGGCCAAACGCTGGCCGCAATCCCTGCCAGCGGCACCCATTCCCAATCTGCCAGAACAGGTAGGCGACAGCCAGATTGCTGCCACGTTCATTGGCCACGCCACGTACCTCTTGCAGTTACCGGGTTTCACCGTGTTGACGGATCCGGTCTTCTGCACGCGCGCTGGTCCGTTTGATAAACTCGGGCCTAAGCGAGTTCGCCCGCCCGCACTGCGCCTCGAACAGTTGCCGCCAATCGATGCCGTGTTGCTCAGTCATAACCATTACGACCATCTCGATCTCGCTGCGCTCCATTGGTTGGCCAAACATCGCCGGCCCCGGATTTTCGCGCCGCTCGGCCTGCAAGAATGGCTGACCGCCCGGAAAATAGGCAACGTGGTGGAACTCGACTGGTGGCAATTATTTCGCACGGAGAAAAACGTGGATGTGATCTGCACTCCGGCGCAACACTGGAGCTCCCGCTGGCCGTGGGATCGCTGTCGCACGCTGTGGGGCGGCTGGTGGGTAAAGACTGGCGGCCGGGCCGTGTGGTATGCGGGGGACACGGGCTGGAGTCCGCATTTCGCCGAAGTGCGCCAGCGCCTCGGCGCACCCGATTTGGCCTTGCTGCCGATTGGCGCGTACGAACCACGCTGGTTCATGGCGGGCGTCCACATGAATCCCGACGAGGCGGTACGGGCGCATCTCATACTCGGGGCCAAACGCAGCCTTGGCATGCATCACGGCACTTTCCGGCTGACGGACGAAGGAATCGACGACCCGGCGCGCGCCCTCGCCACTGCTCGACAAAAACAGGGTGTTATGCCGGCAGATTTTCCAACCCCGGCCATCGGCGAAACGATCTACGCGAAGTTCAACCGCTGATAAGGCGGAAAAATATTTCGTCCGGCATTAATTCTGACCGAATCGTACATCGTCCAGAAAGACCCAGCTCACTCTTCCGTTGTCACGTAGTGGCAGCCTTTGCTCACCGGGTTGAGCGAGGCGGCGTGCACGACCAGCAGAGCGGTCTGCACGGCATTGCGGAGTTCGATGAGTTCGCGCGTGGGCCGACAATCACGGTAGAAGGCTTGGATGTCCTCGCGTAGTTCGAGCAAGATGCGCCGCGCTCTGGCCAGTCGGCGCGTTGAGCGAATGATGCCGGCGTAATTCCAGACTGTCGTCTGAATTTGCTGCAAATCCTGACGGATGAGCAACGGATCGGGCGACTTGTCCGGGCTTTGCCAAGTGCGCGGCACGGGCAAATGAAAATGATTCGAACTTATTTCCGCAGCGTCGACGGTCGCCGCGGCCTTCGCGCTCACGAGACACTCTAGAAGAGAGGTGCTGGCTAATCGGTTAGCCCCATGCAGTCCGGTGCACGCGGTTTCACCAATCGCATTGAGGTGCCGCACGTTGGTGCGCCCGGTCAAGTCTGCATGGACGCCGCCGCAGGAGAAATGCGCCGCTGGGACGACCGGAATAGGCATGCGGGTGATATCAATGCCGTTGGCCAGACAGCGCTCATAAATACCAGGGAAACGTTCGCGAATGAATTCCGGTTTCAAGGCCGAGAGATCAAGAAAGACGCAGGCATCGCCGTGCTCGGCCAGATGTTGCTGAATCGTGCGGGCCACCACATCACGTGGTGCCAAGGAACCACGCGGATGCGCGCTATCCATAAAGCGTTCGCCACGGGCGTCGATCAACACCGCGCCTTCGCCCCGCAAGGCTTCGGTAATCAGAAAGGGCTGGGAACCTTTCTTGAAAAACACCGTGGGATGAAACTGCACATATTCGAGATCGATCAATCGCGCGCCCACGCGATAGGCCATCGCTACGCCATGGCCCACGCTGCCGGGTTGATTCGTACTGTGTTGGAAAATCCCGCCTAAGCCACCGGTGGCGAGAATGGTTTTTTTTGCAACGAACGCCACGACTTCCCCGGTCGTTGTATCGAGGGCATAACAACCGAAACACGTGAGTGGCTCATAGCGATCATGAGGATCGGAAGAACTGTGCGAGAGAGTAAGCAAATCCACCGCAACGAAACCGCTCCGCCGCGAAATATTCTTCGTCGCATCCACCTGATTTGCCACGGCGGCGAGAATCGCGTGACCCGTCGCATCCTTCGTGTGGATGATGCGCCGTTCGCTGTGTCCGCCTTCGCGGGTGAGATGCAACGCGCCCGTGGCTTCGCGATCAAAGCCGACGTTAAGTTGATCGAGCAATAGTTCCTTCACCGCCGCCGGTCCTTCCCGCACGATTTGCTCGATGGCCGCAGGATTGGCCGTGCCGTCGCTGGCTTCGAGAATATCGCGGGTGAGTTGCTGCGGATCGGGGGTGGTGTCGTAAATGATGCCGCCTTGCGCCCAATCACTGTTGGCCTGCAACGGTGCGCCAAGTGAGAGCAGCTCGACTTTGAGCCCGGCGCTCGCGGCCTGCAGCGCATAGGCAGAACCAGCCAAGCCTGCACCCAGGACAAGACAATCGGTTTGGATAATTTGCATTCAGGCTGGTCGGTTAACGCCGGTTACGCCGCGCGGGCAATAGATCCAGGCTCAAATCTGCGGAGGGCGCAGAGTGCGTGAGGGCTCCGATGCTGATCACATCCACGCCCGGCAACGCGTAATCGCGCAAGGTCTCGTACCGTACGCCGCCCGATACTTCCACGATGGCACAGCCGGCCACAATCGTCACGGCGGCGCGTACTTGGGCGGGCGTCATGTTATCCAACAAAATCACTCCCGCTCCCGCGCGGCAGGCTTCGCGAACTTCTGCCATCGTCTTGGCCTCCACCTCAATCTTCGCGGCGTGGGGTGCCGCGAGCCGGCAAAGCTGCACGGCTTTGGTCAGCGAACCGGCGGCCGTGATGTGATTGTCCTTAATCAGCACGTGTTCACCGAGTGAAGAGCGATGGTTGAAGCAACCACCGCAACGCACCGCGTATTTTTCGAGGGCGCGATAACCGGGGGTGGTTTTGCGGGTATCAACGATGCGCACCGCCGTGCCTTTGACGGCTTCAGCATAACGCCGCGCCTGCGTGGCGATCCCGGAGAGCCGCTGGATGAAATTGAGCGCCGTCCGTTCGGCGGTAAGCAATGAAGCGGTGGGACCCTCGATCTGCAGCAGCACTTGGCCCGATTTCGCGCGCGCACCATCGCGAACCAACAACTTGGTTTTTAACGCTGGATCAACCCGCCAGAAAACCCGCGCGGCGACTTCCACCCCGCATACGATCAGATCCTGTTTGGCATCGATAATGGCTCGGCTCCGATGCGTCGGAGCAAAAATCGCCCGGCTGGTGACATCACCCAAGCCGGCGTCCTCTTCGAGGGCGAGGTCGATTAAATGATCGGTGCGAGGAGTGAGCATGGGGCTTGGAGATGAGATTTTGGATCTGCAGAGCTGGTCGCCTGCAAGCAGGCTCCTACACATCAGTCCTTGGGCGCGAGTTCGAACATCCGATCAATGCAGCGGGCGGCGCGGCGGCGCAAGTCTTCGTCGAGGGTCACAATTTGATCAGGCCGCGGGGCGAGGAGCGCGTCGCGCACTTTTTCAAGGGAATTAAGCTTCATATACGGACAAAGCCGACAGCCACCGATAAAGTTTTTCTCAGGCGTCTCGACTTGCAGCCGGCCAACCAAGCCGCACTCCGTCAGCATAAGAAAGTAAGGCGCGATCGTGTTCTTCACGTATTTCATCATCGCTCCGGTGCTGCCGACAAAATCCGCAGCAGCAGCAACCTCAGGCGTACATTCGGGATGCGCGACAACTTTCAATCCGGGAAAGCGTGCACGCGCAGCGGTAATACTAGCGACGTCAAACTCGTCGTGCACGATACAGGTGCCGTCAGAAGAAATAATCTCTTTGTCGACCCCGCGGTGTTTCAACTCGGCGCGGACATTTTCCGCCATGAGCCGGTCGGGAACGAAAAGAATCCGTCGCGAAGGCAAGTTCGCGACAATATCGTAGACGTTACCCGAGGTCACACAAACGTCACTTTCTGCTTTCACGTCAGCGGTGCTATTGATGTAGCAGACGACGGTGGCGTCGGGATAAAGTTTCTTGAGAGAACGCACGCCATCCCCGCTGATCGAATCAGCCAGCGAACAACCGGAGCCGCGATCTGGCACGATGACCGTGGCTTCAGGCGAAAGAATTTTCGCCGTTTCGGCCATGAACACGACGCCCGCAAACAGGATGATCTTCGCTTTTGATTCCCGGGCCTTGAGACTGAGAAAGTAGGAATCGCCCTTAAAATCGCCGACGCCGTAGATGATTTCAGGCTCCACATAGGAGTGGGTGAGGATGACTGCGTTCTTTTCCTTTTTCAGCCGGTTAATCTCCAGCGTGAGCGGAGCAAAGCCTTGGCAAGCCTGATAATTCCACGAGCGGCCGGGGGTGCAATCAGCATGCATGAGCGCCTTGAAGAGGCGTTCGGTCTCGGCTTCGAGTTCGGCGGGAGTAAACGGTGGAGCGATCATGGATAAGCGATAAAAAACCCGCGCGCGCCAATGCGCAAACGCGGGTTGAAATTAAATCACCGCGGCCTACGCCTCCAATTGTGGGCGGGTGGCCTCGGGCCAATCGATGTGGAAGAACTTACCGCGAGGCTGATCAACGCGTTCATAGGTGTGCGCACCAAAGTAATCGCGTTGCGCCTGAAGCAAGTTGGCCGGCAACCGGGCCGAGCGGTAGCTGTCGTAATAGGAAAGAGCGGAAGAGAAGGTCGGTGCCGGCACGCCGCATTCCGCAGCGAGCGCCACGACTTTGCGCCAGTTTTCCTGCGCCTTCTTCACGGTCTTGATAAAGTAAGGATCGAGCAGCAGGTTCGCGAGGTTCGGATTGCGGGCGTAGGCTTCGGTGATTTTTTGCAGGAAGGCCGCGCGAATGATGCAGCCGCCGCGGAAAATCTGGGCGATCTCACCGAAATTAAGCTGCCAGCCGTATTCTTTCTGTGCGGTGCGCATCAGCTGGAAGCCTTGGGCATACGAACAGATTTTCGAGCAATACAGGGCGTCGTGAATGGCGGTGATGAGCGCCTTCTTGGAACCGCGATATTTTTTCGCGGGACCTTTGAGGATCTTCGAGGCGGCCACACGCTCTTCTTTGATCGCGCTGATGCAACGAGCGAAAACCGACTCTGCGACCGTCGGTGCCGCCACGCCCATATCAAGAGCATTAACGGAGGTCCATTTGCCGGTGCCTTTCTGGCCAGCGGTATCGAGGACGATGTCGACGAAGGCTTTCTTTTTATTTTTCGGATCCTTCTGTTTGAGAATATCCGCCGTGATCTCGATGAGGAAACTATCGAGGATACCGGCATTCCATTCGGAGAAAATCTCACCCATGTCGGCAGCTTTGAGTCCAAGGAGACCGCTCATTAAGGCATAGGCCTCACAGATCATCTGCATATCGCCGTATTCAATGCCGTTGTGGACCATCTTCACATAATGACCGGCACCATTTTCCCCGATATAAGTCGTACAAGGTACGCCGCCCACTACCGGCTGGCCGGGCTTGGCGCCAGGAATAGGTTTGCCAGTTTTCGCGTCCACTTTAGCAGCGACCGCTTCCCAGATGGGTTTCAATTCTTTCCAGGCAGCAAATTCTCCGCCGGGCATAAGTGAGGGACCGAAACGCGCGCCTTCTTCACCACCGGATACGCCGGAACCGATGAAACGGAGTCCTTTTTCACGGAGAGTTTTTTCGCGACGAATCGTGTCGGTCCAGAGGGCATTCCCGCCGTCGATGATAATGTCATTTTGCTCAAGAAGTGGCACGAGCCCATCGATGACGGCGTCGGTGGCTTTGCCAGCCTGAACCAAGATGATCATCTTGCGCGGCTTGGCGATAGACTGCACGAATTCCTGCAAGGTCTTAGTGCCAATCAGACCACCGGGAGTACTGGGATTTTCTGCGACGAATTTATCGGTTTTTTCAGTCGTCCGGTTATAAACCGAGATCTGAAAGCCGTGATCGGCGATGTTAAGGGCGAGATTTTGACCCATCACGGCGAGGCCGATGAGTCCGATGTCGGAATGCGTTTTTGCCATAAAGAACTGCCATCAGTAGTGGCTCTTCCGTGAAAGACCAATCCGATTTTATGAGCCTCTGCGAAATAACAAGAAAACCTGAATCAATACTTTCCTGGCTTGGGCTTTTCCTTGGTTCTAATCACTTCACTGGAGAAAAAAGGAACGAGCCGATCAATAAGCGGAGTGAGAAATTTTGGTTCATTTCTTTCACTAACCCACGTAAAGAAAACGATGGAACTGGCCACAAACACGATGATTCCGAGGATAATCTTGTTCATGTTGAATATCTTGGGAATGACGATGAATGCGACCACGATCACAAGAATAACAGCCCCAAGCTTAAGCCACGTTTTAGGTGGCACTTCTTTCATGGCTTCTAACGCGGTAACGGCAAGCGGGAGCATGAGAAATCCGTAATGAAATATAGCTGAGAGACGAGACGTTTTGAATCTACCGGTAAAATTAACCAAAGCTTGGCAATAATTCCTTTATTCGGTCAAATATAGCGGGTGGGAAGACCAAAATAATCCAACAACCACGCTTCCTTCCAGATACGGAATCGTCCTTCCGGGGTGATTTTTCCGTATTCTTCCCGTTCCGCATTGGGCAATAAGAATCCCAATTGGGTATTTATTTGCTCCATCAGTTGCTGTTGCTGATTTAAATCTTCTAACGGATCTATCGCCCAAGCCTCGGCAATTTCTCCTGCGATCGTCATCCGCTTTTTATGATAATCGATCATCCGGGGTAAAGTGCGTCGCCAAGGACTCCGGTCGACAAACCAGTTTTCCGGATAAAATCCGCCAAAGGGCAAAAAGAAATTATCCGTAACATAGCGACGGCCGCTTTGGGTTTCCGTGGATAGACTGTAGCAGACCGTAATTGCGCCATTTTCTTGGGGAAGAAACGCGACCTGTAACCGTACCGTATTATCCTGGTTCTGATAAACCGAAACACGCAACCAGACGCCCCCACCAACCTCGGCTTTGAGCGCTTGAATAGCCGTAAAATGATTATCCCGCAGCCAATCCCGGACCTTGAGAAGTTTGCGATGAGTTGGCCACTCCCCGCCGCTCGCATTGAGGATAAATTTAGGGAATAAGGGCAAAGGACTGAGGCTGATCGCGCTTACTCGTAACCAATTGAAACCGGATTCTCCTAAAAACCAGAGGAGAAACGCTGCCACCAATACCACCCAATAAGGCCGATCAATCCATTCGCCCTGCAAATTCATTTCAGCGATAAACAGCGCAAAAAGCAGCCAACGCAGCCAACGAATAGGTATTGCCAATAAAGGCGAAGCGAGCCGCAAGTTGAGATAAAACAAGACCAATAACAAGGTGCTACCAGCGAATAACCATGAATGATTTTCCGTCATAGAAGGATTGCGGAAACAAAATTACTTTCCCTCGTCTACTCGCCAATGAGCACATCAACTGAGCCGTACTGGCATGATGACGCACACGAAGCTTTCGAGGGTTTTAAAAACGCCGGGACTAACCTCATCTTTCACTTCAAAAAATACTTCGTCTTTCGTCAGGGCGCGCAATGGATCCATAATGAATTGCGGATTGAAGGCGACTTGAAGTTCCGGGCCACTGTAGGCGATGGCCATTGATTCATGCGATTCACCGAAATCTGGCGAAGACGCAGAAATTTCGAGCAAGTTCGTGCTGACTTTTACTTTTACCGAATTGGATTTCTCCGAGGTAACAAGTGCTGCACGATGGACGCATTGGAGGAATAACTCGCGTTCGAGCTTAATTCGTTGATGCGTTTCTTTCGGAATAACTTGGTGATAATTAGGATAATTACCCTCCACCACTTTCGAGAAAAGATAGATGCTATCACAAAGTCCGCTTGTATCCTTTCCTGTTTCGATTTGAAAAGCCGCGCGCCGTTCATTGAAGGAAATCGTCAGTTTATCTCCTTTGCCCAGCAAACGAAGCAATTCTGCGACGGTTTTTGCCGGAAGAATAATCGCTCCCGCACTGGCTGCCGGAACCGGCAGTTCTTTGCTTACCAAAGCCAATCGGCGGCCATCTGTTGCGACCAGAGAGAGCTTTCCATCCTTAAAATTAAAATACACGCCAGCGAGAATATAGCGGGTTTCATCGGTAGACTGAGCGTAAGCGACATTTCCCAGCATCGTCGCTAATTCTACCTGTTCGAGCGTGTAGGTTTTATCATCACCCGTATCGGGCAACTTGGGAAATTCTTCCGCCCCGATGCCCATGATTTTAAAATGCGAACCCCCAGATGAAAGTTTCACCTGATGATTTGTCGCCACATCAATGGTTACGTCGATGTTCGGCAATTCGCGTACGATTCCAGCCAATCGCTTAACAGGCAAGGTCACGCTGCCGCTTTCTTTAACCTCGGCCTTAATTTTGCAGCGAATCCCCAAATCAAGATTCGTCGTCGAAAGTGAAATGCAGTCCTTTTCAGCTTCAATCAAAACATTGCTCAAAATCGGCATCGCGGCTTTGGAGCCGACAACGTTGAGAACTTGGGCAAGACCATTACTAAAGTGATCGCGATTGATCTTAAATTTCATCGGGGCAGGGGTGGCGTTAGGAGTTCTTCCCAGACAATGGATGAATAGATAGTATTCAATAAGGAAGTATCACTATTACTATAGTCTGCGAATATCTGGGTAACTCGGGTTTTGTCGAATGACAAGGGGTGGACGAAAGGTTGCGAATAGAAGCGGCAGGGCTGCGAATAAGGCATGAGTTGTTCGCAGAAAAGGGTTATTCAGAAGTTTCCTCACGCTTCTTCACAATCTTATTCCGAAGCAGTCGGCGTTGCGCATGACGTACGCTCCGTTGATAGTGGGCGAAAAGTCCGTAGCTTATATAACCGAGAAAAAGGAAGAAAACAGAGACTTCATGCCAACGCCACACGGCGACCCCAATAATAAAGGCCAAAACAGCCGATCGCAATCGGGTTTTCATTTCCCAATCTACCTGCTTAAAACTGGGATATCGCACCGTACTCACCATCAAAAACGAAACTAAAATTAAGATAAACGGTAGCGCCAAAGCCCATTGCCGAATTTCCCGATCATTTGCCGCCAAATTTAATAAAAGGAGAACAAGTGAAGCGACCGTACCCGCAGCTGCGGGAATCGGTAAACCAACAAAATCTTTGTTCGATTCTGCTTCTCCTCGATAGAGCAAAGGATGCGTGATGACATTAAAACGGGCCAAGCGCACAGCACCGCAAAGCAGATAAATAAAGGCAATAAACCAACCGAAATCACGAAACCATTGGTAGTTTTCCCGCGGAGCTAAAATCAAAAAGAAAACCATCAAAGCCGGAGCCATCCCGAACGAAATGACATCAGCCAACGAATCGAATTCTGCACCAAAAAGAGAGGTTCTTCCGATCATACGGGCAACACGCCCATCTAAAGCATCAAAAATGACCGCGATCAAAATACACCAGACCGCTTGAGTATAGAGAACCGTTGAGGATAAATAGGCATGGGAAGTAGCATAGTCTCCGCCATCAGTCAGTAACCGTGCCTGAATACATCGAATAATAGCACCAAAACCG
>JANYCF010000313.1 GCA_025360455.1 Opitutaceae bacterium | reverse complement strand
TCTTGCGCGTTGGTCTCCACCTTCACCGCGCCGCCGGCGTTGAGGCCGATGCGGGCGAGATTTTGCACGTGCTCGGTCACGAGCAATGAACCGGCGTCTAGCACCAGCACGCGGAGATTCGGACCGTGGCGATAGATTTTCTCCGCGCAATATGCGCCAAACATGCCCGCGCCTATGACGACGGCGTCGAATTCCACGCCGCCGTTTTGGGTGGCTTCGTTCCAGGTGCTGCAAATGAAACGACCGAGCGCGTCGGTCGTGAAAGCGGTATTCTGAACGTCCACCGTGTCGGCGGCGTCGATGAGTCGAGCAAGGTTTCCAGCCATGTTTGTTTTCTCCGTTTTTTTCTAATTAGGCCCGTAGCTAAAATCATCGAAGAGGGTCACACTGTCGGCCTTCGTCCATACACCGACTTTGCCCGCTCCGGAGAAACTCTCGTCACTCGCCTCGATTACTTTTCTCCCATCTAAAATAACCGTGAACCGGTTGGCCGTGAATTCCGCCCGCAGCGTGTGCCACGTGCTGGAAGCGACTTTGGTGTTGGCGTTTTTGAACGAGACGCGCCGGCCGCCAATCGTGTGATAAATGGTGACGTTGTCTTCGAGGGCGTTGGCTCGCGCGATGTAGTAATTGTCGGCGTCCTGACAGCGCCAGATCACGCCGCCCGCTTGGTCTTCCCGTCCGGCCACGGGTTTGAACTTCACCTCGACGAAGCCATCCTTGATCGAGGTGTCGTCCTTGATGCAGATCGGATAGGTGGCCTCGCCGGATTGCTTGAGGACGTTCGTTTTGCTCGGCGCTGTGTCGTCTTTCTCCACGGTCCAGCGCGGTGCGCCCGAACCGGTCTTCGTCGCAGTCCAGCCAGCCGGTGATTTGCCCAGGCCGGCCGTATCGAAGTTCACGGAATCAGCCACGACGCGGCCGGCCAGCAGCGCACAGCTGAACAAGATTGCGTAGATAGTTTTCATGGAGGTCGCTGCTGGAAAGGCCCGACATCGTAAGGGGTGAACTATTTGCTAACGGCACCGGTTCGCCCGTTGACGACGACGCCGACGCTTTTGCCGGCGGCGGTCGCGACTTTGATGTTAAAGACGGGCTCGCCGTCTTTCGTCGCCGGGGTGATCGAATAGACCGTGCCGGGCTGCGCCGACTCAGCCTTCTTGATGGCCTCCGTCAGCGACAGCTTCGAAAGCTGAACGAGCGTCAATTGCATGGCAGCGCGGGTGAGATGCTCCTTGTCCGCGAAGACCTCTGCATCCGGCTTCCACGGGCTTTTGGCGGCATCGCCGGCCAATTCGATGAGGACATTGTGCTCGGAATCCTGACCGAGACCGGCTTTGGCAGTATAGATGCTCAGGCTCAGGGCTTCGCCATCCATCTCAAACTTGGCCGAGATCGCTACGCCGTTTTCCTTCTCCGACTGCGCGATGCCAGCAGCCAGCGATTGCTTACTGTCTTTGAGTTTTCCGAGCAAAGCAGCGTCATCTTCCGCGTGGAGGAGGCCGCCGGTCATCACGACGACGACGAGAGCCGTTAATTTTGCAAAACGGGTGAGAGGTGTTTTTTTCATGGGAGTTTTTAAGGAGATTTTTCGAGGCTCATTTCACGGCGTTTTGGACTGCGAAGGTTTTCTTGAGGCTGCCCGCCAAATCGGCAGCTTTACCCCGACCCCAATAGTGTAGAAACAGGATGCGCGGCTCCTCGGTCGTCATGTGATGATGGATCGCCACGATGTTGATGCCATCGGCGCGCAGACTTTTCAGCACGGGCTGCAACTCGCTTTCGGCCACCGCAAAATCACCATCCACGACGGCGTTGTCGTCCGTGCCGGCGAACGCGGCCCAGGTATTTACGCCCATGTCTTTGCCGACTTCACAACCACACGACATCTTGGTGGTGCGTCCGATGACGATCTTGAACATGCCGTCCTTGGCCTGACCCTTGGTGCCGAGAAGTTCGTCGATGACCTTGCCGGTGATCGCATGGCTGGCCGGCGCAAAGCCCGCGCCAAACAGTTTGGCCGGGGTCGGATTCGCCGCCCGGATTTCCTTAATTTTGTCGAAGGCTGCTTTCACGCCACCGCCAAGTTTTTCCAAGGTGCCCTCGCCCTCGATGTGCATGAAAAACACATGCGGCTCGTCGTAGAAAAAGTGGTTATGCAGCGCCGTGACATTCAGCCCCGCTTCGAGCGCTACGCTCATGACCGGATTCACTTCGTCTTGGAATAGAACGAGGTCGCCCATGACCATCGCGTCTGCTTTTGTGCCGTCCTTGAACGCAGCCCAGGAAGTCAGGCCCATGAACGGTGGCATTTGCCAGCCGTCCACGCCGACTTTCACGTCGTTGCGCGGAGCGGTGACTTTGAACACGCCCTCCGCTGCGTTGAGCGCGCCCTTCAGGCCGGTCGCGGTCTCAATCTTGGCTGTGTCGAGCGTCGCAAACGCGAGCACCGGAGCGACGAGCAAAATCAGGGCGGAGGCAATTTTAAGCTTCATCGAAACATTCCTTTCCACAACGTATTGCCAAAGGCAATGAAATACCTGTTACATTGATGTTATGCCAATGACATCTGAGCAATCGCACGGCTGGTTGCTACTCCTCTACACCCTCCCGGCGAAGAAAGCCTCCGGGCGGGTAAACCTGTGGCGAAAGCTCAAGAAGATGGGGGCCTGCTCGCTCCGCACCTCCGCCTATGTGCTGCCCGACGAGCC
>JANYCF010000314.1 GCA_025360455.1 Opitutaceae bacterium | reverse complement strand
TAAGCCGCGCGGTTTTGTTCACGACCGTGCCCGGTGCCCCTCGGCGTAAACGCCTCGGCAAGAAAGTCCTTGGGATTACTTAAGCGCCATTCCGTCCAGAGGCCGCGTTCCACCCAAGTCAACTGCATCGTCACGTAGCTGTAAGTCCTCCCCATAATCTCCATTGATCCTTAGACTCCCAACCCTGCGGCGCAATCGTCACAACCTATTTTCACTTTAATGACCACGCCGCAAACTCACGTTACCGCCGCCGCCGACCGGATTCCGGTGTCGCAGAAAGTGGCGTATGGCATGGGTGCAGTGGTCACCATTGTCGCCGTCAATTCCGTGTCACAATTGACGAGTCTCGTCTATGTCGTCGGCTTGGGCATGAGCGCGATCTGGATTGGCTACGCGCAGGCGCTGCCGCGCTTGTGGGATGCGTTTGTCGATCCTTTCCTGGGTAATATCTCCGACAACTCCCGTTCGCGCTACGGTCGGCGCATTCCGTTTCTCTTTGTCGGCGGCGTTTTGATCGGCATCGCTTTCTGGCTGCTCTGGACGGTCCCGCGGGATTGGAGCCAGCCGGCGATGTTCGCGTACTTCATCGTGACCTCGATGTTCTTCTACACCGTCGTGCCGATCTACGCGATCCCGCACGGAGCGCTGGGCCTCGAGATGACGGATGACTACCACGAGAAAACGAGTTTGTTCGGCTATGCGAGTTTCATCGGCAATGTGGGGGCTCTCACGTTGCCCTGGATTTATTACCTCGCGAACCGGCCCATCTTTGGCGGCGATTCGGTGGCGGGAATCAAATGGGTGTGTCTTGGCATGAGTGTGATTCTCACGATTGCGGCCCTCGTGTGCGCCTCGATCTGCAAAGAAGGGAAACTGCAGCAGACCAAATCGCAGGAGAAGATTCCTGTTTGGGCGAGTTTCAAGATTACCTATCGCAATGCCACCTTTCTCAAACTCGTTTTGGCCTATGTTTTGTTGATTGTGGGTTTTCAAATTGTCATGGGTTTCTCGAATTTCATCACGATCTTTTATCTCTTCGGCGGTGACAAAGATCCGGCTTCAATTCTCATGGCCCAGAATGGGACGCTCTGGGCGGTGGTCGGTCTCGCCGGGGTTTTCCCGATGATGTGGGTGTCCAAACGTTATGGGAAGCGTTTCACTGTCATTCTTTCTTTCACAATGATCATCGTCGGCAACTTGCTGAAGATCGTGTGCTACAGCCGGGCACAGCCGTGGCTTTCCTTCATCCCGACCTTCTGTCTTTCGCTCGGCATGGTGTTCTGTTTCTCCCTCGTGAACTCGATGATCTCCGACATCTGCGACGAAGATGAATATGCGACCGGCGTGCGCCGCGAAGGCATCTACTTTGCGGTCTACAACTGGTGGTGGAAAGTCGCGGTTTCCCTCGCCTCCGTTGCGAGCGGCTATCTCCTGCGGTTGACCGGCTTCATGGAAGCAACGGCGACGCAAAGCGAGTCCACGCTGTTCTGGATTCGCTTTTGGGAGATCGGACTGCCCCCGCTGCTCTGTCTCATCAGCGCCGGGTTGCTGCTGAAATACCCACTCACCGAGGAGCGAGCTTATCACATCAAAGCCTTGCTGACGGAAAGAAAGGCGCAGGCCTTGGCGGCCGTGCCGGTCGCGGCGGCACCGACAATCTAGAGTGGCTTTCGCTTAACCAGCAGTATTTGTAGGAGCCTGTTTACAGGCGACATCATGTGTTGAAAGCACCTCACTGCCTGAGTCGCCTGTAAACAGGCTCCTACAAAAGAATTTTCAACTTCAGTTCCCGTTCCCATGACCGCGTCGTCTGCCCGCTCCTATCCTTATCAGCAACCTGATCTTCCGGTTGCGCAGCGCATCGCCGATTTGCTCGGACGCATGACGTTGGAAGAAAAAATCGATCAGCTTCACCAGAGCAGCATCGGCGACACCAATCCCAATAATCTCGCGCAGCGCACCGAGGAATTTCGGGCGACGGACGGCTCATTCATTATGGGCGGTCCGCCCACTGTGCTCGCTACGCGCAATGCGTTTCAAAAACGCGCGATGGAGGCATCGCGGCTCGGTATCCCGGCGGTCTTCGGTTCCGACGTGATCCACGGCTACCGTGCCATCACCCCGCTGCCGCTCGCCCAAGCGTGTTCGTGGAATCCTGCACTCGTGCAACGCGGTTGCGCGATGGCAGCGGAAGAAGCCAAGGCTCACGGTATTGATTGGACGTTTGCCCCGATGGTCGATCATTGCGTCGATGCCCGCTGGGGACGCATTGCGGAAACTTTCGGCGAATCTCCGTACGCCGCTTCGGTTTATAGCGCTGCTTCCGTCCGCGGTTTTCAGGGAGAGAATTTTGGAGGCCCCGGTTCGGTGGCCGCTTGCCTCAAGCACTACGTGGGCTACGGCGCCTCCGAGGGCGGTCGCGACTACGTCTACACGGAAATTTCTTCGCAGACCCTATGGGAAATGCATTTGCCGCCGTTCGAAGCAGGCGTGCGGGCCGGGGCGCGCACCGTGATGAGTGCGTTCAACGATCTCAACGGCACGCCCACGAGCGCGAATCCTTATACGCTCACCGAAATCCTCCGGAAACGTTGGGGGCTCACCGGTCCGGTGGTTTCGGATTGGGCGGCAGTCGCGCAGTTGATCAATCAAGGTTTCGCGGCCGACGAGGCGGAAGCCACCGAGAAGGCGCTGAAGGCGGGCGTGGATATCGACATGGCTGACGGACTTTATCGAAAGTGCGACGTCGCCCTGGTCGCCTCCGGACGTTTGCCTCTCACCTTGATCGACGACGCCGTACGCCGTGTGCTCCGGCTCAAGTTTGAACTCGGAATATTCGAGCACCCGTACACCGAAACGAGCGCGCTCTCGGCTGCCGCTCCGAACCCCGCTCAGCTCGCTCTCGCCGAGGAACTCGCGGCGCGCTCCTTGGTGTTGTTAAAGAATGACGGTGTGCTCCCGTTCGTTGCATCCCTTTCGCAGGTGGAGCGCGTTGCCCCTAACGCGCTTAAAGGTATCAGCGATCAACCCAGCGCATTGGGGGCAATGCGCTCCACCTGCCGAGACAAAACTGTTCGGCGCATCGCCCTTATCGGCCCGCTTGCCGTCAATAGCGCGGCACTGCTCGGTTGTTGGTGCCAGCAGGGTCAAGCTGCCGAAACTCCGTCCATCGCGGATGCGTTGAAAGAACGCCTGCCCTCCGGAATCGCACTGCGCGTCGAGGCGGGCTGCTCCCTTGCCGGGGCTCCGACCGATGATTTTTCACTCGCGATTGCGGCCGCGCAGGAAGCCGATCTGGTTATTCTTTGTGTCGGCGAGGATGGATTGATGAGTGGCGAAAATGCTTCACGTTCCACCCTGCGTCTCGCTGGTCGACAGGAGGAACTCGTGCAAGCGATCGCCGCCACCGGTCGTCCCGTCGTGCTCGTGATTGTTTCGGGCCGGCCGCTGGAGCTGCACGCGTTCGAGGGCAAGATGGCCGCGATCATCGCGCTGTGGGCGGGTGGTTCCCGCGCCGCGGCCGCGCTGGCCGATGTTTTGTTGGGCCGACGCAATCCATCCGGACGCCTCGCCGTCACTTGGCCGCGCACGGTGGGCCAGATTCCCCTCTACCACAATATGCGCCCGCGCGCCCGGCTCGGCGACGAGGGCGCTTATCGGGATATCGCCACGACGCCGCTCTACGAATTCGCGCATGGGTTGAGCTACACGACTTTCAGTTATAGCCCGATCCGCCTCGATCAAACGGAGGTGAGCGAAACCGGAAAAATCACGGCTGAAGTTACCGTCACAAACACCGGGGCGCGGGAAGGCGTGGAAACGGTTTTTTGGTTCATCCGCGATCCCGCCGCCAGTATCACGCGCCCGTTGAAGGATCTGAAGTATTTCGAACAGACTTCGCTTGCTCCCGGTGCGAGTCGCGTTTTCCGTTTCGAAATCGAACCACAGCGTGACCTCTCATTCCCTGATGGCGATGGCCGCCGAATTCTAGAGCCTGGTGAAATTATTCTCATGACCGGTGATCGCCGCGCCAGTTTTCTCGTCGTGCGGTAGTTGCACCTGACGTTTTTAATAGTGCACTTCATGATTACTAGCACAGTGAGATTTTCCGAGGTAGGCTCCGACATTCACGATCTGCCTTCGGTGATAGGTGGAACTCGGCCTCCGGACGAGTTGGGGGAGCGCGCGAACGGAAAAACGCGTCCGGAGGCCGCGTTCCACCCAAGTCAACAACACGATCTCGTCTTAAGCCCCATCGTTTGTCGGCTGCGTCTCCCGCTCTGCAAATGGCAACTGATCGCGCTCTTCCTCTTGGCGCTGGGGGTGGTTCCTTCTTCCGTGATGGCCGCTACGACGGCTGACTTTCAGACGGGAATCATGGCCAAGACCGGAGCTGAACCAGAGGATTTGCCTTACCGGTACTTGGTGCCGACGGGTTACGATGCGACCAACTCTTATCCCCTGATCGTGCTGCTGCATGGCTCGGGCGAATGCGGCACCGATAATATTTCTCAACTGAACAACGAGGGAAACGGGGCGCTGCAACTGGTGTCGGCCGCGAACCAAGCCATCGAACCTTGCTTCATGCTCGCACCGCAAACGAGTGAGGCGGCCGGACGCGATGACAAAGGCTGGAATGCGCACACACTCGGTCAGGTGATGCGCGTTATCGAGAAACTTCAGGCGACTTATCCGATTGATCACAATCGAATCTACGTCACCGGCATGTCCATGGGCGGAGCGGGGACTTGGTCGATCATCACGCGCTATCCGTTTGTTTTTGCCGCCGCCGTGCCCATGTCCGGTTGGGGTGAAGGTTCGTATGGCAGAATTGTCGGCATCCCGATCTGGAATTTTCATGCGGTGAATGATGATCAGGTCCCGATCGCCTTCAGCGACCAAGCGGTCAACGCAGTGAGGCAAGAGGGCGGACGGGTAATCTACACGCGTTATGCGACAGGTGGACACGGTATTTGGGCAACCGCCTACGCCAATCCACAGTTGCGCCCGTGGTTGCTCGCCCAGCGGCGCAATCAACCCATGGTGGGCAGGCCAGCGCTGCAGATCCACAGCACGCAATTATCTAAGGCGACCACGTCGACTCCTTCGACGATTACGGTTAAAGGCTCGGCTGACCTTTCTGGTGGTGTGGCAGAAGTCACTTGGGCCTTTCCGCCGTCCACTGATCCACTGGGATTCGACACCAGTACTTATGCCGTCGCTGAAGGCACAATGAAGTGGGCCGTGAAAAAAGTGCCGATGACAAAGTACTCGAAACTCTTCCTTGCGATTGCGCGCGGTTCAAGTGGCGCAGTGGGAACGGGCGGTGCGACCGGTGGCGGCAGCGTTACGGTAAACGATTTAGTGTGGATCGTCCCTCCTGGCGCCGACCGCACGCCACCAACCATTTCCCTCGTGACACCCACGAGCGCCGGTTCGCTGACGACATCCGCGTCGTCGCTTGATCTTCGAGGTGTGGCAGCGGCGGCAGAGCATAAAACCGTGATGGCGATCATGTGGCAGAATAATCGTGGAGGGCAGGGCATCGGCCTCGGCGCCACGGACTGGCAGATTGATGGCATCGATTTAAAACCCGGCAAAAATATTATCACCCTCACCGCGCGTGATTCGAAAAATATCACCGCGAGTACGGTCTTGGTGGTGCAGGTAGGTAAAGCTGCGGCGAAGCGGTAGAGGGTAGGTTTACTTGTAGGGCCGGCCCTTGTGGCCGTGCCTTCGAAAAGCCTCGGCAGGCAGGGACGCCTGCCGCTACACCCAACCGATCTGAAAGTAGTTTTGATCTGTCGTGGTGAAATCCACCCGCCCTCAGCCTCTTCTTGATCTCTGATGTTCGGGCGGTCACAAATGAAATTCATGCCGCCCCTGCGCCAGACCATCCTCGTAGTCGAAGACGAGGCCGCCATCGCGGAAACCATTGTGTACGCTCTGCGCACGGAGGGATTCGAGCCGCTCTGGAAAACCACTGGCCATGAGGCACTGGCGGTCCTTGGCGCCCAGCCTGTCGCTCTCGTGGTACTCGATGTCGGCTTGCCCGATATGAACGGGTTTGATGTCTGCCGTGAGATGCAAAAACGCGGCGCACCGCCCGTGATTTTCCTGACGGCTCGTAGCAGCGAAGTGGATAAAATTGTGGGACTCGAACTTGGGGCTGATGATTATCTCGCGAAACCATTCAGTCCACGCGAGCTCACCGCCCGCGTGCGTGCCGTGCTGCGCCGTACGAATGGCCATGGCACCGTTCATTCTGTGACGCCGACGGCGGGCGTCGTCTGGTCGCACGATACAGCGCGTTGCCGAATCGGTTACCGGGCAAAGCTGCTCGATCTCACGCGCAACGAATACCGGTTGCTTTGCGCGCTGTTAGCGTCGCCGGGCCGCGTATTCAACCGCGATCAGCTGATGGCCGCAGCGTGGGATGATCCCGGCGCGGCGCTTGATCGTACCGTGGATGCCCACATCAAAACCCTCCGCGCGAAGCTTCGGGAGGCGGCGCCGGAATTCGATCCCCTCGTTACGCATCGCGGCCTGGGCTACTCACTGCGGGAGGAAGCGTGAGTCTCCGCCTGCGTTTGCTTCTCCTGCTCCTGGCGATCTATTGTGCCGGTGGCTGGTATCTCACCCGGCTCGCGCTGGAGCAGGTGCGGCCGCGTTACCTCGAATCGATGGAGGAGACGCTGATCGATACCTCCGTGCTGCTTGCCTCGGTGTTGGAGACGCAACTCGTGGAGGGCCGGTTGGAACCTGCGGGTTTGCAGCGTGCCTTCACGGCGGCACAGCATCGCGAATTTCAGGCGAAAATTTTTTCGCTCAACAAAACATCCGTGGATATGCGCGTGTACGTGACCGATGCCAATGGCCTCGTGGTGTTCGACTCGTCCGGCCGCGATGTCGGCCAGGATTATTCGCAATGGAATGACGTGAAGCGCACCTTGCGAGGTGAATATGGGGCGCGTTCCTCGCGAGCGATCGTCAACGACGATAGCACCCAGTCGATCAATGTGGCCGCGCCCATTCGGCACGGTGATCGATTGGTGGGTGTGCTCACGGTGGGGAAACCCACCACCGGCATCAATCAGTTGGTCGAGGTATCACGCCAACGCCTCATCTACGGAGCGCTCCTCGGCGGCGTGGTGATTTTGTTGCTCCTGTTGCTCGTGGCCGCGTGGGTGATTGCCCCGCTCGAGCGGTTGACCACTTACGCGCGGGCGGTGCGCGATGGAAAAGTGGTCGCATTGCCGCCGTTGCCCGGCCGAACGCTGCGGGTCCTCGGCACGGCGTTCGAAGAAATGCGCGACGCGCTGGAAGGGCGGCAGCACGTCGAGCGCTACACGCAGGCGCTGGCGCACGAGGTGAAAGCGCCGCTCGCCGCGATTCGCGGCGCGGCTGAATTGATGGATGAGGCGATGCCGGCGGAACAGCGGCAAAAATTTCTGGCGAACATCCGCAGTGAATCCGCGCGCATCCAGCAGATCGTGGATCGCCTGCTGGAGCTTTCTTCGCTTGAAGCGCGCAAATCGCTCCGGCAAACGGAATCGATCAGCGCGGAAGGCTTGTTGAGCGAAGCGGCGGATGTTTTGCGGCCAGCGTGCGCCGCCGCACGCGTGACACTGACGCTCCAGAGCGAACCGATCACCTTGCGTGGAGAACGAGTGTTGTTGCGCGAGGCACTGATCAATCTGTTGCAGAACGCGCTGGAATTTTCGCCGTCAGGAAGTGAGGTCACACTCCGCGCCCATGTGGAAGGTGGACGTGTGATATTTTCCGTGGAAGACAATGGCTCGGGCGTGCCGGATTACGCATTGGCCCGGGTGTTCGAGCGTTTCTATTCGTTGCCGCGTCCGGCTACGGGCAAGAAAAGCACGGGGCTGGGCTTGGCGCTGGTGCGGGAGATCGCGCATCTCCACGG
>JANYCF010000246.1 GCA_025360455.1 Opitutaceae bacterium | reverse complement strand
TCGCCGTTGGTGCCGGCGATGTGGGCGCCGGTGCCGCGAACGGCGGTCCACGAGCCACCCAAGCCGCCGGCCCACTTGGAGAGCTGGGCGTTTTCGGCGATGCCGCGGTACATGATGCCGTCGAGGGAATCCTCGACGTAGTTGAGGTAGCAGGACGAGAGCTGGGAGTGGAGCGTGCCGGAGTTGAAGAGGGTCGGCGTGGACGAGCAGAAGCGGCGGCTCTTGTAGAGTTCGTAGAGGCGAATGGCCCATTCTTCGCGGTAGGCTTTCTCTTCGAGGAAGAGGCCGAGGGAGACGCGCATCCAGAAGAATTGCGGGGTCTCGAGGCGGCGGGAGCGTTTGCCGGTCTTGTCGATGATGAGGTAGCGGTCGTACATCGTCTGTACGCCGAGGAAATCGAGCTCGAGATCGGCGGACGGGTCGATGGCGGTGGCGATGCGGGCCAGATCGTACTCTTTCAGGCGGGGGGTGAGGCGTTTGATCTCGATGCCGCGGTCGATGTACTTGACGAAGGCTTCCTGGTGGAAACGTTTCAGGGCGCCGACGCCGTCGCGAACGATATCCCAGCCGAGGACTTCTTCGTAGATGTAAGTGAGCTGGATGCGGCCGGCGAACTTGGAGAAACCGGCGTCCTTCTCGATGAGCGTCTTGGCGTTGAGGGCGATGGTGTTGTTGAGATCACCGAGAGCGATGTTGTCGAAGGTGGAGCGGCGGAGTTCGCCTTCGATGGCTTCGGGCGTGAGGCAGAGTTTGAGGCCAATGGCGGCGAACTCGATGCGGCGCTTCAGATCAACGCCGTCCCAGAGGAAGGTGGTGCCGTCAGCCTTGGTGACGACGATCATGGAGTTCTGACCTTGGGGCAGCGGGAGCGGGGCGCTTGAGTCGGTGGAGGCGGAGAACACGTCGCCGGTGAGGGAGGCGAGCTCCATCTGGGCGCGGGTGGTGTGGCGGGCGGCGCGGTAAAGGATGTAATCTTCGGCGACTTTGTAGTGGCCGGATTTCATGAGCTCTTCCTGGACGAAATCCTGAACTTCCTCGATGTGCAGGAAGGCTTGCTTGAGGGCGGAGGCGCGCTCGGTGACGGCTTTGGTGATGGCCGTGGCGGGGGAGGGATCTTTCCGGAGGGAGAGGAAGGCTTTGCGGATGGCGATCTCGATCTTGGCGGAGTTCCAGGGAACGATCTGGTTATTACGGCGGATGAGTCGGACGGCGACGGCCGGGCTTTCGGGACTGAGATTGAGCTTCTGGGCGCGCTTGAGCAGGAGGCTCTTGGCGACGTCGTGGGCGTTGTTATCGACCAAGGTTTTTTCGATGAGCACGTAAAGGTCGTTGAGGGAGACGCGGAGGGGACCGCGCTCGAGGGCGGTGCGGGTGAGATTACGGGCGACTTCGCGGGTGACGTCCGCGACGAAGCGTTGGTTTTTCTCGTTGAAAACGTCCTTCTCGCCCTTGGCGAGCATGAGGTTGGCGAGGGACTTGCCGACGGTGTCGGCGACCTCGGCGAGATCAAAGCGTTCCGGACCCTGCGGGCAGAGGACCTCGACTTCGGGGAGCGTCACGTCGTCTTTCAGGACGTCGCGCCAGTTGTAATTGGGTTTCTGATCCTGAGGCGTGCCGGCAAATTTTTTGAGGGCGAGGTCTTGATGCACAGATGCAGTGTTGCTCATGGGCGATAGGGATAGCGGGAGTGTGTGTGTTGCTAACGAGGGGTGGGTACTAAAGGGAAGTGACGGACACCTCTGAAAACTCAGAGATCGTCGTCACTGGCGGTCGGTAGGGCGGAAGATTTTTGGTATTCCGTTACGCGGCCTTCGAAGAAATTTTGTTCTTTTTTAATGTCCATCATCTCGGCAAGCCACGGCAGCGGGTTCTTGACGCCCGGGGTGAGGGGGGCGAGGCCGCAATCTTCGAGGCGCCGATCGGCGATGAAGTCGATGTAGGTGACGAATTCATCGATGGCGAGCCCCACGGCATTCAGCGGCAGGCAGTCGCGGATGAATTCTTTTTCCAAGTCCACGGCTTCGCGCATGGTCATGCGGAGCTCTTCCTTGAAGTCGTCGGTCCAGATCTCGCGATTTTCCTCGATGAGATCCATGAACAGATTGCGGAAGAGTTCGATGTGGTTGGACTCGTCGCGCAGGGTGTAGCGGAACATTTGGCCGATGCCCGGGAACTTGTTCTGGCGGTAGAGAGAGAGGACCATACCGAAGAGACCGTAGAACTGGGTGCCTTCCATGCATTGGCCGAAGATGAAAACGTTTTTCGCGAAGAGGCGCTTGTTGACGGGTTGCGTCATGTCGAGATCGCGGCGGAGGGCTTGGGAGGCGCGGTTCACGAATTCATTCTTCTTCGTGATGGATTTCACGTCTTCGAACATCGCTTCGCACTCGTGCGGGTTGATGCCGAGGGAGGAAATCATGTAGAGGAGCGAATCGGCGTGGATGTTTTCCTCGTGGGCGTGGCGGCCGAGGCAGAGTTTCAGCTCCGGAGCGGTGACGATCTCGCGGACGACGTGCTGGACGTTGTCGCCGACGATGCCCTCAGCGGCGGAAAAATAGCCGATGCCCATGCGGATGATCCAGCGTTCCTGGTCGGACACGACTTTGGCATCGCGCCACTGCTCGATGTCCTTGCCCATGGGGATATCCTCGGGTTCCCAGTGATTCGCCTTCATCTTTTTGTAGAGATCGTAGGCCCACTGATATTTCAACGGGAGGAGGTTGAAGTAGGGAACTTGGCGGCCGTTGATGACCTTCTTGGCGGCGAAAGCGGCTTCGGCTTTGGCTTCATCGAGCGTGAAAGTCTTGGTGCCAATAGTGAAGGTCTTCTGCATGACGGGGCGGGTGTGGACGGCTGAATGTGTGGGTGGAAAAGCGGTTCGGCCTGTGGTTTGCGACGATGAAAAAGCCAAAGCAATGACTAGTTGCTAAAACTTTCTCACACATTGCTGACCACCACAGGATGTGGGTACCCGAAAGCTAAGCCACAACTAATGGTGCCGGCCGCCGCTCCGTCAATTTTTTCCTGTAATATTTGGGTTACTTTTTTTGTGGACAATCTTGCGAGAGAAGCTCCCGAACAATTTTTGCGCTTTCGTGGATTGATTTTGTGCCGACTCCACTCGGAGAACGCCGGTTTGAGGGGCCGTCGTAATTTGCAGAAAATTTTTCTTGACCGGACGTTTTGCGCGGCATGCCCCGTTTTCACTCGGAAGTTTTTTCAAAAAAAAGCGCGACGAAATCTGAAATCGGCTGAATTCGTGCCCGAAAACTAAAACGCCGCGTGCGCTGCCGAGATTTTTTTCGTACCGGAGTGATCAGAAGTACGCGTTGTTCGCACGTGAGAGAATGGAATATCCGCGGGTGGTGCGGTGGAGAACGCGAAAAGCATTCGCGCCCGGCGGGTGGGCACGCATGTTGTCCTCACACCATGAGCACGAGTTATTATCCGCCCGCCGAAGAACGCGCCAATCGCCTGACGC
>JANYCF010000235.1 GCA_025360455.1 Opitutaceae bacterium | reverse complement strand
TATAGTAACCGTTGGGTTCGTCATCTTCGAGGAAGACGTGGACTTCGTTGACGCGGCCAAAAAGATTGTGCAGATCGCCCATGATGTCCTGATAGGCGCCGGTCAGATAAATCCCCAAGTAGTAAGGCTGGTTGTTCAACGAGTGCAGGGTGAGGTAATCCTTCGTGTCTTGGAGATCGATGAAACTGGCGATCTTGCCGTCGGAGTCGCAGGTGATGTCGACGAGGATGGCGTTGACGGTGGGCTTTTCCTTGAGCCGGTGCAGCGGGCTGATGGGGAAGAGCTGCTTGAGCGCCCAGGAATCGAGGAGCGATTGGAAGACGGAGAAATTACAGACGTATTGATCGGCGAGGAGCTTCTTGAGGTCGTGGAGCTCTTCGGGTTGGTAGCCTTTTTTGGTGCCCTCCTTGTCGATCTGCTCGCAAATCTGCCAGAAAATCTGCTCGGCGGCGGCGCGGTTTTCGAGATCGAGGTAGCCGAGATTAAACAAGGAGAACGATTCTTCCTTTTTCTGCAGGGCATCGTGGAAACGCTCCAACCGACCCAGCTTGGCTTTGTTTTTCAACAACACTTGGAGGTCGTCGACGATCTTGTGGCGTGCTTTCGGCTCATGTTGCTTGCCGAGGGATTCGCGTTTGTTGATGCGCTCGAAAACCTCGACGACCAGCATGGAGTGGGGCGCGGCGATGGCACGGCCGGATTCAGTGACGATGTCGGGCACGGGCACGCCCGAGTCGGTGCAAATCTCGCGGATGTTCGACACCACGTCGCGGGCGTATTCCCCGAGCGTATAGTTCATCGAGGATTCGAAATTCGTGCGCGAGCCATCGTAGTCGACGCCGAGGCCGCCGCCGCAATCGAGATAACCCATCGGGAAGCCCATCTTGGCCAGCTGGCAGTAGAAGCGGGCGGCTTCGGTCACGGCGGCCTTGATCGTGATGATATTGGGCACCTGGGAGCCGATGTGGAAATGCACCAGCTTAAGGCAGGCCTGCATCTTGGCGGCGCGGAGTTTCTCGACGGCGAAGAGGATTTCAGCGGTATTGAGGCCGAATTTGGCGTTATCGCCAGTGGAGGAGGCCCATTTGCCTTCGCCCCTGGTTTGGAGTTTGACGCGGAAGCCGAGCATGGGCTTCACGCCAGTTTCCTTCGCGATTTCGATGATGCTATCCACTTCGGAGAGCTGCTCGATCACGATGATGATCTTCTTGCCCAGTTTGCGACCCATGAGGGCGAGCCGCATGTAATCGTGGTCTTTGTAGCCATTGCAGATGATGAGACGCTGGGTGCCTTCGTGCATGGCCAGGGCGATCATCAGCTCGGGCTTGGAGCCGGCTTCCAGGCCGTAGTTGAAGTCTTTGCCGGCGGAAACGATTTCATCCACCACTTCGCGGAGCTGGTTGACCTTGATGGGGAAAACCCCGCGGAAAGCGCCTTTATAGCCTTCTTCTTTGATCGCTTTGGCGAAAACGCTGTTCAACTGGACCACACGATGGCGGAGTTTGTCCTGAAAGCGGATGACGAGCGGGGCCTTCAGCCCCATGGCGACAGCCTCATCGACCACATCCATCACGCGGATGCTGCGACCGTCGGATAACGGCTGCACTTGGACGAAGCCTTCAGGGTCCACGGAGAAGTGGTTGGCTCCCCAACGTTTAAAGCCGTAATGTTCCTCGGATTGGGCTACCGACCAGTTGGATGACGATTTGGTCTTCAATTTGAGTGACGGGTGATCAGGGTTTGGCTTGCGTTTTAGCGAGTGGCTTAAATTAATCGCCGTTTTCTTTTTCAAAACACACGCATACTCAATGACCAAATTACCCATGTTCCTCGCCCAAGCAGCTCCTGCACCCGGTGGTCCGGCTGCTTTGCTCCAATATCTGCCGCTCATTTTGATGTTTGCCGCGATGTATTTCCTGATGATCGCCCCGCAGCGCAAGAAGCAGAAGGCACATGAGAAGATGATGTCCGAGCTCAGCGCCGGTGATGAGATCATTACCACGGGTGGCGTTTATGGCACCATTACCAGCGTGAAAGATGATCGCTTCGTTATTCGTGTAACCGACGGCCAGAAGCTGGAGATCAGCAAAGGCTTCATCCACGCCTGCGTGAAGCGAGCCAACGCCGCCTAAGCTGCTCGTCCGCGCTTTTGCTTTTTCGAGCATCGCCCCGCGATTCCACCCCTTTAACAAAAAACCTACCCATGTTCCGTCGTAATCTTTGGAAACTAAGCTTGTCCGCATTTATAGTAGTGTGGGCATTGTTCACTCTCATCCCGCTTCAGGATAAACCTTTTGACTCCAGCTATGTCAAATCGGTGGCCTCCGCCAAAACGCCTGCCGCGCAAGCCGAGTTTAATAAACTCATCGTCAAGGTCGACGAGCGTATTGCGCAAAGCAAAGCGGCTGGCCACGACATGAGCGTCTATACCGCGCTCAAGCAGATCGGTCACGATGAGGACCTCGATCTCTCCCAGTATTTCCCGCACATCCGTCTCGAAGAGACACTGCGCAATGTCGAGAAGCGCAATAATATCTTGCTCGAAGAACTGCTGCGGCGCTCCAAGGGCAGCCTGCAATACGGTCTCGATCTTCGCGGTGGCGTGGCTTTCACGTTGGAGGCCGATGAGGCCGCCCTCGCCAAGCAAAGCACCGACGCCGCGCGCAAATCCAAACTCACCAAGGCGATTGAGATCATCGGCAATCGCGTCAACGGCCTCGGTGTCGCCGAGCCGATCATTCGCCCCGTCGGCGAGAATCGTATCGAAGTGCAACTTCCCGGCGTCAGCATTAAGGACAATCCCGATGTGATCAAAGTGCTGCAGAAGCCAGCCCAGTTGGTCTTCCGTTTGATTCAGGAAGGCACCAGTGCCTCCATCGAGCGTCCCGCCAATCTTCCTCCTGGTTATGAAGTCATGAGCGTCGAGGAAGAAGACAAGCATACCGGCCGCACGACCACGCTCTATTATAGCGTGAAGAGCATTCCGGAAATGACCGGCGCCAATGTCAAAGAGGCGATGGCGACTTCCGATCAATTCGGCGGCACCCAGGTGCATTTGAGCTTCAATTCCATCGGGGCGAAACAATTCGCCGATGTCACCGGCGCCAATGTTCACCGCCTCCTCGGCATCGTCCTCGACGGTAAACTCTACTCGGCTCCGCGCATCAATGACGCGATCACCGGCGGCTCCGCGCAAATCACCGGTCACTTCTCGGTCCGTGAAGCGCAGGAACTCGCGAATGTCTTGAACAATCCTTTGGATA
>JANYCF010000228.1 GCA_025360455.1 Opitutaceae bacterium | reverse complement strand
CGTCATTACCTTATGAAGACACCCTCCTCGTCCTCCCTTCTTCCGCTGACGCTTTTCCTCTCGCTCGGTTTATTGGCTACGGTTCAAGCCTCTGACAGAGGTCCTGCAACTGATCCGGAAAGTTCAACCTCGAAGCAGGAGCGGCTTGCCTGGTTTCGTCACGACAAATACGGCTTATTTATCCACTGGGGTCTTTACGCCATTCCCGCCGGCTATTGGAACGGCCAACGCGTTCCTGGCATCGGCGAATGGATCATGTCTCGGGCGAAAATTCCCGTGAATCAGTATGAGCAGCTCGCGGGGAAGTTCAACCCGGAGTCGTTCGACGCCGACGCATGGGCGCAGCTGGCGCTGGACGCCGGGATGAAATACATTGTTATAACGGCCAAACACCACGACGGCTTTGCTCTTTTCAAGTCGACCGTAAGTAAATACAATGTCGTCGACGCAACGCCATTCAGGCGGGATATCGTCGCTGAACTTTCGGCCGCCTGTGCCAAACGAGGACTTCGCTTTGGGATTTACTATTCCCAAGCCCAAGATTGGCACGAACCTGGCGGCGCGGGTAATGAGTGGGATTTCGGCCCTGACGTGGAAAAAGATAAAAACGGGGCTTATAACAACTACCTCCGGAACAAAGCAGAACCCCAACTCAGGGAGCTACTCAGCAAGTACGGCCCCATTTGTTTGGTTTGGTTCGATTATCCGACGCTGATGTCGACAGAGCGGAGCAAGCGCTTCACCGATATTGTCCGTTCGATGCAACCGGCAACTCTCATCGACGGTCGCCTTGGTGCCATCGGCGACTATAAAACCACGGGAGACAACGTCATCCCCAGCAGCCTTTCTGATGATGCTTGGGAAACTCCAGCCACACTGAACCACACCTGGGGCTATCGCACGGACGATCATGACTGGAAGCGCCCCGCCGAGGTAATATTCAAGTTGGTCGATATTGTGAGCAAAGGGGGCAACTATCTCCTCAACATCGGTCCGCGTTCCGACGGGACGATTCCGGAACCCAGCGTCGAAACGCTCCGCACCGTCGGCATATGGCTCCGCAGCAATGGCGATTCAGTATATGGCACCGTTCGTACTCCGTTCGGCGAAGAACTTGGTGGCTGGATCGAGGGGCAAAAGGATGCCTCAGGACACAAAGTCTGGGGCGAGCGCAATAGTCTGCGCGTCACCGCGCGGCCCGGAAAACTCTATTTCACTGCATTTCCGGACTGGCCAAGTACCGGCCTCGATGTCCCTCCGATGAAAAGCAAGGTGACTCGTGCCTATTTTCTAGATGATGCCTCGAAAAAACCTCTCGCCATGAGAACGGCTGCTAATGGGTCCGTAAACTTTGCGACCCCATGGCCCGCACCGTCTCACAACTCGCTTCCCCTCGCAGCCCTCCCGTCCGTGGTATGTGTAGAGATTGAAGGCGACTCGGTAGAGCGCTGATACGGTATATTTGAGCGGACCCAGACAGGCAAGTTTTACGCAGCATCTCTCACGACGGAAACTTCGGACGATTTCGCGCCTTATAGCGTAAGCGACCGACCGAGTACCTCCTGGTCGCGTATTGATGGTGACCAATGCGATGTCTCAATGGTGAGCATTGCGACATGGCGATGGTCACCATTGGTAACGATAGCGAAGAGCTAGGCGGCTGGTTTCCAGCGGGCCGGAGTCAGAGCGTCCAAGTCGTCGCGGGTGGTCATGCGAGGCAACCGGGTGAGGACATCGCGCAGATAGGCGAGCGGTTCGATACGGCGGCGCTGGCAGGACACGACGATCGAGTAGATGACGGCCGAACGCTGGCCGGCGTCGGGATGACCGATGAAGAGCCAGTTTTTCTTGCCGATCGCCGAGGGCCTGATCGCGTTTTCCACGAGATTGTTGTCGAGCCGGGTTTCGCCGTGCTCGAGATGCGCGGTCAAAGGGGTCCAGAAGCGCAACAGATAATCGCACGCTTTGCCCAACCCCGACTTCGGCAGGGTCCGTTCGCGCAAGCCGATCGTCACCTTCTTCAGCCAGTACAGCGGTCGGGTAAAGTAACGCTGCCGATGCACCCGGCGCAGCGCCGGTGTCAGCGGCTGCTCGTCCCAGCGAGCCTCCGTGGCGTAGAGCCAGCGGATAATCCGCAAAACGCAGCGCACCGCTTTCGGGTCTTCCTGTTCGGCTTCAAAAAACTTCCGCCGTGCATGGGCCCAACAGCCCACCCAGTTCACTTCCGGATGCTCCTTCGCATACGCCGCGTAGGCGGCGTAACCATCGGATTGAAGGATGCCGCGGTAACCCTCGATCAACGAGGTCAGCTCGCCGTGCCGACGCGACAATCGCCAGTCGAACACCACGTCTTCGCCGGGCCGGCTAATCACCCACAGCCACCCTTCGGTTGTGCCTCCGCGTTTTTCATCCGGATCATTGCACCGGATCGGCGTCTCGTCGGCCTGGATATATCCGCCGCTCAAAACACGTCGCAGCATCTGCCGGTAGACCGGCTCCAACCATTCCGCGGTGATGCGGATCCAGTCGACCATCGTTTGCCGCGGGATCTGCGCGCCCCAGCGGGCGGACTGTTGCTCCAGCCGGTAGAGCGGTTGATGATCGACGTACTTCGACAGGGCGATCCACGCCAGCAGTCCGGCCGAGGCGTAACCGCCGCTCACCGGCCGCGCCAAGGCCGGCGCCAGGACTGGCGGCTGCGAGCGGTCCAGCTTCGACCGATACTTCGGCCGCACGATCTCGCGCTTAAAAACCTGGGGCGGGACGAGATCGATCTCGAAGGTGCGTTCCTCGCCGATGCGCTCGAACGCCGCGGGATCGGCCTTCACCTCTTCGGGCTCGATCACGACCGTTTCCTTCACCGGCACATTCTTAAATGCCTCCGCCGGCACCGGGCGCTTTTCCCGCGGTGCGGCGAGCCGCTCATAGGTAATCGTCGCGACCTTCGGTGCCACTGGCTGAGGCGCGGGTTCGCTCAGCGGCAGGCTGGTCTGCAAGCGGTCCAGCTTTTCGCTCTTGCCCGCCCCGAACAGCTGGCGCTTGAGCCAGGCATTTTCCGCTTTCAGCGCGGCCAGTTCCACGGCCAGCTCCTGGAGCTGGGCGTGGGGTTCAGCGGCCGGCGTAGGCATACCTTGTAGTTTTATTATGGATACATCGTTGTCCAGCCATTTATCGCTCGTACCACGCTTTTTGGCAGCCGTCTTTCAGGTCGATGCCCGAGAGCAGCATGGTCAGCGCTGTCGGCTCCAGATGAATCTTGGCCGAGCCATTCGGCTGCGGCCAACTGAACCGACCCTTCTCCAGCCGCTTCGCCAGAACCCAGACGCCTGAACCATCCCAGAACAGGATCTTCAATCGATCCCGATCCTTGTTCGTGAAGACAAACAGCGCGCCGCTGCGCGGATCCTCCCGGAGCTTTTCGGCGGAGAGCGCCCACAGCCCGTTAAACTGCTTGCGCATGTCCACCGGCTCGACCGCCAGATAAATGCGCTGCGTCGAGGCGAACGTCAGCATCGGCGCAGGCGTCCCACCACCGCCACCACCTGCTCAAGCTCGCTGCCCCGCACGACCAGTCCGTCCGGCAACACGATCTCGATCACGGCCGCCGGGCGAGCGCCGCCGACGCTCACCTCCGTGAATGTAGTCTTCGCCTCCGCCCGGCGATGCCGCACCAGCCAGGTCGTGAACGTGCAGAACTTCACGCCCTCCCGCTCGGCAAACGCGCGTTGCGTCAGCCCGCTACTCTCGTAGGCCGCGATCAGCCCCGCACGCTCCTGCGCCGTCGCAATGCGTCGTCCACGCGTGTCGCGTTTCTCACCCCGATCCACCACCTCCGTCGTCAATGCCTTCATCGCCGACCACTCTAGCGTTTTTACGCCCCGTCTTCTACGAGGCACCCGAGCGGTCGCTTACGTTCGTCAACCAGAGTCCGTGGGAGCATGGGGCCGTGCTTTTCCGGCTGCGCGAGCAGATGCGGCGTCGGGCGGACCGACCCGGCGTGCTGGTGCTCGACGATACCAGTCTGCCCAAACAGGGCCGTCATTCCGTCGGCGTCGCCCGCCAGTATTGCGGAGCGTTGGGCAAGATCGCCAACTGTCAGAGCATCGTCACCTGGCACTGGGC
>JANYCF010000224.1 GCA_025360455.1 Opitutaceae bacterium | reverse complement strand
GAGCGCCTGCGTATCTCGACCACGAGTTCACTCGTCAGCCGGAAGGATGTGATTGTGGTAGCTGACGAAGTATTCGACGGCGTTCTCGGGGAAGAAATTCTTGAATTCCGAGTAGAGTTGGGCCGCGAGCGTTTTGTTGTGCGAGATAATGAGCGTCGGTCGCTGGAGCTGCGCGATGACGTTCGCCATCGTGAAGGTCTTGCCGGAGCCCGTGACGCCCAGGAGTGTTTGAAAGCGATTACCGGCGCGTAACGAACGCACGAGCGTTTCGATCGCCTGCGGTTGATCGCCAGTCGGAGAGTAGTCGGCCTTCAGCTTAAAAAGCATTCCCTACTTCTACGCGTTCGAGTCCGTTCGGCAACTCTGATGAACAAATTTCACCGGACCGCGGTTGCCCTGCCTGCTTGGAGTGGGTTATCGTAACAACATCCATTTTAAACAAGTATGCGCTCAATCAGCGCAGAAGCCCTCAATGCTTCCCGTGCTGCTTGAAATACCAGAACATGAGGGCAAATCCCACGATCTGCAGAACCACAAAAAACACAATGAGCGGCATCAGGCGGAACCGACTTTTCCACGCTTTGGCCGACTCGAGACGAAGATGCCGGTCGGTTAGTTCGACGATATTATTATTGTCGAGTTCGGCCTTCATCAGTCCGGCATTGGCGTAGCGCTGATCGGGATCGCGGGCGAGCGCATGCAAAATAATTTCCTCCATGACGGGCGAGATTTGCTCGTTGATTTTCCGCGGCGCGGTGGGGTCGCCCGTGGTCCGCATGTTCATCGTCACATACGGGCTCTCGCCGTCAAAGGGGACTTTCCCCGTGGTCATTTCATAGAGAATGGCGCCGAGACTGTAGATATCGGAACGCAAGTCGCCGCGTCGGCCGTTGACCTGCTCCGGGGCCATGTAATCGGGGGTCCCCATCATGGGCGAATAACCGGCAAAGGTCAGCCGGCGCAACCGGGAGGCCTTGGCAATCCCGAAATCTAGAATGCGAATGCTGCCATCCGCGCAGATCATAATATTCTGGGGCTTCAAATCCCGATGAACAATGCCCCGCTGATGCACGTGGACCAAGGCATCGCAAATCAGGCTGGTGATCCGAGCCGCCTCCGATTCGGGCAACGGCCGGGTAGCGGCCACGACCTTGTCGAGCATCTGCCCATCGAGAAACTCCATGATCAGATAGGGCCGGCTCTTGGGCCGGTCAGTGGGAAGAATCTTAAGAATGGCCGGATGATTGAGCTGCAAACCGATTTCCTCCTCCCGTTGAAACCGCGAAAAGGTCGCGATGTCGTTTTCGTACTGCATGTGTGGCACCTTGATGGCGACCAGACTGCCCGTGTTCAGATCCTTCGCTTTAAAAATGGAGGCCATGCCACTGCGGCTAACCAGTTCCGTGATCTCAAAACGATCATCCAAAAATTGCCCCGGCTCGATTTCTGCATTTTTCGCCTCCGCTTCTTCCCGATTGTAGACGGGCGATCCCTGGCGATAGGCAATCGGATCAAGCTCCTGCACCTTGATCACTTGAATGGAAAGATTGTCATCAACCTGACGTCGCTCGGCGAGGGCGGTGAGACGCCGGCAGGCTTCATCGGGAGCATGGTGACTGATTTCGTCGCAAATCTCCTGGGGCGTCACGTAGCCGTACAGGCCGTCTGAGCACTGCATGATAATGTCTCCCCGCATCAGCCCCGTGCGCGTGGAATCGAAATTTACCACAGAGTCATGACCCACACAACGAGTGAGCAAAGAACGGCGGGTGTCCGTCATCGCTTTGTGCTCTTTGACCAAGCCGTATTTGACGGAAGGTCCCACATAACAGTGATCAGTGGTGAGCTGGCGGATCTTACCCTGCCGCACAAGATACACCCGAGAATCACCGACATGGGCGACATGCAGGTTGTTTTCGCGGAAAAGCGAAATCGTGAGCGTGGTAGCCATAGTCCCCGGTTCGGGATTGGCCTTGGCGTAATTATAAACGTCGCGACTCGCCGCCGTGAACATAGCACTGAGAAGTTCGGGGACCGTCGTGCTTGATTGTACCCGTTTTAGTACATTAAGGGCAGACGTGACCGCCATCTCGCTTGCCATTTCACCCCGGCTTTCCCCGCCGACGCCATCGGCGAGAAGCCAGACCAGTCCGACGGTGCCTACGCTTTCATGTGCGTCGGTCGGCCAACAGGCGATGAAGTCCTCGTTGGTTTCGCGCACAGTGCCAGCCGAAGTACGTTGGGCATGGATGACTCTCATGGGTAAAATACCGCGTCTCTCATCTCTGATGAAAGCCGCTTAATTGGAATAGTGGCAAATAAAGTCCGTCCGGCTAACCAAAACCAACGCCCATGGCCAAATATATCAGGGGAGAGTTCGACCGGCATGCTTTGAGCCTTGAATATACGAGGTATGTCGCGAGGCAACCCCTCACTTCAACACCAGTTGTGCCACTGCCGAGAAGGAATGGTGCCGATGGTTTTAAGCCGGATTGAGGCAGGGAGCTGTCGCTCCATTCACCACCTAAAGTACTGAGTGGAACTCAGCCTTCCGTCATCGCAAGGCTACGACGGAAAAGCCGGACGAGTGGGGACTGTGCGTGCACAAGAAAACGCGTCCGTAAGCCGCGTTCTACTCAACTTAACTGCATCGATCCGGTTAATTTTATCCCTGAGCCGTTGAGGCAACGTAGACTGATACTCCGAACGTACCGGTTGGTTCGCGAATACAAATAACCCAAAATCTCGATCAATCGGCGCGCGGGTTCAATCGCCACTTAAAAAAAGCCAGGACATCTGAGCCAGCCAGAGCACTCCGCTGCCCAACAGGAGCCAGAGCATAAAATGTCGAGCCGTGGCAATGACCGAGTCCGGAATGACCAGCCACGTGTAATCGATCACCCAACGGATGCCGAGATACGACTCGGGCCCGACCGCAGAAAACCATCGGTAGGAGTCGGCAATAAATCCCTCGGACGCCAATTCACGCACGAAACTGGCTTTGCGCTGCTCGGTGAAAGTATCGCGTGTGGCACGCACCGTCACACCCTCGTTCGCCACTTCCACCCGGACTAAAGTATCTTTCTCCGGGAAGCAAAACTCGTAGCAAACCGGCTTGGTGAGAATCGAATTCATAGGATTAGACATCGGAACAAACGATGATTTATTTAGGCAAAATGGGGCGGCCACTCCCTAGTGAGCCACCTGCCAAGGAAGAGAAGTCATCGTCAAAAAAACTGCCAGGTTAACCGCAGCCACCCCATCGCGGATCAACCTCCGATCAAATACGGAGGCACCTCGCAGATATTTCCAGTGGATAGTGACTTGTCGGAAAGTGACAATTGAATCGGTAGGCCAGCGTGCTGACCTACAAGATAATCCCTCAGCTCCTCTGCCTTACCCAGCGGGAAAAGCGAGGAACCACAATAGTTTATATCTGGGAGCGGACTATTTTGGAACGCGTGATTCGTGAGTTTGGAATTTTTCATGCGGACAAATGAGAGAAACCGGAACGCTGGCATCATAGCTGCTCAAATGAATTTCATGGATACCAGTAATTTCATTCATCCTGCCGCTCAGCCGTCATGGGATAGGCTCTCTTTTGTCCTAGTACACTAACCATAAAGTACCCCCATAAAAATGCTAACTCACCTCCGTTCCTCATTAATTCGCTGGGGCCTGTTCACGGCCTTGGCTCTCTGCGCTCTCACCAAGGCGCAGGCTGATGATCCCAAACCCGATCCGGCCGGCACCTCCACCGGTGTCGCGATGGACGTCCCTGGTTTCGTCGTCATGGCCCCGTCCGACCTCAGTGCGGACGACATGAAAGACAAAGACAAGATGAAGGCCTTCATGGACGCCAAAAAAGCATCCGATGATTATGCGGCCCAAGCCAAGCTCGAGCCGCTCGCGGTTAAGCTAGCTGATAACGTCGGCCACAATCGCGTGGCGATCAACTTCATGTGGACGCTCTTCACCGGCTTCCTCGTGATGTTCATGCAGGCAGGCTTCGCTCTGGTAGAAACAGGCTTATGCCGGGCCAAGAATTCCAGCCACACCATGGCGATGAATTTCATGGTTTATCCCATGGGCATGCTCGGCTTTTATCTGTGCGGTTTCGCCTTCATGTTTGGCGGTATCGGGGCACTCGGCACAATGGGCGGATATGGCGGCTTGAATCATGAGCTCGGCTTTACCATTGGCGGTCACTTCTTCGGCCTCCTCGGCTGGAAGGGATTCATGCTGCAAGGTGCCGGCTACGATACTGCGGCCTTCGCTCTCTTCTTGTTCCAAATGGTGTTCATGGACACCACCGCAACGATCCCGACCGGCGCTGCTGCCGAACGCTGGAAATTCTCCGCGTTCATGATCTACGGTATTTTCATTGGCACCGTGATGTATCCGATCTTCGGCAATTGGGTCTGGGGCGGCGGCTGGCTGGCCACCCTTGGCACTAACTTCGGTCTCGGGCACGGGCATCTCGACTTCGCCGGTTCTTCAGTAGTACATATGCAAGGCGGGGTGATCGCACTGATCTTCGCCTGGCTCATCGGCCCCCGCCACGGGAAGTATGACAGCGCTGGCAAACTCGTTAATCCAATCATACCGCATAACATCCCAATGGTGATGCTCGGAACCTTCATTCTCGCGTTCGGCTGGTTCGGCTTCAACCCCGGCTCCACGCTCGCAGGTACTGATTTCCGCATCGCGGTAATCGCCGTTAACACCATGCTCGCCGGCTCGACGGCCGCACTCGCCGCCACTCTCTATATGTGGTGGTTCAAGACCAAGAAACCTGATCCGTCCATGATGTGCAATGGTCTGTTGGCCGGTCTCGTGGCGATCACTGCGCCTTGCGCGTTCGTTTCCGCCGGCGGCGCTTCCATCATCGGCATCGTAGCCGGTATTCTGGTCGTCGAAGCGGTTTTCTTCTTCGATAAACGCCGAATTGATGATGCGGTCGGAGCTATCTCCGTCCACGGCGTCAATGGCTGCTGGGGTTGTCTTTCTATCGGACTCTTTTCCGATGGCACCTATGGTGACGGCTTCAATGGCGTAGCTGGCAATGTCACCGGCCTTTTCTATGGCGGCGGTCTAAACCAATTCTGGGCTGAACTGATCGGTGTCACGACCTGCTTCGTCACCGTTTCGATCCTCTCGATTATCGTCTATTGGATCATTGAGAAAACAGTCGGCAATCGTGTCTCGAAGGAAGTTGAGATCCAAGGTCTCGACATCCCAGAGATGGGTGCACCAGGCTATTCCGGTATGGTTATGGACCACAAGTCCGAGACCCCCGTCAGCTGATTCGTTTAACTTCTCGCTGCGCCAAGGTCCGACCCCTTGGGGCAGCGTTTCTTCCCCTCTCTTTCAATCCTTACCCTTACCCTATGTACCTCACTTTCTTTTATTCACTGCTCGGGCTCACCGCTGGTTCCGGCATTGGTTACGCCTTCGGCTTGCTCCAAGCCGCTGCGCTTCGTCACAACGAACAGCGCCAACGCGAAGGCAAATTCAAAAACGCCTGGTCGCTCATGCCCGGTGCCGGTGCCCGCACGGCTTACCTGCTGATCACCTTGCTCATCATTCAAGTGGTCTGTCCGCTCCTTTTCCGTGATGGCACCCAATGGTATGTTTCCGGCGGAGTTATGCTCGGTTATGGTTGGACCCTATTCCGTCAGCTCATGCGGCGCCGGATGGAGGCCAAGGCGTGATCTTCGGCTTACTGATGGCTGATGCCGCCGAAACAGCAGAGACGTTATCTCGCCCCTTAAGCGGCTATGGAGCGGCTTCCCCTGATGGACTCATCCAGACGCTGATTGATCGGATCCACGCGGACCCGTTTAATCTCTATGCAACTCTGATCTTCACTGCCGCGATCATCCACACCTTTTTAACGCCCAAAATCAGGCAATGGGCCAGCGAGGCAGAAGCTCGCCACTCCGCTGGTGGCCCGCGGATGGTCCAACATGAGTCAGGCGAAGAAATCACCGAGGTCAGTTTTATCGGACAAATTTTGCATTTTCTCGGTGAAGTGGAAGTGGTGTTCGGCCTCTGGGCCATCGTGCTCGGCCTGGTCGGAATCACCTGCAAAAACTGGACGGTGGTGCTCGATTATCTGGGTAAACGCGTCGATTACACCGAGCCGATATTTGTCACCGTTATCATGGCCCTGGCCGCCACGCGACCAGTAACACGATTGGCCGAACGTGCCATTCACCTGCTCTCCTCCCTGGGTGGAGAAACGATCGCTTCCACTTGGCTATCGATTTTGATTTTCGGGCCCTTGCTCGGTTCGTTGATTACTGAACCCGGGGCGATGACGATTTCCGCCATTCTCCTTGCCCATCAATTCTACCACTACCAACCCTCGATTCGACTGCGCTATGCGACGATCGGGTTGCTCTTCGTCAATATTTCCGTTGGCGGCACGCTGACGCATTTTGCCGCGCCACCCTTGGTCATGGTCACTGGCCCATGGCAGTGGGACTTGTCTCATGTATTTTTCAATTTCGGCTGGCGGGCCATGGTGGGTATTACGACCTCAACGTTACTTTACTTCGGGATTTTCCATAGGGAATTCAGTGCCCTGGAAAAAGCGCGCATGAGCCAGGAGCGGTTTATGACGATGGGGGGCGGTTCCCCTATTCCTGCCTGGATCATCGCCGTGCAAGTCGGGTTTATCGCCTTCTCTGTCCTGGTCTCGCATTATGTCCCGCTCCTCATCGGTGGGTTTCTTTTCTTCTTGGCCTTTGCCCAAGCCACCGCGCATCACCAAAAGCGCTTCGATCTGCGGTCGCCCATGATGGTCGGACTATTCTTGGCTGGTTTGGTTATCCATGGCGGCCTGCAAGGCTGGTGGCTGCAACCCCTGCTTGGGAGCATGGGCAGCACCAGCTTGTTCTGGTGGTCGACCTTTCTGACTTCCTTCAACGACAACGCCGCTATCACGTACCTCGCCACCCTCGTACCGAATCTAAGCGAAACCATGAAACACGCCGTAGTGGCCGGAGCGGTGACGGGCGGCGGACTCACCGTGATCGCGAACGCCCCCAATCCGGCGGGTCAAAGTATTCTTCAAGGATTTTTCCCCAACGGCGTTTCTCCTCTGAAACTGGCCGCAGCGGCGCTCGTGCCGACCTTGATCATGGCCATCGCCTTTATCGTAATCTGAGGATTTGTTTGAGTAGTGGCAGGCCTCCGTGTCTGCCGGTTTTCTCCCTCGGGACGGCAGGCAAGGACGCCTGCGGCTACGCCGAAAGATCCAATGCAAACGTATCTTGTATTACTCGAAAGTGTGAATGAATAAACCGGAGCGCAGCTTCGGTTCGAACCACGTGCTCTTCGGCGGCATGATCTGACCGGCATCAGCGATGTCCATCAACTGCGCAATCGTCACCTGATAGAGTGAGAAAGCGACTCCGCCTTGCGCATCGACGCGCTTCACCAATTCTGCCGTACCGCGGATGCCGCCAATGAAATCGATTTTCTTGCTCGTGCGCGGATCGTCCACGCCCAGCAGCGGAGCGAGGAGCTTGTCCTGCAACACACTCACATCGAGCCGGCCCACGGGATCAGCCTTAAGATCCACCGGGCAACGGAGGCCATACCATTTGCCACCGAGATACATGCTTACCTGCCCGACCGTCGTCGGCGAAGGCGCGGCGTTTTCCACCAGACCGAAGGTCCCTTTCACTTTCTCCAAAAATGCTTCCGGCGTGAGACCGTTCAGATTAAATACATGCCGGTTGTAGGGGAGAATTTTGAGTTCGCTGGCGGGAAACAACACGCAGAGAAACCAATTGTAATCTTCCGCACCGGTATGCTGCGGATTCTTCTCGCGACGCATACGAGCCACGCGGGCCGCACTGGCGGCACGATGGTGGCCATCGGCGATGTAAGATACAGGGACCTGGCCAAAAGCGGCGATGAAATCCGCGCCACCGACGATCCGCCAGACGGTGTGCCGGATGCCATCGGGCGCGGTGAAATCATTCTGCGGTGTTTCTTTCACCTTGGCGTTTACGAGCGCGGAAACCGCCGCCTCGTCGCGATAGGTCAGGAAAATCGGGCCGGTGTTGGCGGAGAGTTTGTCGATCAGACGAGTCCGATCGTCTTCCTTATCCTTACGGGTCTTCTCGTGTTTCTTGATCAGCTCGGCATCGTAATCCTCGACGTGACACACGGCCACAAGACCGCGTTGCGTGTGGGTGCCCATTTGCTGCTGGTAAAGATAAAGGCATGGGCCGGACTCGCGCACGAGCACCCCATCGCGTTGGAGCTGCAAGAAATTCTCCCGGGCCTTATTATAGACCGCGTCGCTGTAGGGGTCGGTCTTCGCCGGCAGATCAATCTCCGCGCGATCAACGCGCAAGAGGCTCAGCGGGTGACCGGCCGCGAGCGCGGCGGCCTCAGCGGTGTCGACGACATCATAAGGAACGCACGCCACTTCGGACGCATGTTGCGGAACGGGAACCAGACCTTGAAAAGCACGAATACGCATAGATGAAGTAGAATTAGAAACGGGAAATGCGGACGAATGACACCAAAAAATCGGGGATTAAATGTGAATTTTGCTCAGGCGGAGTTGGCAAGTAGCGCAGGCTTCCAGCCTGCTTCCTCCCGCTGCAGGCAGGATGCCTGCGCTACCCTTTGGACACAAAAAAGCCCTCCGTTGCGGGAGGGCTCGGAAAGTCGCTTGCGGCGAAAGCTTACGAGGCTTTCGTGGCGCGCTTGAACTTCGAGGTGAATTTCTCGACGCGGCCGGCGGTGTCCACGAGGCGCTTCTCGCCGGTGTAGGCGGGATGCGAATCCATGGTCACATCGCGGACAACCACGAAGTAATCCTCGCCATCGATCTTCTCGGTGCGGGCGGACTTCATGGTGGACTTGGTGAGGAAACGCTTGCCGGTACCGATATCGAGGTAGCAAACGTTGTTAAGAGCGGGATGGCCTTGGTCTTTCATGGGCGGAAAAGCAGTTAATCAACCTTGGCGTGCTTTGTAGCGCGGCTCGGTCTTGTTGATGACGTAGATGCGGCCCTTGCGGCGGACGACTTGACAGGCAGGGTGGCGCAGCTTCGCGGATTTGATGGAGGAAACAACTTTCATAAAGGCTCAAAAGAAGAGAGCCCAAACGTGACGTGTCAAAGGAAAAGATTAACTTCCTACCGACGAAATGATTTCCGGGCGGCAGAATCGTAAATTCCACCCCAACTGCGCCTTGCCGGCCATAAAAAAGGGCCAGGCCCGCAAAGCGAGCCTGGCCCTGGAAATAAGAGCGCCGCAGCGATTAGATCGCTTGGCCGCCGCGTTCGCCGGTGCGAATACGGATGCACTCGCGCAGGTCTTGCACGAAGATCTTGCCGTCGCCGATGGCGCCTTCCTTGCCGGTCCGGGCCGTGCGCAGGATGGCGTTGATGGTGATGTCCTCGAACGCGTCATTGCAGGCGATCTCGACCTGAACCTTGGGGATCAGATTCGGGATCACTTTTTTGCCGCGCTGGACCTCGATTTCTTGCTGTTGGCCATGGCCGCTCACGCGACTGACGGTGATGCGCTCAATCTCGGCATCGATGAGGGCCTGACGGACCTCGTCCAACTTTTCTTCGCGAATAATTGCAGTGATAAGTTTCATGTGTGTTGGCTCCTTAGTTGAGGTTGTTCAAGCCATAGCCACGTTCGCCGTGGAGTGAGTGATCCAAACCTTCTTTTTCATCAGATTCCTTGAGGCGAAGACCGATCGTCTTTTCTACAATGAAACCGATGATCAGGGTCATGACCGCGGCGAAAAGAATCGTCGCACCGACGGCCTTGATCTGGACTAGGAGCTGGTTACCCAAGCCCCAGCCGGCGACTTTCGTACCAGCATCAGCCCACCAAGAGTCGCGGATGAAGAAGGTCAGACCGATGGCCCCGATCACACCACCCGTGCCGTGGACACCGAAAGCGTCCAAGGAATCATCGTAGCCCAGTTTGCCCTTGAGCGTGATCATCAGATAGCAACCGATCGAAGCCATGACGCCCAGCGCGATCGCACCGGGGACAGCAACCACCCCGGCGGCCGGGGTGATAGCAACGAGACCGGCGAGAATACCAGACGCCAAACCGAGACTGGTCGCCTTGCCGTGCACGAGCGCCTCAATGATGATCCAAGTCAGCGCGCCAGTGGCCGCGGCGACTTGCGTCACCGTGAGAGCACGACCGGCATCAAGGTTGGAACCGACGGCAGAACCGGCGTTGAAACCGAACCAGCCCACCCAGAGAAGACCGGCCCCGAGCAAGACCATGGTCAAATTGTTCGGTGAGGTGGAAAGCTTCGGATAGTTGAGGCGCTTGCCCAAGAAAAGAGCGAGGACGAGACCGCTGATACCGGAGGAAATGTGCACCACCGTACCGCCGGCGAAATCGATCGCGCCCTTGGCGCCCAGATTGAAAAAGTAACCGTCGCTCGCCCAGACCCAATGGCAAAGCGGTGCGTAAACGAACAAAATCCAAAGGCTGATGAAGGCAATCCAACCCTTAAAGCTGATGCGCTCAGCCACCGCACCGGCGATCAGCGCCGGGGTGATGATGGCGAACTTACCCTGGAACATCGCGAAAACATACTCCGGAATACCCGAGGTCATGATTTTCTCATCGAGACTCTTCATAAAAAGCAGGCCGCTGTCCCAGCCCACGAAACCACCGAGGACATTTGGGCCGAAGCTGAGGCCATAGCCGCAGACTGCCCAAATGACGCCGACGACCGCCATGGAGACGAACGAATGCATCATGGTGCCGAGCACATTTTTCGTACGGACCAGACCGCCGTAGAAAATCGCGAGGCCTGGTACCATCAGGAGCACCAAGGTAGTGGAGGTAAGCATCCAGGCCGTGACACCCGAATCCACCACCGGAGCCGGTGGGGTTGCGGGTGTCTGGGCCCAGAGTGCGGTGGGGAGGGCGAGCAAGGCAGCCAAGGCCGCAAGTCGTCCGACTCTTTGTGTGTTTTTCATTGTTGATATTGTTAGGGTGAGAACGCGAAAAATAATGCAGAGGGCATGCCAATGAATGAAATTAATTCATTTTCATTTTTAAAAGGCAGTCGGATGAATTTGGTTACTTCTAATCTAGGATAAGGGTAGCTTTCGAAATACTAGATGTCGCTATATTCTGAACTCTCAGCGCATAGCAACTGTAGATACGAAAACTTACATTTTTCCGCCGCTGATTCATGTCAACGGATCAATTCAAAGTCGGATCGTCCGGTTCATCGGCCAGCAATTTCAACTCCGGGTCGAGTGAACCCAGAATCATCCGCCAGAGCCCGATGCCATCATCTGCTCCCAGATTATAGTCGGCAAGCGGGGCGGTGATCCATGTTTTCTGGCGCATTTCGCTCTCCAGTTGTCCCTTTCCCCATCCCGAATAACCGAGAAAAGCCCGAATCGTCAGCCCGGGTGTACCGACCAGTGCGATGGCCTGCTCGACATCCAAGCCGAAGTTCAGCTGAAACTCCATGTGGGCCTCGTCGCGCTGCCAACTCACCAAAATCAGTTTCTCCGTTTCCACCGGTCCGCCCTGATAAACCGGAATCCCCGCGAGTGCGGTCTGGGCAAACTCCACGTTCAATTCGCCCAGTTGACGCGGCAACGGCCGGTTGATCACCACGCCCATGGCCCCATCCGCATCGTGGACCGACATCAAAATCACCGCGCGTTTGAAGTTCGGATCGCGCAGCGAAGGATTCGCCAGCAGCAATTGACCGACGTAGGTCTGTTTGGTTCTGCCGCGTTCTTTCATGGGCGATCGCGAGAAAGGACTAGAGTTTAGTGAGCTTCACCCCGGCATCGCTCAAAATGGGCGCCACCAGCGGGTCGTTATGATAATCAACATGGAATTTGATCTCCGCAATACCGGCCGCCGCGAGAATCTTCGCACAGTTAATACACGGATAGTGCGTCACGTAAGCCGTGCACCCTTCCACGCTGGACCCACGGCGCGCGGCATCCGCCACGGCGTTTTGCTCGGCATGCACCGTCGCCTGCTCGTGTTCGTCGCGCATCCGCGACACATGCGGCGTTCCGGGCAACCAACCGTTATAGCCGGCCGCCACGATGCGGTTGCGACGATCCCCCGCCGTCACGACCACGCAGCCGACATTCAACCGCTCGCAGTTCGACCGCGAAGCGATGAGTTTGGCCGTGGCCATAAAGTATTCGTCCCAGCTGGGCCGGTGCGAAAACTGTTCGGTCGCTTGCGCAATCAGTTCGATCGGATCATTTTTTCCCTCGTCCATCCTTTCAAAGTGCAGTCGCTCGCGTCGCTGGCAAGGGGGAACATATTGCATGGTTTGTCCTGATGCTGATCGAGGACAGTTGGGGTAGGTTGTGTGCTTGCCACACAACGTGGCGCGGCAAGCACGCCACCTACCACCCAACTGCGTCCCTCCCTCGAATCCGCCGGAACGTGCGACTTGCGCCCGGTCGGTCCTCCACTCAACCTCGCGTCCATGCCTGCCCCATCCCTGCAACACTTGGTCGATTATTGCGACCGCCGTACCCGTCGGGCGGCGTTCAAGGATTATCCAGGCGCAGTCAACGGCCTCCAAGTCGCCAACGACGGACGCGTCACCAAGATCGGTGCCGCCGTCGACGCCGGCCTTGTCCCCTTTGAGCAGGCCGTCGAGTGCGGCGTGGACTTCATCATTGTCCATCACGGCTTATTTTGGGGCGGCGCCCAACCCCTCGTCGGCTCGGTCTATGAGCGCTACGCTGCTTTGGTCCGCGGCAATTGCGCCGTCTATTCCTCGCACCTGCCCCTCGATGCCCATCCCGAGATTGGCAACAATGTCCTCCTGGCCCAACTGCTCGGCTTGAAACCGCGCAGCCAGTTCCTCCTTCATGAAGGCCAAGCCATCGGCTGGATCGCGCCGAATAAATACAAGCGCGCCCAGCTCCGCATGCGCCTCGAAGAGCAATACACCCGGGTCATCTCCCTCGAATTCGGCTCCCCTCAACCCAAGCAGGTCGCGTTCTGCAGCGGCTCCGGTAACAGCGCCATCGCCCAGCTCGTCGCCACCGGCGTCGATACGCTCGTGACCGGCGAACTCCGCGAGGAATGGTTCAACTACGCCCAGGAGCACAAACTCAACGTCTACTGCTGCGGCCACTACGCCACCGAAACCCTCGCCGTCAAAGCCCTCGCCGACGAACTCGCCAAAAAATTCGGCCTCCCCTGGGTCTTCATTGAAACGGAAAAT
>JANYCF010000308.1 GCA_025360455.1 Opitutaceae bacterium | reverse complement strand
ATGATCGACTATCACACCTTTTGCCAAATCCGCCAATTGCGCGACACCGAGCATCTGACGATCACGCAGATCGCCCACCAACTCGACCTGCATTGGCAGACGGTGGCGCACTGGGAAAAATGTCCGCGCTACGAACGCCGCACCGTCGCGGCGGCGACCCGCCGCGTGAGCAAGCTCGAGGCGTTCAAGCCCACGATCCAGCGCCTCTGTGGGGGTGTCGGCGCGTAAGCGCCGGCTCTACCCGGAGAAGCGGATGGCCAATTTCGGACTATCGAGAGATACCTGCGAAGCATTACTACGCTATATTGAAGGAAACTCAGAAATCAGAGCGGACTTGGCAAATCGTCTTTTAGGCAGAGCAAAACTTGCGGCCATAGGATGTGTGCTTGCTTCAGCTTTAGCCTTTGTACCCAACATCCCCGATATCTACATTGGAGTAATCGCAGTTGGTGCAGTGCATTGTGTGTTTTCACTGGTCGCATGGAAAAAATATTCAAAACCACTGCCCAAGACAGGATAGGTCATAATAACGCACGCTCTCCCTGCACTTTCCTCCGGCTTGCGCGTCTTCAGCTTCACCGTGAAGAATCCTTCCGTGATGACCCGTGCCCTCCGTCTCTTCACGGCGGAGAGAAAGACCCCTCACCGGTTCAGCCGCCCGCCAGCGGATTCCAAACGCGGGCGAATCCGAAGCCCTGGAAATCCTTCACATTGGCCGTCGCCAACTCCGTGACGCCGTAGTGCCGAAGCGCGAGAGCGAGGCGGGCGTCATAGATTCGCCGCCGGGCGAAGCGCGGCGCAGCGGCCGCAGTCCAAACACTCTCCATCAACCCGCCGGGATAATCGATCAGCTCCCAGTGGGGATGATGCCGCAACCGCTGGATGGTTTCGACCGCCTCCGGGGCGGACAGCGGGCGGGTGAGCAGCACTTCGTTGCGCAACAGTCCGTAGAGTTCGACGAGCACCAGTTCGCACAAAACTAAATTCGCGTTTTCCGCCTGAGTCGCAAACCAAGCGGCAGCGACACGATGGTTAGCATGCCCACTGTTGAGCCAGGCGAAAAGCAGATTGGTATCGGGAGCGATCATCGGGCTTTGCGCCGCAAGCGACGCGGGAGGTAGTTGGGCTCGTTCGCCAGCAGTCGCAGCTCATCCTCATCTACGGCGCAGCGCTGACCAAGGTCGCGCGGCTCGGGTGGCTGCCAGCCGGTCGCGCCCTTCTTCGGGTAAGCCGGCACGGTGCGCTCGAGACTGCGCCGGACGACCTCGGCAAAACTCATTTCATATTCAGCGGCGATCCGTTTGGTTTCGCGGTAAAGATGCTCGGGGAGTTGGATCTGTGTTTTTACCATGATGGCAATTTGCCATCACTACTCCAGAACGTCAAGCGTCAGAGTGAAGCAGCACCCCGCAGATTTCCCGTCACCTTCCTCGGCATTTCCCACTGTCACCAGCCAGACCCAAGACCCCAAACACCAGACCCCGATTCACTGCATTGCGTATGAAGCGAGGTTGACGATGCGCCGCAAAATTCGCAGACAGAGACATGACGCGCGGGCCGGCGCCTCATGCCAGTCATTCAAAACCCACCCCACGCATATCGCATACCTCACGGTGCGCATGCGACACCCCACGCCCGGCCATGAACTACCCCGCCCTCCTCACCGCCATCAGCGCTGCCCACGCACAGGCCCAAGCCGGGGCCGCCGGCGCAGTCAACCGCCACCTCATTCTCCGCAACTGGCTCATCGGAGCCTACCTCGTCGAATTCGAACAGCACGGTGAAGGTCGGGCCAAATACGGTGCCGGGCTGCTCAAGCGAGTAGCCGCTGACCTCCAAACCAAGAACATTCCCGGCTGTGCTGTGCGCATGCTGGAACGTATGCGCATCTTTTACCTGAGCTGCCCGCAACTTCAGAAAATGATTTCATCACCAGTGATGACGATTTCTCGCAATCGATTGCCCGTCGCCCGATTGGGAATTTCGTCATCACTGATGACGAAATCGGCGACCGCAACCCAACGCCTGCCGAGGCCGCTCTCGTCCGACATGCTTCTGAGTCTTTCCTGGACTCACCTGATCGACCTCCTTGCCATCGACGATTCTTGGAAGCGCGCCTTCTACGAAAACGAGTGCCTGAAGGGCAACTGGTCCGTACGCCAGCTTCAGCGTCAAATCGGCTCTCTCCTCTACGAACGCACCGGCCTCTCCACCGACAAAGCCGCCGTCATCAACCGCGCCCGCACGCAGGCCATCGAAACTCCCGCTGCGATCGCCGATCTCATCCGTGATCCCTACGTCCTCGAATTCACCGGCCTCGCCGAGCAATCCCACTACCTCGAAAGCGATCTTGAAAAAGCCCTGCTTAACCACCTCCAATCCTTTCTCCTCGAACTCGGCACCGGCTTCTGTTTCGAGGCCCGCCAGAAACGCATCACAGTCGGCAACGAGCACGATTACCTTGACCTCGTTTTCTACCACCGCGTCCTGCGCTGTCACCTTCTGATTGATCTCAAGACCCGCGCCTTCCGGCACGGCGACGCCGGTCAAATGAATTTCTACCTCAATTATTGGAAGGACGAAATCATGGCGGATGGAGACAACCCTCCCGTCGGCCTGCTCCTCTGCACGGGCAAGGACCAGACCAAGGTGAAATACGCCACCGCCGGCCTCGATCACCAGCTCTTCGTCTCGCGCTACCTCATCGCATTACCCGGCACCGAAGAATTGGAACGCCTCGTCGAGACCGACCGCGCCGTCTGGGAACAGACCCACGCCAAGCCCCGTGCCCCTCGGCGCAAGAGCTAGAATCCTAAGCTTAAATCCCAGACCCTAATTCCAACAAGCCGAGCAACTCCTACTCGAAGAAAGCCCCATCGCCCCCCTCCACTACGGCGCCCAAACCTAGATCCTCCATTCCGCCGATAAGGGCTGGGTCCCGTCTCCGCTGGTCTTCCGCCGCTATCAGAAAATCGTGTTGTTGCCGCCTTGACCACAGTTCATTAAATGAGTCTTGAGGAAAAACGTCCTGCCCTGCTTTCTTTTAGAGATGACACCGCCAAGCATAAAAATCAGACGCTATCCATACGAGGAACCATATCACCTCAACCTTAGGATTGCTGCATCCAGCGGTCGTCTAAATGGCCAGCTTGAATATTACTGCAATGCGACCGATCTCAGCTCACTCGGTCGACAACTTGCTGATTTTTCTGGAAAGCGAAGCGAAGAAGTTGTTTACGAGCTTGGCTCCGAAAAGCCAGAAGATCGCTTTGCCTACTTCCTTAGTCTCCGAGTCAAGATACTCGATGATTTCGGTCATTGCGCCCTACTCGTTCGCATAAACAACAATCGAACTGTCCCCGAAAGAGAGATATGTGAATTCTGTATCAAGGCTGAAGTTCCAGACATCAATCGGCTCGGGAAATTGATGATAGAGTTTGGGCACTTACAGCATCTAGTCCTCGACTGGAGCGTACAGGATGGATGCTTAACAAAGACAGAAGAAGTCAAACCAGAGAACTGGAACTCAGAGGCGAATGGCGCTTAAGTAATCCCAAGGACTTTCTTGCCGAGGCGTTTACGCCGGGGGGCGCCGGGCACGGTCGTGAACAAAACCGCGCGGCTTAATTGCTGCATTGCTTTCAGCGTCGCTTGCACGGTGCGCCAGTTCGTGATCGCCGTTGCGAGCCACTCGTATTGCTCCTGCGACAACGCCAC
>JANYCF010000198.1 GCA_025360455.1 Opitutaceae bacterium | reverse complement strand
TGTCAAAAAACTGCTGGAAGGTGCGCTTCATTTCTACCAGATGGAAAAACGCTACCTAAATCGTGACGGCCGTGTGGTCTGGATCAGGCTCACCGTTTCATTGGTCCGCAATGCCACCGGTGCGCCGGTGCATTTTGTTTCACAGATGGAGGATATTTCCGAACGGAAGCGTTTGGAGCAGGAGATGCGGGATGCACTCGCCCGCGAACAGATCGCCCGTGAAGAGGCGGAAAACGCCAAAGCCTATTTCCGTTCCTTGTTTGAGTCGGCTCCGGGTCTGTATCTCGTGCTGGAGCCCGCCAACTTTCAGATTATTGGCGTCAGCGAAGCTTACCTGCGCGGAACGAACACCAGCCGCACGGAACTGATCGGCCAATTGTTATTCAAGATGTTTCCGGATGACCCGGATGATCCGATGGCTGATGGCGTGCGCAATCTGCGCGCCTCGCTGGAGCGAGTGAAAACACTGCGAGCGGCCGACGTGATGGCCGTACAGCGTTACCCGATCCGACGCCCGGCATCCGAAGGCGGTGGGTTCGAGATGCGCTACTGGAGTCCGATCAATTCACCGGTGGTCGGTCTCAAGGGCGAGCTGGCCTATATCATCCACCGCGTGGAGGACGTCACGGAATTCATCCGCCTCAAGCAGGGGGAGGATAAGTATCAGAACGGGGAAATCAAGCTGGAGCGCCGCACGGATTCGATGGAAGTGGACATCGTACTGCGCTCCCAGGAACTGCAGCGGTTGAACCAGAAGTTACGTGAGAGCGAGGAGCTGTTCCGCACCTTTGCCCGTTTGGCCCCGGTCGGCATTTATCAGACGGACCCGCAGGGCCGCTGTGTTTACGTGAACCAACGCTGGTCGCGGATCGCTGGACTGAGCGAGGCGGAAGCGATGGGCGATGGGTGGGGCGGGGCTTTGCATGCGGCGGACCGACCCGCGATCCACGCCGCTTGGACGGCGTTTGTACGGGAGGAGTGTGAGTTTGCCATTGAGTACCGCTTCGAGCACCGGACCGGGGAGATCATGTGGGTCGCCGGCCTGGCAGTGCCGTTGCGAGATATTCAGGGTCGGCTGACGGGCTATTTGGGCACAGTGACGGATATCACCGCAGCGAAGGCCGCGAAAGCGTCCATGGAGGAGAGTGAGGAGCGTTTTCGCCAGGCTTTCGAATTTGCCGGCATCGGCATGGCGATAGTGGGGCTGGATGGGCGCTGGCTGCGGGTGAACAAGGCGATCTGCGACATTGTCGGTTACCCGGCGGAAGAACTGATGCGGAAAACGTTTCAGGATATCACGCACCCCGACGATCTGGCTGGAGACTTGCAGCAGGTGGAAAATCTCCTCAGCGGTGAACGGCGGGTTTACCAGATCGAGAAACGCTATATTCATCGGGCCGGCCATGTGGTGTGGATCCGGCTCACGGCTTCGCTCGTGCGCGATGCGGCCGGGATACCGGCGAATTTTGTGGCGCAGATCGAGGATATCACGGTGCGCAAGCAACTGCAAAAGGCACTGGCGGAAAGCGAGGAGTGCACCCGGCTCTTCGCCGAGCACGCGCCGGCGTCGGTGGCAATGTTCGATCGGGAAATGCGTTACCTGGTGGTGAGCAAGAAATGGATTTCCGACTACAAACTGGAAGGGAAACCGATCATCGGCCGGTCGCATTACGAAGTGTTTCCCGACATCCCGGAGCGCTGGAAGCAAAATCATCGTGATTGCCTTGCGGGTGAGGTATTGGTCTCCGAGGCGGATTTGTTCAACCGGGAGGACGGGACCAAAATGTGGCTGCGCTATGAAGTGCGACCGTGGCTGCAGCCGGATGGCAAAATTGGCGGCATCGTGATGTTCACCCAGGATATTACCCAGCAGAAGGCGCTGGAGCAAAATCTGGCGCAGGCGCGCGATCAGGCGCTGGAGGCCTCGCGGTTGAAATCGGAATTCCTCGCGACGATGAGCCACGAGATCCGCACGCCGATGAATGCCGTGATCGGCATGACGGGATTGCTTTCCGATACACCGTTGAACGCCAAGCAGGAGGAGATGACGCGGACGATTCTCGGCGGGGCGGAAGGCCTCCTGGCTATCATTAACGATATTCTGGATTTCTCCCGGATCGAGGCGGGCAAGATGCGGATTGATCCCGCGCCGTTCAATTTTACCCAGGTGGTGGAGGAAACCGTGACCCTGCTCGCGGCGCGCGCGCATGAGAAACACATCGAATTGAACTGCGAAATTGTTCCTTGGTCCGAGGCGCAAATGTCGGGGGACAGCGGACGGGTGCGGCAGATTTTGACCAACCTGATTGGCAACGCGATTAAGTTTACGGAAAAAGGCGAAGTGGATGTGACAGTGCGGGCGATCGTCGAAACGGAACAGCGCACACGCTTGCGGGTGACGATCCGGGATACGGGAATCGGCATCCCGCCGCACGCGCAGAGTTTGCTTTTCCAGCCCTTCGTGCAGGCCGACGGCAGTACGACGCGGCGCTTTGGCGGCACTGGTCTGGGTCTCGCGATCTCGCGTCAGCTGATTGAATTGATGGGGGGAGAAATCGGTTTCGAGAGCGAGGAAGGCCAAGGGTCGGAGTTCTGGTTTGAATTGGATTTTCTGCGCTGCGGCACTGCGCCGTCCGCGTCGCCCTTTGGTCTGCCGCCGGGCAAGCGAGTTTTAGTGGTCGACGACAACGAGACCAACCGGCGGATCGTGTTGGCGCAGTTGGAACACTTGGGGCTGGCCGGTGAGGCCGTTTCTAACGGACAGGAGGCCTTGGCGCGACTGCGTGATCCGGCCTCGGAAGCGTGGGATTTGGTGCTGCTGGACTGGCATATGCCCGGCATCAGCGGAGTGGATCTGGCGCGTTTGATTCAGGCTGATCCGGTGCTGGCGAAGCTGCCGCTCGTGATGCTCTCCTCTTCCAGTCAGCTGATGGCAACGAATGAGCTGGGCGTGGATTTCACCCGCATCCTGACCAAGCCGGTGTCGGAGACGCAGCTCCGCCATTGTTTGCTGCAGGTCTTTCTGCCCCTGGTTGAAAATATTTTGCCGGCCGCGAAAGCGAGAAAAGCAAAGCACATCCGCGCGGGGCTGCGGTGTTTATTGGTCGAGGACAATCTGGCCAATCAACGGGTGGCGATTTTGTTGCTCGAGAAGTTGGGCTGCGAGGTGGAGTTGGCGGTGAATGGGCGGATGGGACTCGAGCGCTTGGCGGTGAAGGCCTACGATGCCGTCTTGATGGATTGTCAGATGCCGCTGATGGATGGCTATGAAGCCACGCGGCGCATTCGTTCCGGCAAACTCCCGGGGGTGAACGCCCGGGTACCGATCATTGCCATGACCGCGTACGCGCGAGCAGAAGATCGGGCGCGTTGTATCGGGGCGGGTATGGATGATTATGTGGCGAAGCCGATTCGCGTGGGGGAGTTGCTGGCGGCACTTGAGCGGTGTGGCCTGGGCGGCAAGGCGAGCGAGGCCCTGGGACAGGCACCGAAAATTGCTGACACCGTATTTGATTTGGAAGCGCTGGAGACCACGCGTTCGCTGCAAGATGATCGGGGTCGGCCGCTCTTGCCGGAAATGGTGAAACTCTATTTGAGCGACGAGGCTGAGCGGCTGGAACGGATGGAGCAGTTGATTCATTCGCGTCAAGCCGAAGAGTTGGCGCAGGAAGTTCATAGTTTTGGCGGTAACGCCGCTTCGTTTGGTGGCGCGCAGGTGAGGTTGGTCGCGTTGGAATTGGAAAGTGCAGCGCGGGCGGAGGATTGGGCTTCGGTTTCGACTCAAATGGGCGAATTAAACTCAGCCTGTTCGCGCCTGAAGGAAGGGATCGAACAGCTGAATCTTTTTCGGTGATAAAAACCCTGCAAATTTCATAGGACTGGCCCTTGTGGCCAAGCCGTGACTTGACGGGGTGGATGGAAAAAATTGCACGCGAACTATTGCAACTGCGCATATAGGCGGATCAGAAAAGACCATTGAGCGAAACGGCCTTTTATCCGTGCCTTGATCCGCCCATTCGACTCTGCTCAGGCCTTGAGCTTGTCGGGAGACGCTAGCCTGAATATTTCATACCCAAAATCGCCCAATCCTTTTCACAGAGGGCACAGAGGCTGACAGAGAGGGAGAAGGCGTGTACAAAGCGTGGGCGGTTCTCACACCGATGAACTGGCGTGAACGTCTAATCCGCAGCTGAGGTCTTGGGGTTTCGCTCTGAGACCTTTGTGCTCCTCTTTCCGTCTCTGGGTCCCAAGAATTTTTATTGGCTTGAGTGGTTCTTCGCTGGTTTCAGTGGGTCGTGGATCTGGCTCGGAGTAGGTACAGGCCTCTGTGCCTGTAGGGTTCGATGACGCGCGCCGCACTCGGCAGGCAGGAACGCCTGCCGCTACTCCGAACTGGTCCAACAGAGGTGCCACAAACCTTCATTACCCACTGAAAACAGCGAAGAGCCGTTTGAGTATTAACTATGCAGGCGAGGCAGCGCTCCATGAATGGCTCAATGGCTGTTGGTATGACACTTTGGCCTCATCCTTTCATTTCCCTATAGCAGGGACCAGGAGGACTGCGGCGATGATATGACTCGGTGCCGGTGTTTTTCAATTTCAGTTTCCGTCAAAACAACCGACGTAAGAGTGGCGTACTTATGCCTAAAAAAAGGTATCGGGCCGCGTAATCTTACTCAGCCATGAAAATTCTCGCTCTCGAAGATCAAGCGATCGCCGCCATGCGTCTCACGGCGGTGTTGAATGCGTTGGGTCACGAAGTGGAGTTGGTTAGAGATGGGGCAACAGCTTGGAGTCAATTCGAAGCGGGCGGACATCGGGTGATCGTGAGCGATTGGCGCATGCCGGGCATTGATGGGCTCGATCTGTGCCGGATGATCCGGCAACGCGGGGGCGACTACGTATATTTTATTCTCATTAGCTCACATAGAATCACGAAGGAAAACCGGCAACTCGCGTTGGACGCAGGGGTCGATGATTTTCTCGTGAAGCCGATCGATCCTGAGGAACTGGGCATGCGGTTGCACGTGGCCGGACGCATCATCGGTTTGTCGGCGCAAGTCAAACAACTGGAATCTTTCATTCCGATCTGCAGCTACTGCAAAAAAATCCGGGATGACCATAAATACTGGCAGGATATCGAATCTTATTTCAACAAACAGCAGGGTGCCAAGTTTAGCCATGGGGTTTGTCCGGATTGTCACGACCGGGTCCTTGTGCCTCAACTCAAGGCCTTGGGGATCGATGAGCCGCTGGCCAGCGACAACTCGCCCGTAGCACTGACCGCCACTCGCGTGAAATGAGATTCAGCCTTTGAGGGTCTAGGGTTTAGGGTCTGGGATTTAGGCTTTTTGTAGGCGCGTTCGAGCGCACCAGACAACGTGGTTCACACCGTGCCTGACCAGACGGTTTTTGCTGAATTTCCCCCGTATTGGTTCGATTAAGGAGCATTAGGACTCATTCACCACGCACTCCCGCCTGTCCCGGCCAATTTCACGACCTCAGTACGCGTGGTCGTTCTTTTTCTTCTATATTTTTATGAACCTGTCCCACAACTCGCTCGCTGATCCCGCCCGGCTGAATGCTTTGCGGAATCTCCGGTTGCTTGATTCGGATGCGGAGGAAAGTTTTGACCGGTTGACGCGTTTGGTCCGGCAATTTCTTCAGGTGCCCGTCGCGCTGGTTTCGTTGGTGGATGATCGCCGGCAATTTTTTAAAGCGGCCGCCGGACTCGGTGGCTGGGCAGCTAAAGCGCGCGAGACACCGCTCACTCATTCGTTTTGCCAGCATGTGGTGACTTCGGGTCAACCCATGGTCGTGGCGGATGCCCGGGCGAATGAAATGCTGTGCACCAATCTTGCCATTCCGGATTTTGGGACGATCGCCTATCTGGGCTTTCCGATTCGTTCGCCTGATGGGTTCGTGTTGGGATCATTCTGCGCGATCGACACGCAGCCTCGGGTTTGGGCGCAGCACGAGATCGACCTGATGGCGGAGCTGACCCAGCTCGTCATGACGGAAATTTCGGCACGGTGGAAAAATTTCGGAGCCGAGCAGGCGCTGAAAGAAAGCAAGGACCGGCTGAAACAATTACTGGGCTGGGCGGATTGTTTGATCTGGGAAGCCGAGGTGAATGCCACGTTGGGAAATTGGGATTGGAAAATTTCCATTCAACCTTCGGGTTTGTTCTTCCGGCTGTTTGGTGAACGGGTGCCGCCGCCTGATGTCGGCTTGTGGTATCGGTTTGTGCTGCCCGATCAGGTCGAGATGGACCGGCGCTGCAAAGAGGCGCTGCTTACGGGCCTGCCGGGCTACGATCAGGAATTTCGCGTAATCAAAGAAAATCAGACTCTCTGGATTCGGGAAACCGTGACGATTACGCCGCTCGAACCGAATCGATTCTGGCTGGTGGGTGTGGCTACAGATATTTCGGAGCAGAAGAGGATTGCTGCGGAGTTGCGGGAGACCGAAGAACGCTTTCGCACCCTCTCGCACGCGGCTTTTGAAACCATCGTGATCAGCGAAAACGGCATTATCTTGGATGTGAATGATCAGGCGCTCGCAATGTTTGGCGCGATGCGCCCCGAGTTGATGGGCCGCGCCATTCTCGATTTCGTCGCGCCGGACTCGCGGGCCGCCGTCGCGGAAGCCGTGCGCACCGGGAGAGAAGAAATGTACGAACACCAGCTGCTGCGAAAAAATGGCGAGATATTTTTTGGGGAGGCCCGCGGGCGCACCATGCAGCTCGGTGCGCGCCGCGTGCGCATGACGGCGCTCCGCGACATCACCGCCCGCAAGCAGCTCGAATCCGAGCTCTGTGGCGCGCGCGACCAAGCGCTCGAGGCCTCGCGGCTCAAATCAGAATTTCTTGCCAATATGAGCCACGAGATTCGCACGCCCATGAACGGGATTATCGGCATGTCGGGCTTGCTGATGGATACGGCGTTGAATAAAAATCAGCGGGAGATGGGACGGGTTATTCACCGGAGTGCAGAAAATCTGCTGGTGATCATCAATGACATTCTCGATTTCTCGAAAATCGAGGCGGGCAAAATGCAGCTCATGCCGGAAGATTTCAATCTGCGGCAGATGGTCGACGACACGCTCGCCTTACTCGCGCCGAAGGCGCATGGCAAGCAACTGGGGCTTACCCTGGAGTATGCCGGCGGATTACCCGAATGGCTGCACGGCGATACGGGTCGTATCCGGCAGGTGCTCATGAATCTGGTCGGCAATGCGGTGAAGTTCACGGAACGCGGTGCAGTGACTTTGGCAGTCCGGTCAATAATAACCACAGGGGAACAAGCGAAAATTCGCTGGGTGGTGCGCGATACGGGAAAAGGCATTCCGCCGGAGCAGCGGCATCGGCTCTTTCAGGCCTTTTCCCAGATCGATAGCTCGACCACGAAAAGTGTCGGGGGCACCGGTCTGGGGCTCGCCATTTCCCGCCAATTGGTGGAGTTGATGGGGGGCAAGATTGGCTTCGAGAGTGAAGTCAATCGTGGTTCGGTTTTTTGGTTTGAATTGAATCTCGCCTTGGCGAAAGCCCCCGCTTCGGTGGTCAAAGACCGCACCTTGGGCTCAACGGTGACGAGGCAGCGTCTGCTGGTGGTGGAAGATAACGAGGCCAACCAAATGGTGATTCAGCGATTGCTCGAAAAACTCGGGCACGAGTCTGAAGTCGTGCCCAATGGCCAAGCTGCTTTGGATCGGTTGGCCCAGGACCGCTTTGATGCGGTGCTGATGGATTGTCAGATGCCGGTGATGGATGGCTACACGGCCACGCGCCAGATTCGGGCGGGCAAAGTCGCTGGGCTCGATGTCCGCATTCCCATCATCGCGCTTACCGCCTATGCCATGCCCGATGATCGGAAAAAATGCTTTGAGGCCGGAATGGACGATTATGTTTCCAAGCCGCTCCGGACCGAGCAATTGCAGGCGGCACTGAGTCGGAACCGAGTACGAGTGCCGGAAAATCGATCTGTCGACGCGCCGCCCAGTACTGATCATCTGCTTGATTTGGCGCAGCTCAAGCAGCTCAAACAGCTGCGTGGCCGTCAGCACGAGCTGTTGATCGATGATATGATCAATCTGTTTTTCGAACGCATGCCGGTGGAGATTGCCACGCTGGGGCAATACGCGGAGATGAAATCGAAGAATGAATTCGTCATGCTCGCGCACAGCATGGCGGGAACCTGCGCCAATCTTGGGGCGTCCGCGCTCCGGGTCAGTGCCCTGCATTTGGAAAAACTCGGGCACGCCGGCCAATGGGCGGAAATGGAAGTGCGGCTGGAAGAATTCGACCGGCAATGGACGGTGACAAGAGACACCCTGCAAAATTATTTAACTCCTCTTCCCTATGAAAATCCTCACCGTTGAAGACAACGCCTTATCTGCGGCCGTGCTGGAAGCCGCTTTGCGCAAACTTGGGCACGAGCCCATTCGGGCCGCCGATGGCTTGATTGCCTGGAAGGCCTTCGAGATTGCTCCGGTGCGGGTGGTGGTCAGCGATTGGCTGATGCCGGGCCTTGATGGCCTCGAACTTTGCCGGCGGATTCGCGCCCGCGGAGGTGAATACACTTATTTTATTCTGCTCTCAGCGGTGGAATCCAATACCGGTAATCTCGAGTTGGCGCTCGATGCAGGCGTGGATGACTTTCTGCACAAGCCGGTGAAGCTCGATGAACTCAAGATGCGACTCCACGTGGCCGAGCGCATTTTGAATTACTCCACGCAAGTCCAGCAATTGGAGTCTTTCATTCCGCTTTGTTCCTACTGCAAGAAGGTGCGCGACGATAAAAATTATTGGAGCCAGATCGAAACTTATATTAATTCCCGCACCGGTTCGCAGTTCAGTCATGGCGTTTGTCCCGATTGTTATGATCGGGTCTTGGTGCCGCAATTGCGCGCGGCCGGAGTCGAGCCCCCGCCGCACGCATGCCTGGCGAAAAAGAGATAGGCGCGGAACGCGACCGGTAGGATTTTTTGGGGTTTCAGGTAGGGTGGGACCGCTGGGCCTGCCGTAAAAATATTCGCGGACGGCCCGCGGTCCGTCCCTCCCTGCTGAAAAATAGAACAAGGACTGGGTTCGTCGGTAGATGCGGATTATCCTAATCCGCCGTACTTGAGTTGACGGCATCGCTTTCGCGGCGCGTTAAGGATAACGCGCCCTACCTTGATCCGTTCGCAGCGTGATTAAATTTATGCTTTGTGAAAGGGTCGCCGCGTTGGCGCAACGCGACAACGTGGACTTGTCCGCAGTCCACGCTTTCGCCTTCAGCTCAAGCGCGGCTACGAAATTCAGCAAGTGCTCGTGTTCAAAATTACGCTTTGCCGGGCTGCCCATAGTACGCACCCGGGCCGTGTTTGCGTTTGAAATGTTTGTTCAACAGCGCGGGCTCGATCATCTTGAGCTTGGGTTCGAGCTGCAGCGACATCAGCGCCAGGTGCGCGATGCACTCAACGGCAACGGCGACTTCCACGGCCTTTGCGACCGTTGGTCCCCAAGTGAACGGGGCGTGGCGGTTCACCAGCACGCCGGGGCAGTCGAGGGGATCGATGCCGTCGAAACATTCGACGATCACGTTGCCGGTTTCCCACTCGTAGGCGCCGTCGCCGATTTCCTGGGCGGTCATTTTCCGGGTAACAGGAATGTCACCGGAAAAATAGTCGGCGTGCGTGGTGCCAAAAATTGGGATGGCGCGGCCGGCTTGGGCAAACGCGGTGGCGTGCGAGCTGTGCGTGTGCACGATGCCGCCGACGGTCTTGAATGCGAGAAAGAGCCGACGATGTGTTGGCGTGTCTGAGGAAGGATTAAGTTTTCCCTCCACCTTTTTGCCTTCGAGATCGACGAGTACCATGTCGCTCGGCTTGAGCACCGCGTAGTCCACCCCACTGGGCTTGATGGCAAAGATGCCCTTGGTGCGGTCGATCGCGCTGGCGTTGCCGAAGGTGAGATTGATCAGCCCGTGTCGCGGCAGGGCGATATTGGCCTCGTAGGCTTCGCGTTTGAGTTCGGTAAGCATGGGGAGGAAGTAGCGAGTAGCGGGTAGTGGGTAGCGAGTAGAAAGAGAGCGGGAGTTTCGTAATGCTCGCTACTGAGGTTTATGGGCTCAGGCCCGGAAACCTCCGGCCAGGTGGTAATAAACTTCATTGTTACGCAGGGTCTGCTTGAAGTCGGTGAGCTTGGTGTCGGCGTTGATGGTAACGAGTTCGATGCCGGCGATGGTCGCGAAGTCCTCGAGCATCTCCGTGGTGACGACCGTGCTGTAGCCGGTGTGGTGCGCGCCACCGGCATAGATCCACGCCGCGCAGGCGGTCTTGAAGTCGGGCTGGCATTCCCAGACGGCGCGGGCGACAGGGAGCTTCGGCATCTTCGGCGGTTTGATGGCGTTGACCTCGTTGACGATAAGGCGGAAGCGGTTGCCCAGATCGACGAGGGAAGCGTTGAGCGCGGGACCGGTCGAGGCATCGAAGACCAGGCGGACAGGATCTTCTTTGCCACCGATACCGAGTGGATGGATTTCAACCGTGGGCTTCGTCGCGGCGATGCTCGGGCAGATCTCGAGCATGTGCGATCCGAGGACTTGGTGGCCCTTGGGCGACATATGATAAGTGTAGTCTTCCATGAAGGAAGTGCTCACGCCGCCGGCCATCACTTTCATGGCGCGAACGAGGGCGGCGGTTTTCCAATCGCCTTCACCGCCGAAGCCGTAGCCCGCAGCCATGAGGCGTTGCGAGGCCATGCCGGGAAGTTGCTTGAGGCCGTGGAGATCTTCGAAGGTGTCGGTGTAGGCTTTCGCGCCGGCGTCAGCGAGGAAGCCGCTCATGCCGAGTTCGAGACGGGCGCTGTAGCGGAGCTCTTCGTGGCGGGCGCCGCCTTTCTTGAGGGCGGGGGCGACGGCATAGAGTTTCTCGTAGGAGGCGGCGAGCTCGGTGATCGCTTTATCGGAAACCGCATTCACTTTCGCGACGAGGTCGCCGACGCCGTAGGTGTTAACCGAGAAACCGAACCGAATCTCGGACGCGACTTTATCGCCTTCGGTGACGGCAACGTAACGCATGTTGTCGCCGAAGCGGACGACGCGAGCGCCTTGCCAATCGTGCCAAGCGTGCGTGGCGCGCATCCAGGCGGCGATGCGATCCTGAACTTCGGGGTCGGACCAGTGGCCGACGACGACTTTGCGGCTGAGACGGAGGCGCGTGTGGATGAAACCGGCTTCCCGATCACCGTGGGCGGCCTGATTGAGGTTCATGAAATCCATGTCGATCGTGTTCCAGGGGAGGTCGCGATTGAACTGGGTGTGCAGATGAAGGAAGGGCTTCCTGAGCGAAGTGAGGCCGCGGATCCACATCTTCGACGGCGAGAACGTGTGCATCCAGAGGACGAGTCCGGCGCAGTTCGCATCGGCATTGGCCTCGACGCAGAGGTTGGTGATTTGGTCGGAGTCAACGAGGAGAGCTTTGAACTTGAGCGGAAGGGGGAGACGTTTCGATTTCACGAGACCGTCAACGACAGCTTGGGCATTAGCGGCGACCTGCTTGAGCGGGCCTTCGCCATAGAGGTGCTGGGAACCGCAGACGAACCAGATTTCGGGAGTGGAGAGAGCGATGAGGGACATGGGAGGAGTTCGTAAGGGTTATTATTCGAGAGTGAGAATGATGACGGATTTGGCCGGCAGGGTGAGCGTGAGTTTGGCGGCATCAAGTTTGGCCCCGGTGAAGGGCTGGGGCTTCACGACATCGGGGGCGGTGAAGGTGTTGTGATCCTGCATCGCGGCTGAGGTAAGCACGCGGCCCGTGACGGATTTTGCCGTGAGGCCGGTGAGCGTGCAGCTGAGGGTGATGGACGTGTTCGGGTTCGCGTTGACCAAGGAGAGGTGAACTTTGCCGGCGGCATCACGCGAGGCGGCGGCGCTGATAGCGGGGATTTTTTCTGCGCCCACGATGTAGTCGGGGGTGGTGAGTTGCACGGGCAGCGAAGTCGCGCCTTGGTGCACATGGTACATTTCGAAGACGTGATAGGTGGGAGTGAGGACCATTTTGTCTTTCTCCGTGAGAATCATGGCTTGGAGTACGTTGATCATCTGGGCGATGTTCGTCATGCTGATGCGATCGGCGTGATTTTGGAACAGGTGCAAGTTCAGGCCGGCGACCACGGCGTCGCGCATGGTGTTTTGCTGCTGAAGGAATCCGGGATTGCTGCCGGGAGTGGCATCGTACCACGTGCCCCATTCGTCGACGACGAGGCCAACGCGTTTCTCCGGATCATATTTATCCATGACGGCGGAGTGCATCCTGAGTAGCTTTTCCATTTGGAGTGTGTGCTGGAGGGTGGCAAACCAAGCGGCTTCGTCGAACTCCGTGGCGGAGCCTTTCACTTTCCAGTTTCCAGTGGGCAACGTGTAGTAGTGCAGCGAGAGGCCGTCCATTTGTTTGCCGGCAATGGCCATGAGTGCTTCGGTCCAGGCGACGTCGTCGGCATTGGAACCGCCGGCGACACGATAAATTTTATTGCCCGGATAGTTTTTGACGAAGGTGTTGTAGCGGCGAAATTGGTCCGCGTAGTACTCGGGCCGCATGTTGCCCCCGCAGCCCCAGCTTTCATTGCCGACGGCGAAATAGGGAACCTTCCACGGCTCTTGACGCCCATTGGCCCGACGGAGATTGGCCATCGGCGAATCGGCGTTGGAGGTCATGTACTCGACCCATTCCATCATTTCCTGGACGCTGCCGCTGCCGACATTGCCACAGACGTAGGCATCGGTGCCGATCAATTCGCAAAGATCAAAAAATTCGTGCGTGCCGAAATGATTGTTCTCCACGACGCCACCCCAGTGGGTGTTGATCATGGCAGGGCGTTTCTCGCGCGGGCCGATACCGTCGCGCCAATGGTATTCATCGGCGAAACAGCCGCCGGGCCACCGGAGTGCGGGCACGTGCAATTGCTTGAGGGCGGCAATGACGTCGTTGCGAATTCCGCGGGTGTTGGGAATGGAGGAACTTTCGCCGACCCAAATGCCGCCGTAGATGCAGGTGCCGAGATGCTCGGCGAACTGACCATAAATATTGCGGTTGATCACCGGGCCGGGTTGGTCGGCGCGGAGCGTGAGTGTGGCGGTTGGCTCCGTGGCGTGAAGCGCGAGCGCAAGGCCGAGGGCGAGTGTGAGTCCGGTGAGGAAACGTATGGAATTAATTTTCATGAGGGGGAGAGGGGGATTTTTAATTGTTGCATTGGTTCGTGCATAAGCGACCCACGACGTTCTCGGCACGGCCACAAGGGCCGGCCCTACGTAATTTGTAGGGCTGGCCCTTGTGGCCATGCCGGTTTTTCCGAGCAAGATGTGCAGGAACTTACGCAAAGGTAATTAGTTCTTGAGGGCCAACAGGTCTTTCATGAGGCGGGACAGATCAGCGGATTTGTTCAGGCCCCCGAATGAATCGTGGACTTGGCGGTAGAGCGTGTAGAGTTGGTTGTAGGCTTGCTGCGCGGCGGGCTTTGGCTTGTAAGCGATTTTTTTCAATGAAGTCATTTTGCGCTGAGCGGTTGGGAAATCCGGATGCGCGCCGGCGAGCACGGCGGCGGAAACGGCGGAACCGAGGGCGCAGGTTTGGCTCGAACCGGAGACGCGCATGGTGCAGCCGGTGACGTCGGCGTAGATCTGCATGAGCAGCGGATTCTTTTCCGCGATGCCGCCGGCGCAGACGATGCGGTCGATCGGTACACCGTATTCCTTGATGCGTTCGATGATGGCGCGGGCGCCGAAGGCCGTGGCCTCGATCAGCGCGCGATATATTTCCGCCTGCGTCGTGTGCAACGTGCAGCCGACGATCAGGCCGGTGAGCTGCGGATCGACGAGTATGGTACGGTTGCCATTTTGCCAGTCGAGGGCGAGCAAGCCGGATTGCCCGGGCTTTTGTCGCATGGCTTCTTTGGTGAGGCGAGCGTGACGTGCGCCGTCGCCTTCGCACACGACTTCGACCCACCATTTCAAAATATCACCCACAGCAGACTGGCCGGCCTCGATGCCATAGAAACCCGGGAGGATCGCGCCGGGAACGATGCCGCAAATGCCGGGGATATCCGGGACGGACTTGGTGGCGGAGACCACGCCGCAATCGCAGGTGGAGGTGCCGATGACTTTAACGAGCGTGCCTTCCGCGACGCCGCAACCGATGGCCCCGTAATGGACATCGAATTCGCCGATGGCGATCGGGATGCCGGCGGGCAGGCCGAGTTTTTCGGCCCACTCGGCGCAAAGCACGCCGGCGGGTTCGGTGGCATCGTGGGCTTTTGTATAGAGCCGGTCGCGCAGCGCGGCGAGAGCGGGATCGAGCAGCGTGAGAAATTCCTTGTCGGGCAGGCCGCCCCACTCGGCGGAGTAGAGCGCTTTGTGGCCGGCGGCGCAGATGCCGCGTTTTACCTGCGTCGGATCGGTGATGCCGGCGAGAACGGACGGGACCCAATCACACAGCTCAACCCAGGAATGGGCGGCGGCAAAAACTTTGGGTGCGACGGTTTGGCAATGCCAGAGTTTCGACCAGAACCACTCGGAAGAGTAGGTGTTGCCGCACTTCGCGATATAGTGCGGGCGATGTTGCGCGGCGAGGGCGGTGATCTTCGCCGCCTCGCGCCAACCGGTGTGATCTTTCCAAAGCCAGCATTGGGCGTGGAGATTCTTCGCCCATTTTTTTGAGGCAGCGAGGGGGACGTTATGTGCGTCGACCGGAATGGGACTGGAGCCGGTGCTATCGAGCCCGAGGCCGACGACTTTACGCGCATCGAAGCCGCGGGTTTTTTTCGCAGCAGCGAGAGCGCCGCGGACGCTCTTCTCCAGGCCGAAGAGATAATCGCCCGGATGTTGGCGCGCGAGATGATGGTCGCGTGGGTCGAGCAGGACGCCTTCCTTGCCGCTGGGGTAGGGAATAACGCAGCTGCCGAGTTCTGCGCCATCGGCGCAGCGCACCACGAGAGCGCGGACTGAATTGGTGCCGTAATCAATGCCGAGGGTGAACATGGGGAGTAAAGAATTTGCCCGCGCAGGGAGTCAGCACGGGAGACTTCCGAAAACCTAATCGCGCAGGGCGAGCGCGACCAGCCTGTTAAGCGGCGCATTTACTTGACCGTTAGGTAAGAATCTGGAAACACCGGAGGCACCGCCTCCTTGCCATGCCCCGACCGACACTCAATGACATCGCCCGCGCGGTGGGTTTGTCGAAATATTCCGTCTCGCTGGCGTTACAGGGCAACCCGCAGATTCCTGTAGATACGCGCCGCCGAATCCAGAAAGCGGCTGACAAGCTGGGGTACCAACCCGACCCGGTCGTGGCGCACCTGATGGCGCAGCTGCGATCCAGCCGCACGACCCGCTTGCAGGCCAAACTTGCCTTGGTGAACGCCAATCGTGATCGGCAGGCCTTCCGGGTTCATCCGACAATTTCCACCTACGTGGAGGGCTGCGAGAAGCGGGCCGCGAAGCTCGGTTATGGGTTTGATCGCTTCTGGCTGCATGATCCGGCTTTGGCTGCGGAAAGTTGGCTGCGGATTATTCGCGCCCGGGGCATCAAGGGATTGGTGCTCGTGGGGCTCATGGATACCAACCACCTGCCCGAAGCCATGCGGCCGGTCTGGGAGCAATTTCCGTGCGTTGTCACCGGGGTGCGGACGAGCGCGCCGGCGTTGTCCTTCTGTAGTGTGGATCATCACAATCTGGTGTTGCTCGCATTTGCGCAGGCGCTCGCGCTCGGTTATCGCCGTCCGGGACTCGTGATGGATGACGTGATCGATGCGTTGGTGGAGCGGCGGTTCTCCGCGGGATTTCAGACGGCGCAGCGTCAGATCCCCAAGGCCAGTCACGTGCCGATTTTTTGCCCCGCAGCGGACGCGGAGGCGCAGCCGAAATTATTCCGGGCCTGGCTCGACCGACACCGGCCCGATGTGGTCTTCACCCTTTATAACAATGTCATTTCCTGGTTGAAGGTAGCCGGTCGGCGAATTCCTCAGGATATCGGGGTCATCCAGTTGGAGTGGCGTTCTGCCCGTCCGGAGATTGCCGGCATGAACCAGCACAATCACGTGACGGGTGAGGCGGCGGTCGACATGGTGGTCAGTCAAATTCACAACAACGAAAAAGGCGTGCCGGAATTTCCGCGGGCAACGCTGATCGGGGCGACGTGGATGGAGGGAGAAACGGTGCGGCCGTGTAGCCGCGTTTGAGCGCAGCGAAAACGTGGATCGCAACGAACGCGGACCACGTTGTCCGGCTGCGCCCTTAAGCGCGGTTACGGGTTATGGCGGATTTTGGGTGGAACTCGGCCTCCGGACGAGTTTGCTCGCTGCCCGCAAAAGAAAACCCGTCCAAAGGCCGGGTTCCACCTGATACTACGGTCTTCCTCACCGTGCCAGCGCCGCACGCACCAGCCGGTCATCGCCATCATTGGGCGCGGGCTTCAGGTTGAGCACGGCGCACAGGAGATTGTACACGTGGATATTTTCCACGTCGTCGATCATTCGGCCGTGTTGAAAGGCCGGCCCGCTCGCGATGAAGAGCGCGCCCATGTTCGGCGTTGCCGGATCGTAGCCGTGCGCGCCGCGTTCAAAGGTGAAACGCTTCATGCGCAAAAAATCCCGGCCGAGAATCGACCAACCCGGTGCGGCACTGAGGATCACCGGAGCAATGCGATCACTGGCCCGGTAGTGCAACGACTCCGGCACTTCGGTGCGCACCCACGCACTAAGCTGCGGATGCTTGCCTCGAAACTTCGCCACGAGTTCTTCGGCGGTGCCGGTCTTCGGGCGCAGGCCGACGTTGGCTCCGGCAAAGTCGATCTCGATGGTCTTTAGATCCACGTAGTCATCGAGCAAAATGACGTGGTCCGCGTCGACGGGTTCCATGCCGTGGTCGGAGACGAGGACGAGATTGGTTTGCTCGCGCAGTCCGCGCTGAGCGAGTCCGGCGAGCAACCGGCCGATGGCTTCATCCACTTCTTTGATCGCGGCGGCGGTTTCAGGTGCGTCGGGTCCGTAGCGGTGGCCCGCCGAATCGACGAGATCGAAGTAGAGCGTGCAGAAGCGCGGGCGTTTTTCCGGCGGGAGATCGAGCCAAGCCAGCAAGCCGTCCACGCGCTCGGCACAGGTGAGGGCTTTCTCGAATGATTTGAAGTAGCTCGGCCGGGTGCCGTGGTTTTCCGCTTCCGAACCGGGCCAGAAAAAGCACGCACTGCGCACACCTTGTTTCTCGGCGGTGATCCAGATCGGTTCGCCCCCGGACCACCAGCGAGGATCGGTGGCGGATTCGCGATTTTTGTAGATAAATTTTTCCTGAAGCGCCGGATCAAAAAAGGTGTTGGCGACAATGCCGTGGTGCTCGGGATGGAGACCGGTGACGAGCGTGTAGTGGTTGGGAAACGTGAGCGAAGGAAAGCTGGGGATGAGCCGCTGGGCGCGGACGCCATTTGCGGCGAGTTGCTTCAATACGGGTGCATCGAATTTTTGCAGATAATCCCAGCGAAAGCCGTCGATGGAGATGAGGATGAGCGGAGCGGGAGGAGCGGGAGATTCGGCGAACAAATGGCCGAGAGCGCCGGACAAAAGAAAAATACAAGTGAGGGCCCACGTCTTTAGTGGGTTTGAATTGTAGGCGCCTGCTGGCCGGCGATTTAAAGTGTGATCCGTTATCGGGCGTGCCGAATCGCCGGCCAGCAGGCTCCTACCAAGAAAAATTGGAATAACAAACATGATGATCGTGGTCCGGCTGGACCGAACCCACCTTCGCCAAGAGTGCCATGGAGGCAAAGATTATCTTGGCATCCGATGCGTCCTTCGTGTGACATCGGGTTATGAACGATGCCGAACGCCTGACCCGCTTGGAAGAACGCTATGCGCATCTGCACCACCATCAGACAGAGCAGGACAAAGCCATGCTCGCGCTCGGCGACGAATTGCTGCGGGTGAAAAAGGAACTCGCTGCGTTACGTACGCATCAAACTTCACAGCCCGAGCCAGGCGAGACCCCGCAGGACGAACGTCCGCCGCATTATTGAAGGGAGGGAAAGGGGACTTGGTGTAGCCGCAGGCCTCTGTGCCTGTGGGATTGGCGAGTGCGTGTGGCATGATAACTATCACGTAAAACTCGGCAGGCAGGGACGCCTGCCGCTACTCCGAACCGATGCAACGGAGAACAGTTTTAATTTAGCAGCAGTGGCAATCTGGGCCGGGTTGGTTTCGCGTTGCCTTCGGCGTTGCTCAAGGCCCTGAGCTTGTCGAACGGGGAGTGAAGCGACAGCGTGGTGCGAGCCCGCGCGGCTTCGTCCACGTTTTCGGGCTGCGCCCTCAAACGCGGCTACCTGACCAGACGAACGTTCGCCGCATGATTGATGATTGTGATAGGGACGGACCGCTGGGCCGTCAGCGAATATCATTGTGGCGTGCCTAGCGGTCCGTCCCTACCACAATGCAGCTCAAAACAGCGCGGTAATTTCTGTGTGGCGACCTGGCTCGAGTTCGACTTCGCCAGTTAATGCGGCGGCCTCGTCGTTTTTAAGTAACTTCACGCGCACGGTGCCGATCGCGTCTTGCGTCGACCAACCCCATTTGCCGATGGAGACAAATTGCATGGGCACGCCTTTATCCCAACTCAGGCCGGGGCCGTCGCCGCGGATGTAAAGTTTGTTGCCGATGCCGATGTAGGCGGTGGTGAGCAGGCGAGTCGCTCCGTCGGAGGACGACGAGCGGGAAACCAAATCGGCGTCGGATGGAATTTCCTCACTGGTCACTTCGCGCTCTTCGCTGGAACTGGCTTCAATGACCAAGGGCGTGACGGACTCCACAGCAACCGACGATTCGGACATCGCCGTGAGAATATCTTCGGGCTTCGGCTTGCGGGGCGCGCGGGGCTTTTTAATTTTCGGCGGTTCGGAATCGGTGGTTGGTTCCGTAGTGGGGCTCGATTCGGCGGAGGTCGAAGCTGCGACGGCCGGTGCGTCGGTTGCACTCTCACTGATTTCTGGGGCAGCGGTGGGAGCCTGACCGTCTTCGCCGACGGAGTCGGGCGAAGGATAATGGCGTGGGGCGGCGGCCAAGGCGCGCAACTCAATCTGAGCGAGAGAATTTTTTAGGAGCGCGTCGATTTTCAAGGCGGTCTCCTGCGCCAAGGTGAGTTGTTTGCGCGTGGAGATTTCCAGCGTGGTCCAGTCGGTCGTGGCTTTGTGGATCTTGTCGGCCACATTTTTTAAATTGCTGCTGTTGGCGGAGCGCAGTTCTTCCAGTTCGAGTTCGAGGGCTTCGCGATCGGCGGTTTCCTGCTCGGCGAGGGCTTCGTTGAATTCGGCGAGTTTTTCCGCCATGCGGTAAGGGAGCGTCTCGGCGTCGCGGGCGGATTTGTGCACGGCTTCCTCGATGGCTTTGATGTGGGCGGCGGCGCGATTGAGACTTTCGCCCGCTGTTTGGACGCGAGCGAGCTGTTGCTCGAGTTCATTGCTGAGGCGCGCGGTGGCTTCGCGGCAATCAGCGGCGTAGTCGGCGAAGAACGGAATGAGCAGGGCAATGCCGCCGGCGATGACGAGCGTGACGCATGAAATCAACGGCAGTGGCGCGAAGGGTTCTTTGGCGAACAGTCCGATGAGAGCGGCGACAACGAGGCAGCCCAGATCGGTGAGTATAAACGGAAGTTTATTAATGCGGGGTTCGGGTGAATTCATAGGGGAGTGCCGCGCGCGATTCTTCTTCGGCCCAAGAGCGAGAATTCACAAGAATAAACAGCAGGAAGCGGGAAGTAGCGCAGGCATCCTTGCCTGCTTCGGAGGAGGATGCCGACTGGAAGTCGGCGCTACCGTCCTCCTCACTTCATTACTTGCCGCCAGGTCATGCCGATGAGGGAAATCAGCATGCCGATGCGGATGGCGCCCTCGAAGGTGAGGATGACCAGCGTCCATTTCAGGCTGGTGGCAGAGCGCAGGAGATAGCCGAGAAACGTGGTGATGAGGAGAATGACACCTTGGATTCGGCTGGCCGGATGGACGAGGAGGGTGAACATCCAGAGGCCGTAGGCGATCAGTCCGCTGGACCAGAGGGCGGCCATCCAAGTCGGCATCGGCAGTTCGCGCGGATCGGCGTTTACCCGGATCTGTTTGATGCCGAGGTAACGCTCGCCCACGTAGAATTGCCAGCATTCAAAGGCAAAAAACAGTGGAGCGAGCAGGGCGAAGGGATTCATGGACGGTCGGCGATATCGGGCGGCAGGAGTCTAATCCTGTCTGGTAGTTTCATCTCAGCAAATAGGCTCTGCCGGTCGACGCCAGTGGTTAATGCGGCGGCCCCGCTAGAATCAGATGGAAAAATGGGCCATTCGGAGCACTGTATTCTCCATGCCAGTGGCGGCACTCTCTGCCGTCCTGCGCCCCCACTTCTTTCCACGGAGGAGCTATGACGTTTTTTTTGCTTAAGTATCTGGTCACTTCACTGGTGGCCGGTGTGCTCGGTGGTCTGGCCATGGAACTGGCCATGTGGCTCATCGCCCGCGCGGGACTGGTGAAGGGCGATATGATTCTCGCCCTCGGCAGTCTGCTCACCAAATCACGAGACAACGCCTACCGCACCGGACTGTATATCCATGTGACCGCCGCCATGGGCTTCGCTCTCGTGTATACCCTGCTGCTGGTGACGCTCGGCTACACGCATCTGCCCATGTCGATGATGCTTGGGCTCGGGGTGGGCGCTTTGCACGGATTGATTGTCAGCCTGATGTTGGTCTGGATCGTGGCTGACAAACATCCCTTGGAAGAATTCAAGGAGGCGGACTTGCTGGTTGGCCTGAGTCACTTCGCCGGACACGTGGCCTACGGCGGCGTAGTCGGATTTGTCGTCGGGCTGATGCCGCTGGGGTAGGCGGGAATCAGGTGGCCGAACGCAGGCGCTGTTGGGGGAGCGGGTTTGCCCGCGACTGCGGTTCACCGCCAGCCCCGCGCGTAGCGCAGGCTTCCAGCCTGCCTCTTCTCGACGGCAGGCAAAGATGCCTGCGCTACGTCGATCATAGAATCACTTTCACTTCCCACCATACCACACCCCGCGGCGCCAGTTGTGGCGGTGGAGTTTTTCCAATAGCGTGGTGGGCATGGCCGGCAATTCGCTCACTCCGCAATTCGCCTCGGCTTGCGCAACCGTGCGCATGCCGGGGATCACCGTCGACACCGCGGGGTGGGCGAGCACGAATTTCAGCGCGGCCTGCGCCAGTGTGTAGCCGGTGCCGGCGAGATCCTTTTTGATTTCTTCGGCGTGGGCGACGGCCCGGCTCATGCGATCGCCTTGAAAATAACCGGCGCGGAAATCATCCGGCGCGAACTTGGTTTCGGGCGTGAACTTGCCGGTGAGCGCACCTTCATCAAACGCCACGCGTACGATGATTCCCACGCCGCATTCCTGCGCCACGTCGAGCAACTCGGCGGCCGGTTCCTGGTCGAAGAGATTGTAGATCACTTGAACGCTGTCGACCCAGCCGCCGCGCATCAGGTCGATCACGCTGTTCTGGTCGAACTCCGGCGTCGAGACCCCGATAAGTCCGATGAGGCCTTCGCGCTGAAGTTGGCGGAGAACTTTGAACGGGGTCGGGTTCTTGTTCCAGGCGCGAGTCCAGGTGTGGAGTTGGAGGAGATCGATTTTCTTGGTGCCGAGGCAGTCGAGTCGGGTGGCGATGTTTTCGCGCAGGTACTTTTCCGAGTAACGCTCATCCGCCTTGCAATAGGGCGAGGGCGGCCAGATGCCGTCGGCGGGAGGAGTCTTGGTGGCGACAAAGATGTTTTCTTTCTTTCCGGCGGCGGCGCGTTCGCGGAGAACCTGGCCGATGAGGCGTTCGCTGCGGCCATTGCCATAGCCGGCGGCGGTATCGATGAAGTTGACGCCCCGGTCGAGCGCGGCGTGCAAGGTGGCGAGCGAGTCGGTGTCGGCTTGCGCGCCCCACGAGCCGCCGATGGCCCAGGCCCCGAAGCCGATTTCCGAGCAGTTGAATCCGTGTTTGCCGAAGGAGCGAAATTTCATAGGAAGCGTGAACGCTAGGTGGAAAGTCCGCCAATGCAAGGGGGAGAAAAGGGTAACCGCGAATGGACGCCAATGAACGCGAATTGGAATTTGTAGCAGGGCTGGCGCTTGCCGCCGTGCCGCTCTGTAGGTTGCGTGCTCGCCGCGCAACGAGTGCGTCGTCTTGAGGGAGGAGCCTGTTTGCCATCAGGCCCAGAGCATGTCGAAGGGCAGGCGATCCTTCGGACCCGATCCGCGACACAGAGAAAAACCAGAGGGGCACAGAGGGGAAAATCTGAAACCAGAGGATGATTTATGTAGGGCCGGCGCTTGTCGCCGTGCCGCTTGGTCGGTTGCGCGCTCGCCGCGCAACGTGAGGTTTCTGGTTATGGTTCCTCTTCACCGATTTCCCGGATGAGTAGGCGGGCTTGGATTACATCGGGATCGCGAACCGCCGGGATGACTCCGGCATAAAGCCAGCAGAAGGGTAGTTCCTTGTAGAATATAGAAAAATTGGGGTGGCCCGGAATGGATCATCTGCCGCCAACCATGACGCCGGAGACGGCAGGCTAGCGGGGATTGCTCGATGAATTTTGTAGCGCGGGAATAGGCGGTCAAAAACCGCTCTGCGGCGCCCTCGCTGTAAGTCCGATAATAATCGTAGGCCGACTGCAGATCAGCCGCATAACCTTCGGCTTCTCGAAAGGACTTCATCGCCGCAATCGGCGCACGGCGTCACCCGCTGGTTTCAATTTATGCGGATGCGCGAGCGCTGAGGCGGCCCGGGAGTTGAGGGTGTCAAGCTGGGCGGAGGTTGGTCCGAGCTTGGTTTCTGCCTGTCGCCAGAGGTGATCGGCAACGGCAGCCTTTTCGCGGGCGGACAACCGGCGCAACTGAGCGGCGAGGCTGGTGGTGACTGGCATGGGGTGAAGCTAGCGATGCAGTTAATGCAGGCAAGTGGTAACGGTGCGCACAGGGAGAGAAAGACGACACACTCGTCGCCGCCGTGCCGATCCGTAGGTTGCGTGCTCGCCGCGCCACGAGTGTGTGGTCTTGAGGTAGGAGCCTGTTTACCATCAGGCCCTGAGCCTGTCGAAGGGCAGGCGACCAGACATTTTCAACGCGGAGGACGCGGAGAGCGCGGAGAACGAAGAGAGCCGAACCTTAGCCCAAAACCTAATTTGTCACCTATTCCCGCGCTTGCTACTGACGATGGATCGCACCACATTGCCCACATGCCAGCCGCCGACCTCCTCCGCCGGATCACCATCGATCCCCAGATTTGCCACGGGAAACCTTGCATCCGCGGCTTGCGTTATCCGGTGGAGTTATTGCTGGAGCTGCTGAGTGGCGGCATGACTGCGAGTCAGGTGTTGGCTGATTATCCTGATCTGGAACCCGATGATCTGCTGGCGGTATATGCCTACGCCGCGCGTCTCAGTCGTGTGCAACGGATCGAGCCTCTGGCCGTGTGAAACTGTTGATCGACGCCCAACTTCCCCGCCGGCTGGCGCACGAACTGGCGTCGGCGGGTCATGATACCATTCACGCCTTTGATCTTCCGTTGGGCAATCGTACGTCGGACGACGAACTGATGGCTCTGGCTTTGCGCGAATCCAGAGTCATGGTGACCAAGGACGCAGATTTTGTCGCCTCATTCTGGCTGCGCCGCCTGCCACCCAAGCTGCTGCTGATCTCCACCGGCAACATTGGAAATGACAGCCTTTGGTCGCTCTTTGCCGCGAACCTGCCCGCGATTGAAGCGGCCATGGACAAGAATCATTTTGTGGAGATGAGCCGCACATCGCTCCTGGTCCACGCCTGACCACGTAGCGTGGCGGAAGCCTGAAAGCTGGGTTTGAGGTTTTCCGCGGATGAACACGAATAAACGCCAATCAAATCGTAGGGCCGGCGCTTGCCGCCGTGCCGCCACGTAGGTTGCGTGCGCGCCGCGCAACGAGTGCGTGATTTGTAGGCGACCAGACATTTTCAACGCGGAGG
>JANYCF010000185.1 GCA_025360455.1 Opitutaceae bacterium | reverse complement strand
CGTCATTGGACTTAGTAGTCCATGCCGCCCATGCCGCCGCCGCCGTGGCCGCCACCTGCTGGAGCCGGTGACTTGTCCGGGATCTCGGTGATCATGCACTCGGTGGTGAGCAAAAGACCTGCAATCGAGGCTGCGTTCTGCAGCGCGGTGCGGGTGACCTTCGTCGGGTCAACCACGCCGGCCTTGACGAGATCTTCGTATTTGTCGGTGGCAACGTTGTAACCGATGTTACCCTTGCTCGCGAGGACTTCCTTGACGACCACGCCACCGTCGACGCCTGCATTGGTGCAGAGCATGCGGATGGGGTGCTCGATGGCGCGACGCACGATCTGGGCGCCGAAAGCCTCGTCGCCTTCCAGCTTGAGGGCTTCGATGGCCTTGATGGTGCGGAGCAGGGCGACGCCGCCGCCGGCGACGATGCCCTCTTCCACTGCAGCGCGGGTGGCGTGCAGCGCGTCTTCGACGCGGGCTTTCTTTTCCTTCATCTCAACTTCGGTGGAGGCACCGACGTTGATGACGGCGATACCGCCGGCCAGCTTGGCGAGACGCTCCTGGAGCTTCTCGCGATCATAGTCGGAAGTGGTTTCGTCGATCTGACGGCGGAGCTGCTTGACGCGGCCCTGGATGTCAGCCGCTTTGCCGCCGCCGTTAACAATAGTGGTGTTCTCCTTGTCGACGGTGATGCGCTTGGCCTTGCCGAGATCGGCAATGGTGAGGTTCTCGAGCTTGAGGCCGAGATCTTCGGTGATGCATTTGCCGCCGGTGAGGACAGCGATGTCTTCGAGCATGGCCTTGCGGCGGTCGCCAAAGCCGGGGGCCTTGACAGCGCACACATTGAGCGTGCCACGGATCTTGTTCACCACGAGAGCCGCGAGGGCTTCGCCTTCGACTTCTTCCGCGATAATCAGGAGAGGCTTGCCGCTCTTGGCGACGGTCTGGAGCAGCGGGAGCATTTCCTGCAGGTTGCTGATCTTCTTCTCGTGGATGAGCACATGGCAGTCCTCGAGGACGACTTCCTGGCTCTCTGCGTTGGTGACGAAGTACGGCGAGAGGTAACCCTTGTCGAACTGCATGCCTTCAACGACGTCGAGGGTGGTCTCGATGGACTTGGCCTCTTCGACGGTGATGGTGCCGTCCTTGCCGACCTTGTCCATGGCATCGGCGATGATATCACCGATGGTGGAGTCCCAGTTGGCGGAGACGGTGGCGACCTGGCGGATTTCCTCGCGGTCATTGACCTTCTTGGAAACACGGGCGAGCTCGGCGACGGCGGCTTCAACAGCCTTGTCGATACCGCGCTTCAGGTAAACCGGGTTGGCGCCGGCGGTGACGTTCTTCAGGCCTTCGCGATAGATGCCCTCGGCGAGCACGGTGGCGGTGGTGGTACCGTCGCCGGCGCTGTCGGAGGTCTTGGAAGCGACTTCCTTGACCATCTGGGCGCCCATGTTCTCGTACGGGTCGGGAAGCTCGACTTCCTTGGCGACGGTGACGCCGTCCTTGGTGACGGTTGGGGAACCGAATTTTTTGTCGATCACGACATTGCGGCCCTTCGGCCCAAGCGTGACTTTGACGGCGCGGGAGAGAATCTCGACGCCACGGAGAACCTTTTGACGAGCGGCCTCGTCGAACAGGAGTTGTTTAGCTGCCATAGTAGTAAATTATTTTGAGTTTTTGATTTTGGGTCTGGGATCTCGGGATGAGACCACTCAGGCGATGACTCCGAGGATGTCGTCTTCGCGAACGAGGGTGAATTTCTCACCGTCGATCTTCACTTCGGTACCGCCATATTTGGAGATAAGGACCTTGTCGCCGACCTTCACTTCGAAGGGCGTGACCTTGCCGTTTTCATCCTTTTTGCCGGTGCCGAGGGCAATGACTTTGGCCTCCTGCGGTTTTTCTTTAGCGCTGTCCGGAATGATGATTCCGCCGCGAACTTGTTCTTTTTCCTCGATGTGCTGCACGAGCACGCGATCACCGATGGGTTTGATATTCACTTTTGCCATGTTGGTTTAGTGGGTTGTGGGTTAAAGTTATGGTTGTGGGTTAAAAAGGGATTCAAAAGCGGCACGGCCACAAGGGCCGGCCCTGCAAGAGTTGTTTAATGGAACGATTGGTTTCGCGGAGCGGCACGGCCACGAGGGCCGGCCCTACAATGAAATTCACTTCTTTTCCTCGTCGACAATCTCGACGTCGGCATCGACGACCTTGCCTTCGACTTTCTTGGCCTTCTTCGGCTCGGGGGCCGGACCACCGGCATCGGCGGCACCGGCGTCGGGCTGACCTGCATCAGGACCGGCGGCACCGGCAGCGGCGGTCTGCTGGTAGAGTTCGGCGCCGAGTTTCTGGAGGCTTTCCAAAGCGGCTTTCATCTTGGCCGGATCGTTGGACTCGAGCTCCTTCTTGGCGTCGACGATGGCTGCTTCCATCTTGCCCTTCAATTCGGCGGGAAGTTTTTCGCCCGCGTCCTTGATGGTCTTTTCGAGCTGGTAGATCGTGGAGTCGAGCTGGTTCTTGGCTTCGACCGCTTCCTTGCGCTTGGCGTCTTCGGCGGCGTTGAGTTCGGCTTCCTTGGTCATCTTCTCGACCTCTTCCTTCGAAAGGCCGGACGAACCTTGGATGGTGATCTTCTGTTCCTTGCCCGTGCCAAGATCCTTGGCGGAGACGTGGAGAATGCCGTTGGCGTCGATGTCGAAGGTGACCTCGATCTGCGGCGTGCCGCGGGGAGCCGGCGGAATGCCGTCGAGCTTGAAGGTGCCGAGATTTTTGTTGTCGCGGGCCATCGGGCGTTCGCCCTGAAGGACGACGATTTCAACCCCGGGTTGATTATCGCTGTAGGTGGAGAAAGTCTGCGTCTTCTTGGTTGGAATCGTGGTGTTGCGCGGGATCATCGGCGTGGCGATGTCGCCGGCCGTCATGATGCCGAGAGTGAGCGGGCTCACGTCGAGCAGAAGCACATCGCGCACGTCGCCCTTCAACACGCCGCCTTGAATGGCCGCGCCGATGGCAACGACTTCGTCAGGATTCACGCCTTGATGCGGCGGTTTGCCACCGAGATTCTTGGCAATATCGACGACCCGTGGCATGCGCGTCATACCACCGACAAGGACGAGCTCATCAATTTTGTCGGAGGCGATACCGGAGTCTTTCAAACAGTTTTTGAAAGGTTGGATGCAACGCTCGAAGAGCGCTTCGCAAATCTGCTCCATCTTCGCGCGGGTAAGCTGGAGATTCAAATGCTTCGGGCCGGAAGCGTCGGCGGTGATGAACGGGAGATTGATGTCGTAGGTCGTGGCCGAAGAGAGCGCGATCTTGGCTTTCTCCGCCTCTTCCTTCAGACGCTGGAGGGCCATCGGATCCTTGCGGAGGTCGATGCCGTTTTCCTTTTTGAAGGAGTCGACGAGCCAGCCGATGATGGTGTCGTCCCAGTTGTCGCCGCCGAGATGGGTGTCACCGTTGGTGGCCTTCACCTCGAACACGCCGTCGCCGATTTCGAGAATGGAAACGTCAAAGGTACCGCCGCCCAAATCGAACACGGCGATCTTCTCGTCCTTCTTTTTGTCGAGACCGTAGGCGAGCGAGGCGGCCGTGGGCTCGTTGATGATGCGGAGAACTTCGAGACCGGCGATCTTGCCAGCGTCTTTGGTGGCCTGACGCTGCGCGTCGTTAAAATAAGCGGGGACCGTGATGACGGCCTGGGCGATCTTCTCGCCGAGATAAGCTTCGGCATCGGCCTTCAATTTTCCTAGTACGAAGGCGGCGATTTGTTGGGGAGCAAATTGCTCGGTCTTGTCGCCGACTTGAACTTCGATGTAGGCGTCACCGTTTTTGCCGGCGACCACTTTGTAAGGGAGGTTCTTCGCCTCTTCGCTGACTTCGGTGAATTTGCGACCGATCAGACGCTTGGCGGAAAAAACGGTGTTCTTCGGATTCGTCACGGCTTGGCGCTTGGCGGCCTGGCCGACGACGCGTTCGCCTGTCTTGGTGAAGGCGACCACTGACGGCGTCGTGCGTGCGCCTTCAGCGTTCGGGATCACGACGGGCTCGCCGCCCTCCATGATGGACATACAGGAATTGGTGGTGCCTAGATCAATGCCGAGAATCTTGCTCATGAGTCAGGTTCAGCAAGGCATGTGCCCCTTTCCGAAACTCGATTTTAATCTATGATTTCCAAGCGATTAAAGTTTTACAGGCGAAATAAGGGCCATGAAAATTTGGTTTAGTTGGGCCTCAATGTCCCACTTTTAGGGCATAAGCGTGGAGTTCGTCGCCAGTTTGGCACAAACAAGACAGAGCAGGAATTGTCTTTCTGAGGTAGGGACGGACCGCTGGGCCGTCCGAAATTCGCGGCTAACCCGGAGGGTTCGCCTACCCTTCAATCCGATCTGCGCCGGCATAGATATTCATCCGGCCTTTTCGCAAAAAGCCGACCAAGGTCTGACCATTCGTCCGAGCAAAATCCACCGCAAGCGTAGTTGGGGCCGAAATCGCCGCGATGATCGCGATCCGGGCCGCGAGTGCTTTTTGGACGATCTCAAAGGCCACCCGGCCGCTGACCAGCAGCACCACTTCCGCCGGATCAATTTTGCCGGAGAGCAGCATATGACCCAGCACCTTGTCGACGGCATTGTGCCGGCCCACGTCTTCCCGCAACACGAGCAGTTTGCCGTCGGCGGAAAAAATCCCCGCCGCATGCAATCCGCCGGTGAGTTGAAAGGTTGATTGTGCCGCTCCGAGCTTGCCCGGCAGCTGGGCCAGGACCTTGGCCGTCACCTGCGGCCCCTCGTCCGGTCCGAGGGCAGGACAACGCGCCTGCACGGCGGCGATGGTCGCCTTGCCGCACAGGCCGCAGCTGCTCGTGGTGAAAACATGCCGCGTCAACCGCCCGAAATCCACCGACTCCGGCCGGGCGAGTTTCACATCGAGGATGTTTGGCTCTGCCCTGCCCTTCGTGACCACAGGAGCAATCGACTTCAAGTCGTCGCGGCGCGCGATCACTCCTTCCGTAATCAAAAATCCCGCCGCCAGTTCTTCGTCGTGACCGGGCGTGCGCATCGTGACCGCCACCGGCCGGCCCTCGACGCGAATTTCCAAAGGTTCCTCCACGGCAAGATCGTCGCGCTCGTCCGCCGTCGCGATGCTCGCGCGCCGGCGTTGCACCGTGCGGGCGGCGTGAGCGGCGAGCGATTGTTTGCCGGAAATTTTCATGAAGCTGCTGTCGCCAAATTAACTTGGAGGGCCCGTCTCCCGACGGGCCGCGGACGGTCGGGAGACCGTCCCTCCA
>JANYCF010000183.1 GCA_025360455.1 Opitutaceae bacterium | reverse complement strand
GCGGGCAAGACCGCCGGGAGTCCGTTTACGGGCCCCGGCGGTTTTTATTTTTAGAAATGATTTGAAGGGACGGTAATGTAGGTGGCGCGCTTGCCGCGCCACGTTGCGAGGCAAGCTCGCAACCTACGAAGAAGCACGTCTCTCGTGCCATAAACTGAGATGTGCTCCCCGTCCTCGCTCCGTCCAGTTCGCATTGACGGCACTACGGCTGGGCACATACATCCATATCCGTCCCCATGAATTACCTTGTCGCTTCCACTGAGCTAAATATTGCGGACCTGCATACACCGTGGCAGTGGTTCATGGCGATTTTCTATATCGTGTGGATTGATATCGTGTTGGCCGGAGACAATGCCGTGGTCATTGCCCTGGCGGTGCGCACCTTGCCACCGAAGCAGCGGTTCATGGGCATTGCCCTGGGTTCGGGCGTGGCCGTGGCCTTGCGGGTGGGACTGACTTTCGTGGCCGCACAACTCTTGGCCATCAACTACATCAAATTGGTCGGCGGGGTGCTCATCCTTTGGATCGCGGTCAAACTGCTGCTCGATAACACCGGCGAAAAGGCTCAGGGGAAAGAGGCGCGCAGCCTCTGGCAGGCGGTGTGGTTGATTTTGGTGGCGGATATCACCATGTCGGTCGACAACGTGCTCGCGGTGGCCGGTGCATCAAAAAATAACTTTGGCCTCATGCTTTTTGGCTTGGGCCTGAGTATTCCGCTGGTCGTTTTCACGAGTAATCTGCTGTCAAAACTCATGGACCGCTACCGCGCCATTATCTATGTGGGCTCGGCAATTTTGGGCAAAGTAGGAGGAGAAATGATCATGACGGACCGGTTGATCGCCGAAACATTTCATCCCGAACCATGGCTCATTCATACGGTTGAAGGAGTGCTGGCGATCGGGGTGATTCTCCTCGCCTTGGCTTGGCAACGTCGGCCGCAGTCACAGCCGAAAGCGTGACGCGTTGCGCAGTTGACAAGCTTGGCAGGAAGCTTTTCGAAGGGCGGTTCATCCTATGAATTTGCGCCCTCTTTTCCATACATTCCTGTTGCTTGGCCTCGCCTTGACCGCCCGGGCCACCGATCAAACCGCCGAGGCGGCGCAACAAGCTAACACAACCACGGCAGCCGCTGCCGTCACCGCGACCCATGCGGCCCCGCGGCCCCCTGATATATTGGAACACATGGTGGACAGCGTGCTGGAGCGGTTTGATGTGCGCAGCAATGACAACACCATGGTGCATTACGGCATCGCGGCTCTTTTTCTCGTGGTCGCCGTGTTACTTCGGCGCGTGATGACGACGATCATCTTCAATCAGCTGAAAAAATTTGCCGCCAAGACCGAGACGACGCTCGACGACAAATTATTTCCCGCGATGGAACAGCCGGTGGCAACCTTCATCATGCTCGTGGGCATTTTTAGCGCGCTAAAAGTGCTGAAGCTTTCCGAGGTGAGCGACCGCGTGACCGGCTACGGTTCGACGGTCGCGTTTTCGCTCGTGATTTTCTGGGGATTGCTGCGCGCCTTTAACGCCATCCTGGATCATGCCCACGAGATTGCGGTGGAAAAACAAATGAGCGTGGCGGCATTCATGCCTTGGATTAAGAAGTCGTTGGTCGCGCTCTTCGTGGTGATGGGAGTGCTGCTGACCGTGCAAAGTCTGGGCTATAACGTTTCAACGATTTTGCAGGGTCTGGGTATCGGCGGCTTGGCCTTCGCCCTCGCGGCCCAGGACACCATCGCCAACCTGTTCGGTTCGGTCGTGGTGGCCATCGATCAGCCCTTTAAAATCGGTGAAAACGTGAAGATCGGCGCGAATACCGGTGTAGTGGAGGACATTGGTCTGCGTTCCACGAAACTCAGGCTCGCCGATAAATCACTCGTCGTCATTCCCAACAAAAGCGTGGCGTCGGAAGCCATCACCAACCTCTCGCGCTTCACTGCCCGCCGCGTCGAACAGGTCCTCGGCCTGACCTACGATACCACGTCGGCGCAGATGGAAGCCATCGTGCAGGAAATTCGGCAGCTCATCGAACGCGAGCCGGAGGTTGATGCCTCTTCGGTGCATGTCTACTTCCGCGACTTCAGCGCGTCATCGCTCGATCTCTGGGTGGTTTACGTGGCGAAGGATGCCGATTTCGCCAAACACATGGCGTTGCGCCAGCGCTTGAATCTCGCGTTCATGCGTGTCGTCGAAGCCCGTGGCCTCGCCTTCGCCTTCCCCTCGCAAACGGTGTATGCCGGAGCTCCGGCCGTCGTGAAGAAATAATTCGTAGGTGGAGAGCGTGGCCTCCGGACGCGTTTTCCTTTCTCCAATTGTCTCGTGAAGGAGGCGAAGGGGGCGTTTAAAAGACGCCATTGGTAGGGCGGGACCGCTG
>JANYCF010000174.1 GCA_025360455.1 Opitutaceae bacterium | reverse complement strand
GTACGACCGTCGATCGTGACGGTCTCGTTGCCATTCGCGATATTATCGGCCACGCTTTTATCATCGTCGATCTGCGCGCGGAGTTGGTCGAAATAAACCACTTCCATATTGGTGCCGTGCTTGATGGAACCGGAAGTGGGTGCCAGTTGACCGAGCAGGAGTTTAATGAGCGTCGTTTTGCCTGCACCGTTCGGGCCAAGGATGCCGATTTTTTCTCCGCGCTGAATAATGGTGGAGAAATTCTTTACGAGCGTCCGGCCATCAGCCCACGCATAGCTCATATTTTCGACTTCGACTACTTTCACGCCTGAGCGTTCGGCTTCTGTAACTTTCATCGTGGCATTGCCCGTGCGGTCACGGCGGGCGCGGGCCGCCGCTCGCATGTCATGCAAGGCATGGATGCGGGCGGACGCGCGCGAGCGTTGGGCTCTCACCCCGCGGCGAATCCATTCTTCTTCCTGCGCCAGTTTCTTATCGAAGGCGGCGCGTTGTTTTTCCTCGGCTTCGAGCACCTCTTGCTTGCGGACGAGATACGTATCGTAATCACAAGCCCAGCCCGCGAGCCGACCACGATCGAGTTCAACGATGCGAGTGGAAATCCGCCGCAGAAAGGCGCGATCATGCGTGACGAAGAAAAGCGTGGGCTTTTTTTCCAAAAGGAATTCCTCCAGCCACATGATAGATTCGAGATCAAGATGGTTCGTTGGCTCGTCAAGCAGGAGCAGATCTGGCTGGCCTGCGAGCGCCCGAGCCAACAACGCGCGGCGCTTTAACCCGCCGGAGAGCGCAGAAAATTCCTGATTCGCCGGCAGACGGATGGCGGTGATGAGATCCTCCACGCGCACGTCGCGCTCCCAATCTTCCTCGTGGTGATCGTGATTCGGGCGCAGTCCGCTATAAACAATATCGTGCACCGTGCCGGCAAGGTCGGTCGGGACTTCCTGGGTGAGCCGGGTGTAAACCGCACCGGGCGGCCGAAACACGTCGCCGGAGTCCGGTTTCATCTCGCCGGCGATGAGCTTCATCAGGGTGGATTTCCCTGCGCCGTTGCGCCCGAGCAAGCAGACGCGTTCGCCCGCATCGATCTGGAAGTTGACCTTTTCCAAGATCGCGGGGCCACCAAAGTGGAGTGTGAGGTCGAGTAATGTAAGCAGGGAAGCCATGAGCAGCCGGACAACTTGAGCCGCGCCACGCCGGCAAGCAAGCCGGGTTTCCGCATTCGGCAAAACAGTCGGACGGGCGGCTCAAATTCCGCGAAAGTCCGGTGGCTTTTATTACCCAAGTGAGTATCAATGAACCCATGTCGGCCAAGAATCCAAAAATCCGCTGGGGCGTACTCGGTTGGGCGCGCATCGCCCAAAAAGAGGTTCTCCCAGCGATCCAACGTTCCACCAACGGGGTCTTTCATGCCCTCGCTTCGCGCGACGCCGCCAAACTCGCCGACTGTCGGGCTAAGCTTAACCCGCCGCATCTCCACGACAGCTACGAGGCACTCGTGCGCGATCCGGAGGTGGACGCCATCTACAATCCACTACCCAATTCGCTGCACAAAGAGTGGACGATTAAGGCCGCCGAGCAGGGCAAACACGTGCTATGCGAAAAACCCATCGCGTTAAATGCGGTTGAATGTCGCGAGATGATCGCTGCGTGTCGGGCCAATGGGGTGGTTTTTATGGAAGCATTCATGTATCGCTACTCCGCCCGTACGGCCAAGGTGCGCGAAATAATCCGCAGCGGAAAACTGGGCGAAATCAAATTCATCCACTCGCAATTCCGTTTCTTGCTCAACCGGCCGGGCGATGTGCGTCGAGTCGCGGGTCTCGGCGGTGGGTCGCTCTATGATGTCGGCAGCTACCCGGTGAATTTCGCCGGTCTGGTGCTGGACGAGATCACCCGCAGTGCACCGGGCCATGGCCCCCGCGCCGAATCGATTTCCGTCCAATGCGTACAAGAAAACGGCGTGGATGAAATTTTCTCCGCCCTCATCCGTTATCCCGGCGGAGTGGTGGCCGCACTGCATAGCGGCTTCAACGCCCACTTCCGCATGTACTCCGAAATCATCGGAACCAAAGGCGTGCTGGAAATTCCACTGACTTTTCTCGGCAATGAAGGGCCACTCACGTTGACTCTGGGTGAACTGAAAGAAAATATTCCAATACCGGAAAGTGACCGCTACCGTTTGCAGGTCGAAGATTTTGCCGAGGCGATTCTCCAGCAGCGCCCACCGATGCTCACCGTCGAAGAAACTCTGCGGAACATGGAACTGCTCGATCGGTTGTACGCCGCCGCACAGTAGCCGGATGACGCGCAAACGCCGGTCCTAGCGGACCGGCGTCGTGCTAACACCTGCATACCTTCGACGAATAGTTTACTTGCTACCGTCGAAATTAAATTCCTGCGAAACAGCCACCAGTACCGGACGGCCGTGGTCTGTCACGGGCTCAAATTTCCACTCCCGCACCGCCGCCACCGCCTGCTCAGCCAGATAAGGATGTGCCTCCGATCTGACGGACGGCATCCGCACCGTGCCAGTCTCATCAATATAGAAGTCGACCTGCACCTTGCCGTTGATGCCCGCCTTCTCTGCGGCTTTGGCATATTTTGGTTTTACGGAGTTCCGCAATACCGGGGCGCGATCAACTCCATTGGCCGGTTGAATCTGATAGACAAATCGGCCGTCACCCATGTTTTCAAAATGATCGAAGAAAAAATGGTTCACGATATTGGAAGAAATCACCGCGCCTTCGAGCGTGTAGTTAAAAGTCAGCACCATTTGCACTGGCACGGCCTCTCCATCAAGACGAGCAGGAGCAACCTTCCATTGCTTCAATGCCTCCATACTGGGACGAATCAGTGAGGCGTTGGTGTAGCCCAACACGAGCGAGTCGGTCGCGATGCCTTCCGTCCCAAAACTGACGGCGACCACCAGACTGCCGCGCGTGATTCCGGCCACCTCCATAGGAAGAGGAAATTGGGGCATTACATTGTTCGGATCGAGCTTGGCCGATTCGAAAGCAGCAACTGCCTGAGCAGCGACCGCGAGTGATATGAGTACGAATAACTGAGATAATGTTTTCATAAGAATAATGGATTACTCAGCATAACACCACCACGTGCCCTCATCCCTTCACGCTCTGAGCAGAATTTATTTTCGAAAATATTTAACGTGAACCAGCGAACCGGAAACGCCCCGTGTCACACATCCATTGCTCCGGAATGATTGTCAGCCCAATAGGGAAAACCCGCCGACGCCTCACAAACCGTCAACTATTCGAAGGGTGATCACTCACGCTGATCGGACAGGGTTACACGGCATTTTCACCCTGCAGCATCTGACGCAGTCTTTCCCCGATCGTCAGCACCACATCACAAACTCGTTCCCGCACCACGGGATCCTCCTGCGATACGTAGCCGCCGCGACGTTCACCTTCCAACCAAGTCTCGTCCGAAATGATTTTCTGAATCACCGGGAGTTCCTGAATTACGACTGGATCTGGCTTGGTCATTTATTGCGATGACGGCGAAGGATGTAATCGCTGGCACCAATGCTGTATATCGGTCTTCCTGAACCAAGATTTAGCCCGGACTTCACGACAGATATTTTCTTACAATTGCATCCGACACCTCCGCGCCCACCACCCACCAAAGCACCTGATAGGGAATGGTCTCCTCAGTCTCAGCGGCCAAACCAAAGAAATTTCCGCAAAAATAAGGGTCAATCCGTGTAAAGTAATTCTAATATCAGGAAAACACAGTATCAGTTTATCCACCGAACCTGATAACCAAGATTCCGTCCGAACCAGAGCTGGCAATCACACCCAAAGCGTCCCAACTTATTCCAACCGCAACTACCCCATGTCCGCGGTTCAGCCTCTTCTTTAATCATGATCAGTCCTCCTTCTCCCGCGTCTGGCGATTCTTCCGGTTCCGCCTCGACCACCACTATTCCGGATGTCGTCATTCGCCTCGCCGGAAATTCCCAAGACGGCATTCAAGCCATCGGCGGCTTTCTCGCCCGTCTCGCCGGCCGCTCCGATCAGGAGGTCATGACCTATATGACCATCCCCTCGACTATCTCCGGCGGTCCCTCGATTTTTCAAGTCCGCATGGGCTCCGGCGAAATCCTGTCCGCCGGCGACCGCGCCGATGTGCTCGTGACTTTTTATCAACACAGCTACGAAAGCCATCGCTCTTCCCTGCGCCCCGGCGGCGTGCTGCTCTACGATAGCGATCACGTCACGCCTAATCCCAACGACAAAGAAATCACCGCCGTAGGCGTTCCCATGACGAGCGCCACCGTCGAGGCCGTCGGCGGTTCCGCCAAAGAAAAAGGAAAAAACATCTACGTACTCGGCCTGCTCTCCCGCATGTTCGATCTCGATGTACCGAAGCTCAACCAACTCATCAAAGAACGCTTCGGCGGCAAAAACGAAGACATCGTCCGCAACGCCCTACTCGCCTTCGACGCCGGCTACGCCTATCCTGCCGAAAATCTCCGCAGCTGCCTTTACCGTCTGGAGAAACCTGTCCCTGCCACCGGCGCACGCCCGCAAGTCACCACCGACGGCAACTCCGCCCTCGCTTACGGCCTGCTCGCCGCCGGCGTACGCTACGGCGCCGGCTATCCGATCACGCCTTGGTCCTCCATCATGGAAACCCTCCGCACCGAACTGCCCAAATACGGCGGCATTTTTGTGCAGACGGAAGACGAGATTGCCGCCATTTCCACTGCTCTCGGTTTCGCCTACAGTGGCCACCTCGCCATGACCGGCAGTTCCGGCCCCGGTCTCTCCCTCAAAATGGAAGCGCTCGGCTGGGCCACCATGGCGGAGATGCCGCTCATCGTCATCAACGTTCAGCGCGGCGGCCCTTCCACCGGCATGCCAACCAACATTGAACAGAGCGATCTCCTCCAAGCCATCTACGGTTCCCATGGCGATTGCCCCCGCGTCGTCCTCGCCCCGAAAAACGTCGAAGACTGTTTCCATCTCGCGCTCGAGGCCGGTCGCATTGCCCGCCAATATAGCACACCCGTACTCATCCTTACTGACCAAGCTATCGGCACCCGCATCGAAGCGTTTGATGAACCCGATCTCGCCAACCTGATGGTCGAAATTAAACCCGACCTAACCCCGCGCGATGCGACCTACAAACCATATCCGATCGATCAAATCACTCAGCACGCCCCTCCTGGTGCCCGTATCAACTCGGGTAAATATCCCACCGTCACCGGCCTCGAACACGACGAGATGGGCCACCCGACCGCAAATCCCGCCCTGCACACGAAAATGACGGCCAAGCGCCGCGATAAAATCAAAGCCCTCGCCGCCACCCTGCCCGCCCCCGAACTCGCCGGCGACGAATCCGGTGACGTGCTACTGATCGGCTGGGGTTGCACCTACGGCCCCATCCGCGAAGCGATGACCCGTCTCCGTGGTGCCGGCGTCAAAGTCGGACACATGCAAATCCGCCACATTCATCCCTTCGCACCCGGCATCGAGAAAACTATCGCCGGCTTCAAGCACATCCTCGTCGTCGAGATCAACGACGAAGGTCTCTACGGTTACGGCCAACTCGCGACTCTCTTGCGCGCGCGTTACTGCAATCCCGCCATCACCAGCATCAACAAGACAGACGGCCTCACCTACAAAGTCAGCGAGATCGTCGAACGCGTCGCCCAACACATCGGCCTCGCCGACACCACCGCCGGCATGCGCCAGCACAGTATTCTCGCCTCTGCCCGCTGATGTGAGCCGCGCCGTAGCCTAACAGGCGAAGGCGGGCCGCCCCAACCACGGACGACCTGCCAGATAAAGATCCGTCCCTTCCCCAATCGAAAATCAAGAATCCAAAATCGAAAATTTTATGTCCGCCACCGCCACTCCTCCTCTGCTCCCACCTGTAGCCGCCGACACCCCACGCGCCCCGCTCACCAAGAAAGCCCTCACCGCTGATCACCCCACGTGGTGCCCCGGTTGCGGCGATTTCGCCGTGCTCGCCTCCTTCTACAAAGTTCTCGAGAAACTGAATTACCCGCAGGAAAAGATCGTCACCTTCGCCGGCATCGGCTGCTCCTCGCGCTTCCCCTATTTCGTCAATACCCACGGCGGCCACTACATTCACGGTCGCTCCCTGCCCTTCGCCGCCGGCATCAGCCTAGGTCGCGATGACGTTCACGTCTTCGTCTTCGGCGGCGACGGCGACGGTTTCTCCATTGGCGGCAATCACCTCGTCCACACCGCCCGCAAAAATCCGCGCATGACCTACGTCATCATGGACAATTCCGTTTACGGCCTGACGAAAAAACAGACCTCGCCCACTTCCCCCATCGGTTTCAAATCCAAGACCGATCCGTGGGGCGCATTCGATCAACCGATCAATCCGATGCGCACGCTCATCAACAGTGGTGCCACCTTCGTCGCCCGCAGTCACGCCACGCAGGTCAACCACATGGTCGACATGATGCTCCGCGCCGCCAACCACGACGGCTTCTCTGTCGTCGAAATCCTCTCCGAGTGCGTCGAGTTTTTCGAAGGCGCATTTGACTCCTCCGTCCCACGTAAAGGCGGTGCTTTCCAGACCATCGATCTCAAGAAGAACGATGGTTCTCCGGAAGACGCCGCCCGCCACGATCCGGCCGACGAACTCGCCGCCATCAAGTTGGCGCTCGACCCCTGGCCCGGCAAATTCGGCATCTATTACGAGAACAAGAATCGTCCGACGAAGAATGCTCTCGAACAAAAGCTCATCACGAACACCCGCGAGAAAACCAAAAACGCGAGCGACCTCGAGCTCCTGTCGAAAACCTTCGCCAAAATGCGTTAAAGCGACGGTGAGGCAAACCTACATGCGCTGAGATCGAAGGGGTAGGGCCGCCGCTTGTGGGGCGTGCCGCAAAGCATGCTTATCACTTGTAGGAGCCTGCTTGCAGGCGACACGAAGCCCGAGGCAGGCAAACATGCTGAGTCGCCTGCAAGCAAGCTCCTACAAAAAGACCATCGCTATATTCCCTTCTTTGTAGCCTGGGTCGCTGATCCCGGACCTTGCGTACGTCGCCCAAACACCCGGGGTCAGCGACCGCGGCTACAATGCTCTTAGAGGTCGCGGCCCCGCACCTCCCTTAATCCTCGCGCTTGTACGGCCTCAGTTTCGGCGGTTGGCCGTCGTTCTTCGACTTGATGATGACGATGATCAACACCGCCAGACTGATCAAAATGCCGAACGCAGATACAAATAATAATAGGCGCATGGAATTATTCTCCGGTTGCTATCGGAACGGTTTCACTTTGCTGACTGAGTTGACTGCACGGGCGCCGGCACCGCTTGGCGCAAGATCGTGCCCGCGAGTGCATCCATCGTGCCCGCTCCGCTGCTGCCCGACACCATCACCTGCGGCGTGATCTGTACTTTGCCTTCAACCACGAGCTTGAGCATCTCGAGCTGTGCGACCTGATCGCGGCCGAGCGTCTCGACCAGCAGCTTGTAAGCCTTCGCGCGACCTTCGCCGATGATGACTTGAGATTCAGCTTCGCCTTTCGCGCGGGCGATTTGCGATTTTGCATTCTCGCCTTCGATGCGCACTTTGTATTCAGCGGCAGCCAGCTGGCGTTGCTGCTCGGCCTCTTCTTGCGCGCGGACGAATTTGGCGCGGGATTCCTCCGCCTGTTTTTGCTGGTCGTAAAGTTTCTGCTGGTTCACCGCAACTTCACGCTCCGTCTGCGTCATGATCAATTTCTTGCCCGCCTCCGTAGCATCGAGATGGATGTTACCCACATAAACACCATCGCAAGTCACCCGATACCGCGCGAGCTCGGCTGTGATGCGTTGCGTGGCGATCGCCTCAATCTCGCTGCGGCGATTGACGAATTCCAAAGCGTTCATTGTCTCCGCGACATTGCGCAAAATAGCTCGAACCGAAGGCAGAATGATCCGCGCTTCGAGGACTTCGAGTTTTTCGTCCTCCTGCTCGTCCTGCACCACACTGTCGGGATTGCCCAGCAGCGCGACGAGGTACGGCGCATTCTTGGCTTCGACGGCGCAAGCCACGCGCACATCGACCGGAAAAGAGAAACCATCCTTGGAACGCACCGAGACGGACCAATCTTCATCTGGGCCAGAAGCTGAACTCGCTGCTTTATTGCGAGCCATGGCGGCTGGCCTCGATTTGGCCGCCTGGTAGGTATAAGTGCGCTGCGTCGTCTTCACAATGATCGGCATGTAAGCGCGTGTGTTCAGATAATAACCGCCGGGCGTAATCGGCTCCGCCCAGACACCGCGATGATTACGCGGAACGAGCGGCACGCCGTTCACGAGATCGGCTTTCCCATCGGCGTCGGTCCAGGGTTTGCCAGAGTTGCTCTTGATCACGGCGACCGTGCCCGCATCGACTTGCAGCGCGGGAATCGGCGTCACCTCGTGCAACGCGGTGTTATAACGATAGGTACCGGGCGTGAGAATCGTCGTCTGTGGGCCACGACGGCCGCCCTTCGCCAGGAAGGTAACCGGGTTCAGCATGTCCTGCGCGCTCTCCCAAGCCGGAGCAAACATTTCACTTTCGGGCAGTGGCTGGCCATCGCGAGCGGTCACAAAACCCGCCTGCCCCGGCGCCACGTTGATGACATTATCCACCCGCACCGTGTAAGTGAAAGGATAGTAACCGAAATGCCAGCCCGGCCCGAGAATTTCCGCCTGCGGCCCCATCTCGCCCTCGCGCGCGATGATTTGTCCGGTAGGAAGAGGCTTCCCGAAAAATTGTTTATGGATGATACCCACCTGATTTTCATCCACCACCACGGACGAGCCTACCACGAGACCGAAAACAAACAGAGAAAATGACAGCACCCACAACGCGATGCGGCCTGCTGCCGGCAGCGTGAGCACAAACGACGCGCCGAGTGCCACGATAGCGAGCACGAGAAAAAAGATAATAATAGTCATAGGAGTAGGACTGACGGTTTCGATATTGATCGGCCATTGCCGGGTTACTGTGCATTCCTTACGCCCAGCCCGCCCCCACGTCGAGACCGGAGACGCCTTCTGGAAACATCCGCCGAAATTACACTCCGCGCCAAAAGATCCTGAGGCCAATCGCCTTCACCCTTTTGTCATCGCGAGGGGCTCGAAACACGCCGGGGCGATCCAGCTCGCATGCAGCGACATGCAGCAGGTCGTGGATGCTGGCGTGCTCACCACCGCTCATCGCCACCACCCGGGGACAAAATTTTAGCCGGTAAAGTTCACGCAGCAATTCCAAGCTTTCACCGTTGGCCATGAAAATATCGGTGAACACAATATCGACGTATTGTTTCAACAAATAATTTAGCGCCCTAGGGTCGCTTCTCACACTGGTGGTAATGCAGGCTCCGCCTTGAAACAAAGCCTCAAGCGAAGCCCCCGGCGGAGGCCTGCTCGCCCACAATCGGGAGATACGCAGCGACTGAATTGCACCATTTCAACGATGGGCCAGAATATTGCATAAATGGTGAGAGGGAAGCAGCAGAAATTATCGCCAATAAAACAGGGCAGAAAAGTCTGCCGTGGACTATCCGACGGCCGATCTATTCGACTCTATTCAGGCTGCTCGCCGTGCTTCGGCCCTAGCTGGCCGTTTTACGGGGGTGGCCTTAACCGACCAACTCGCGGATACTGAAGTGCTCGAAGCGTTGATCATGGCCGAGTGGCTCACCGCCCCTTGATTCTTAATCCCGACCATGACGCTGAGATCTTGGACGAGAGACTGCAACTCGGTCGATTGTGCGTTCAGCTCTTCGGCAGCAGCAGCTGATTCCTCGGCACTGGCGGCGTTTCCCTGCGTGATCTTGTCCATCTGCGACACGGCAATGTTCACCTGATCGATGCCATGTGACTGCTCGCTTGAGGCATTGGCAATCTCGGCCACCAAGGTATCCATGGTCCGGACTTGCCCGACAATTTCGGTGAGCATGCCAGAAACCTCGTTGCTGGCCCGGGCACCCTCGGTGATCTTGACCAAGGCGGTCTCAATTTTACTGGCGGTTTCCTTGGCGGCCTGGGCGGAGCGCTGGGCCAGTGAACGCACTTCTTCGGCAACCACCGCAAACCCGGCACCGGCCTCGCCTGCGCGCGCGGCTTCGACGGCGGCATTGAGGGCGAGGATGTTGGTCTGGAAAGCGATTTCGTCGATCGTTTTGATGATTTTTGAAATTTCGGAGCTGGAGGTTTTAATTCCATCCATCGCCGCAGTCATGCTCTGCATGCCGGTGGTGCCATTCTCGACGACACCCCGCGTTTGCCCAGCGACCTTCTTGGCGTTCTGGGCCGCCTCCGCGTTGCGTTTCGTCATGCTCGCCATCTCCTCGAGTGATGCGCCGGTTTCCTCTAGTGATGCGGCCTGTTCACTGGCGCCTTCGGCCAACGTTTGACTCGCGTTGGAAATCTGCCCCGCGGCTGTCGATGTCTGCAGCACAAAAGTCTGCAGCACGCGCACCGCCGCCTCCAGCGGCGGGCAGATGGAGCGCGTCAGAAAGACCGCCACCACGGCGCCCAGGCACAAACCCACCCCGAGCAAAATGAGCATCACCAGCCGCCCGGTCGCCATGACATTGAGGGAGCTTTTCTGATCACGGGCGATGGCTTCGCCAACAAAAGCAACCACGGCTTCGACGTGGGCGGTGAAACTCCTTGAGTCCTCTTCCAAAGCTGCAGTCGTGGTCCGGACCGTCTGATCAATTTCCACGATCGCCTGCATGTTGGCGTAGTAATCTTTCCAGGCGGCGGTCGCCTTGCTCTGGATGTCAGTCGGCAAGGAAAACTGTTTCATTTGCGTGGCAAATTCTTCAATGCGCTTGGCGATTTCGCCCAGGTACTTCGGGTCGCCGCGCATCAGGTAATCTTTTTCGTGCCGGCGACACATGAGCATCAACACCGACAGCTCGGCCAGCCCCTGTTCGTTCACCAGGGCTTCCACCGAATGAACCGACTTGCGCAAATTTCCCTCCAAGCCCAATTCGGGGGTAAGGCCGCGTTTTGTCAGCAATTCGGCCAGTGAGGCAAAGGATTTTTCGTATCGCTCGGAACTGGCCAACGCTGAAGCAACCAATCCGTTGAGTTGCTCTCCAGCCGTGCCATCGTCCAAAATGGCATGTAATGAAGCGCGAGCCGCCTTCAATCCTTGCAAAGTTTCATCAGCATCATTCGACAGTTTGGTGAGGCGAAATTCCGTTTCGTTCTGGTGGGCTTTTAATAGGCCCTCCTTCGCATCGTGAGCGGCATCGAGTCGCTTGATGTTCACATCGCTGCGTCGGGTGATGTCGCTGATGCTCTGCTCCGCACTCGCCATCTGGAGCAAGCCAAAGGTGCAGGCGATGGTGATGACCACCAGAAGTACGACGCAGCCGGTGATGAGTCGGGTTTTGATAGTCCATTTCATAAATTTGGAATTTGATTATTTCAGTCCGAGAAGACCGTTGCCTGTTACGATTGCCTGACCTTCCGGGCTCAGGGAAAAATCGATGAAGGCCTTGACCTCACCGGTGGCTTCGCCCTTGGTCGCCAGCGTCGGTGTGCGGGTCAAAGGATAGGCCGAGGAGCGAATAGATTCAGGTGATGGAGCCACGCCGTTGACGGAAATCAATTTCACTGCTTTTGAGTCCGCATGACCAAAGCCGTCGTAGGCCAGTGCCGCAGGGATTTTAGCCACTGAACTAAGGAGCACCCCGTCGTGCTTAACTGCGGCCGTTGGGCTGAAGGCGATGCCTTTCCCCATTACCTTGTCCTGAAAAATCTCCCGGGTCCCGGAGTCAGCGTTGCGATTATACAGCACCACAGGCTTACCGTCCGGCCAGGCTGCCGTGGTCCCGGTGAAATAATCCTTCAATTCCGCAATGGTGAGGGTGGAAACCGGATTATCTTTGTGGACGATGATCACCACGGCATCGGAGGCATAGGCGTAACCGATCAGACCGTCTTCCTTTTCTTTCGCATCAAGGGCCCGGCTCAGGAACGCCAGTTGCACCTCGCCCGCAATCGCCGCTTTGGCACCGGCGCCCGAGCCGCCGCCATCCACCTGGACGGCGGTGCCGGATTTTTGCTGAAATGCCGCAGCCAGCGCTTTCACAATATTAATCGTGCTGTCGGAACCACGGGCCGTGATGGCCGCAGTAGAGGGAATGGGACAAACAGTGGCGGCAATGACCACAACAAGAGATCGGAACAGGAGGGGATTTTTCATGAGATGAGTTGGAGATGATTGATCGGACTAAAAATTAACCTGCATCTGGCTGCGGACACCTGTGGTCTTGGCCTTGGCCGCACCACCGGTGACGGTATCGTTGGACTCGCCGAGCAGATAGCCGAGTTGCCACTTCACGTCGTTACCGCGGAAGAAATAAGTGAAACCGAAATACCATTCCGACAGGTTGTTCATCGTGCCGCCACCGGGAGCGGAGCGAATACCGTCGCTGAGATTTATGCCGCGGCCGTCGGAATCGACGGAGGAGTAGCGCACCACATATTCCAGGCTGCCATGTTTGTACGCTGGCTGGATAGAATAGGCGCTGCTCTTGGAATTCTTGGTGTTCGATACCCCGTGTTGGTTGCTGCTGCCAAAGTATTCCAGTTGCAGATCAAAACCGCCACTGGTGAAATCGGCGAACGCATTGTAGACCGTCAGATCGTCGCCGATCCCCAGGGTCTTGCCCCCTTGGTCAGGCAGCAATCCGACCGAAGCACTCAGGACATAGGTAAATTTATCGCCTGACTTGCCCTTGTAGCCGAGATTGCCCCAGTAAGCGGCGTTGTTGTTCGTCGCGCCGCCGGCACTGGTCACGCCGGCAATGGCATCCTCGTTCCGTTCGGGATTCGTGAGTGCCACGTTGTAGAACAGACCGCTGGCGCTTTTGCCTCCGGCATAAACTCCCACGCGGTAGCTACCGGCTCCGAGACGTCGGCCGTTATTCGCTTCGACAAAATAGCGCGTGCCGGGCGTGCGCTCGATCGCTTTAAGACTGCCGGAAGAGGTATACCATTCCTCCAGACCGAAAGGAACTTTACGCAATCCGATATCCAGGTTGAAGGCATCATTCTTGGTCCAGGAAATCTTCGCTTCGTCAAAGGTCGAACCGGCGAAATCATAGTTGATACTCGAGGTCCAGCCTTGGCCCAAATTCGCCTTGGCCCCAAGATAGATCCGACGCAGGAAAAAGTGCGAAGTATTCACGGGATCGGCCGTGGTGCCGCTGATGTCGGTGCCCAGTCCGGCATACTGGATCTGAAGACGGCCGCTCAAGGAAAGCTTGCCCAAAGATTTGGTGCCGGAAGTTGAAACGGCGGAAGCCGCCACACTCCTGATCATTTCCTTTTCGATCCTGGTCGCTTCCTCCTGATTCAAAATGCCTTTCTGGATCAGCACATCGATCAGCGCCTTGCTGTCCTGGGCTCGGGACGGACTTACCACCTGGAGTAGAGCACCCGCAATAAGGGCGGCGAATTTGGATTTTTTTCTGAGGTTCATGATATAGATTTTTAAGGAAGCGCTTCCACCGGCAGGTTTACGGGCACGAAAAAAGGCACAGGCGCGCCGAACACCCTCCAAGAGGGAATTAGCGTAGCTGTGCCTTCGACTAACAGGCCCGTTGAGTCCTGCTGGAGAAAGCTGTCCGCAACCGGGTCGCGAACCTTCTGCCCTCTTTATCGGCCAACTCGCCGAAGTCTTGAGGTGAAATTAATTTCAGTTTGGCTGGCCCTCAAATGACCGGCCCCGGATCGCCTTCCTTTTCGAGCAGCTGTTCCAACTGCCGGCGTAAGTCGGCAAGGTCCTTGCTTTTAAAGTTTTGTTTCGTGCGTTCGAGTACCTCAACGGTCCGCCGCAACGCAGCGACGTGGTCCACGTGCTCCAAGGAACCTGTCGCCTGCCGTTCGAGAGAGTGGGTGGCTTTCTCAATATCCGCCAGCATCAGAATAACCTGACGGAGAGTGACCCGCAAATAGCTACCCATCGGCCCGCCCGGTTGCGCTCCGGGTGTTTGTCGCAGCACCTGCTCGATCTGGGCGAGTTCCGTTTCCCACGCCCGAAACCGCTCGCGCCCCAGGTGCATCGCGCGGAATCCGCGATGATCGGCCACGGCCTTGTCGAGCACCCGGCACAACTCGTCGAAGTCCGGTGGCTTGGTCAGGTACGCCGCCACGGACAGCCGCACGGAGCGCACCGCCGTATCGATCGTCGGTTTGCCGGTCAGCAAAATAACCGGCAGACCCGCCGCCAGCTGCGGCAGTGACTCAATCAATTCCAAGCCGACATTGCCCGGCATGTTGATATCGGAAATCAATACCTCGAATTCCACCGCCCGCAAAACCTCTGCCGCTTCGGCGGCAGTTGCCACACAGTGACACTCGAAGCCAAACCGGCGCAGCATGGTCGCGAGACCTTCGCGCAGAGCGCGGTCATCGTCGGCAAAAAGTACCCGGCCGCGAGATTCTGTATTCGTCGCATTCATTTCAGTTTGCAGGTTTTCGCGAGTGGTCGAGCCCGCGCCGCACGGCCTGGGCCAAGCCGGCAAAATCCAGCGGTTTCGCCACCAGTTCCCCGATGTTGAACCCGCGCAGCTTTTCCCGCGTCCATGTCCCACTGAGCCCACTGACCAGCACCACGGGCAGGTCTTTCCGGATGCGGTGCACTTCTTGAATGACAGCCAATCCCGTCATGTGCGGCATGGTGTGATCGGTCACCAGGAGGTCATACGCCTGCGGCGTGGCACGGAAGCGCTTGAGCGCATCAATCGGATCGGTGAAAGCAGTCACCCGATAACCGAGCCGCTCGAGAGTGTTGCGCATGGCTTCGCCCAGCGGTTTCTCATCGTCAATCAGCAGCACGGATTCTCCGGAGCCGCGCGGCGAACGTTCGTCCGGTTCCGGCGACGCACTCATGGATCCGGCATACTCGGGAAAATAGAGTTCGAAAACCGTGCCCTCGCCCGGCCGGCTGTTCACGGTGATAGCGCCGTCATGATTTTGCATGATCCCATGCACCACGGAGAGCCCGAGACCGGTGCCCTCGCCCGGCCCCTTGGTGGTGAAGAACGGTTCAAAAATCCGGGCGACGGTACCTTCATCTATGCCGTGACCGGTATCGGCAATCGACAATCGCACGTACGCCCCGGGACGGAGTCCGGTATGAAAACGAGCCTGGGCCTCGTCGACTACCCGACGGGAAAGGGTTACCTTTAACTGGCCCGGTTGATCGCGCATGGCATGGGCGGCGTTGGTTCCGAGATTCATGATGATTTGGTGGATCTGGCTGCTGTCCGCCAATACCAAGGGCGCCTGTTCGTCGATGATCTGAATGATTTCAAGTGTGGAGGGCAACGAGGCCCGCAACAACTGGAGTGCCTCCCGCACGACCGGATGCAATTGGACCGCTCGGCGCTCCTGCTGCTGCTGCCGGCTGAAGGTGAGAATCTGCCGCACCAGATCCTTGGCCCGGTTGCTGGCCGCCCCGATCTCCGCGAGGTGCTGGCGCAGTTCGACGGGGCGGTCGATATCCATCACCGCCAATTCCCGGTAAACTATCATGGCGCTGAGAATGTTATTAAAATCGTGCGCAATGCCGCCGGACAACGTGCCGAGCGCCTCCAGTTTCTGGCTCTGCGTCAAATGCTCTTCCAACCGGGCCTTTTCTCTCTCGGCTTTTCTTCGCTCGGTGATGTCCTCGAATGAACCGAGGAGACAGGATTTTCCGCCCACCTCAATCAAATCGCCATTGCAAAGCGCGATGACACTGCGTCCATCCTTCGCCCGATAGGTCACCTCCATTTTGCGCACGGCGCCACTTTCCAACAAGCGGCGCATCAGTTCATCCCGTTCGCCCGCATCGGTCCAAACGCCCAGTTCTTGCGACGACCGGCCAATAGCCTCTCCACGCGTATAGCCGGATACCCGTTCAAATTCATCGTTCACATCCAGATAATGTCCGGTTGCTAGATCGGAAATAATCAGCGAATAAGGACTGCCCCGGAAGGCCTTGGCGAATTTCTCCTCCGAGTCACGCAAGGCCTGCTCGGCCTGAAGGCGAGCGGTAATATCCCGTAGCGCGGTGACATTGTGCGGACGATTGCCGATCGTGACCAGTTCCGCCGACAACTCGCCCACCCGCACGCCGCCTTCGCGGGTATTGAACCGCGCGACAAAATCCCGTACCGAACCTTCGCGATGCAATTGTTTTACGAACCGATCGCGTTCTGCCACATCGGCCCAAAAGCCCAGTTCGGTTGGACTCTTTCCGAGAATCTCTTCACGGGGGCGACCAAAGAAAAGGCTAACCCCGGGATTGACGTCCACGTAGCGCCCGCTCGCCATTTCATGCACTGAAATCGAGTCGGGAATCGCCCGGAAGGCCTTGGCAAATTTTTCCTCCGAATCGCGCAGGGCCTGCTCAGTCCGTTTGCGCTCACTGATGTCCATGGCGGCGACCACCACCCCGGCGGAGGGATTCGCGTCGTCGAGCCAGACCGCGGTCAAGGCGACGTCGATGATCCGGCCATCTTTGGCCAGAAACCGGGTTTCCACAGCGGCCTTCTTTTGCTCACTGAGTTGGACGTAATGCTTTCCGGCAGTCTGATAGTCTTCCTCGGAAGCATAAAACAGACGTGTTTCCTGGCCAAATATTTCCTCACGACTGTAACCGAGCATCTGGACCATCGCATCGTTCACTTCCAAAAAAATCCGGTTGGCCACCCGGGCAATGCCGACGGGAGCGGCACTGAGGATGCCATGCAATTTTGCTTCGCTTTCCCTCAAGGCCTTCTCTGCCAGGCGGCGCGCGGTGATATCAACGGTGACGCTCAACGCACATTGCCGGCCACCGACAAGAATCGGCCCGCAGCTGACCAGACCGTACAGTTCACGCCCGTCCTTCGCGCGAAACGTCATCTCAAAATCAACCACGCGCCCCTTTTCCTGCAGCTGCTGCACAATCATGGCCCGATCCTCCGCCTTGATCCAGCCGAGTTCCGCCCCGGTGTGCCCGACCACTTCTTCCCGGCTGTAACCCGACGCCTGCAAGGCCGCGTCATTGACCTCCAACACGATCGAATCGGTGGTGTCGCTGATCACAATCCACACCGGCGCCTCATGGAAAACACTCGCAAATTTTTGCTCACTCTCGCGCAAGGCTCGTTCGGCTTCCTTGCGCTCACGCCGCAGCCGCTGCTGTTCCAACGCATGGCCGACCGCCTGACTGAGCCGCGCCAGCCGGTCTTTCATCAGATAATCCACCGCCCCCAGCTTAATCGTCGCAACCGCGATGTCCTCGCCCACGGTGCCCGACACGACAATCACCGGCAGATCCGGGTTAAACTCCTGGGCAATCCGCAAGGCCGCCGGAGCATCAAATCCCGGCATGACGTAATCACACAAAATAATATCCCAAGGCGTCGCCGCCAAAGCGGCACGCATCGTGGCGGCAGTCTCCACCCGCTCGAATTCAGGCGCATAGCCATCCCGGCGCAACGCTTCCACGAGGAGCAAAGCGTCATCTTCCGAGTTTTCCACCAACAAAGTGAGCAGGGGCACACTCATATCATAAACCTTTCGTCGGAGGCACTTCGTTTAAAAACAGCCAATAGAGTCCCACTTGCCTCGTCGCCTCGACAAATTCCGGAAAACTGACCGGTTTGCGCACATAGCCGTTGCAACCGAGACTGTAGCCGGCGACCAGATCCACGTCCTCTTTCGAAGAGGTCAAAATAACCACGGGCAGCAGCTTGGTGCGCTCGTCGCCCCGGATTCGTTTCAGCACTTCCAGGCCGCTGATCTTGGGCAGTTTCAAATCCAACAGCGTCAGCGCCGGCATCACGGAAAGATCCCGGCCAGCATGAACGCCCTGGCCAAAAAGGTAATCCAACGCCTCAAGCCCATCGTGCGCCACGACGACTTCGTTGGTCATTTTATTTTCCCGGAGCGCCATGATCGTGAGCTCTTCATCGTCCGGATTATCTTCCACGAGCAGAATGATTTTGTTTTGCATGATGACCGGAGGTGAGAATTTAGAGAGAAAAATGAATGGTGGTGCCGGCGCCGACTTTGGCTTCAGCCCACACTTGGCCACCGTGGCGCTGAATGATGCGCTTGACCGTGGCCAAGCCGATACCGGTACCGGGGAATTCACTCAGGCTGTGCATCCGCTGGAATGGGTCAAATAGTTTGCTGGCATAGTTCATGTCGAAACCGGCCCCATTATCACGAACAAAGCAAACCGGACGACCATCCCGCCCCGGCACCGAGCCGAATTCGATGCGTGCCACCGGCTGCTTCGCCGTAAATTTCCACGCGTTGCCCAACAGATTTTCCAACACGACGCGCAAGAGACGCGAATCACCTTCGACCGTAATGCCATTCGGAATAACCCACTCGACTATCCGTGGCGGTGAGGCCTGCGGCAGAGTCTCCCCAATACTTCGAACCAGGGCGCTCAGATCCACCGGCCGGCGCACCAGATCGGCGCGCCCGACCCGCGTGAGATTCAGCAAATCGTCGATCAACTGCCCCATGCGTTCCGTCCCCGCCAACACCCGATCAAGATATTTGCCGCCGGCAGCATCCAGCTGAGTGCGGTGGTTGCGGGACAGTGCCTCGGTAAAACCCGCGATGCCACGCAACGGTGCGCGCAAGTCGTGCGATACCGAATAGCTAAACGATTCCAATTCCTTGTTCGCCGCCTCCAGCTCCGCCGTCCGCTGGTTGACCCGCAATTCCAAGGTGGCATTCAAGTCGCGAATTTTCTGTTCCACCCGATTGATGCTCCGGGCCACGATCCCGGTCACCCCCACCGTTAACCCCAAGGACAAAGCCATGAGCGCCAGCCCCCCGTTGCGAGCTTGATTCAAATCGTCGATCCGCTTTTGCAACAGTCCCTCGAGTTCCACGCTGGCCGTGGCCCAGAGTTTAAAACTGAGCTCACGGGCGTGCTTTCCTGCCGCGGCGTAGTCCGCGATTGAAATGACCGGCCGCTCCGCCTCCATGAGTTGCTTGCTCAGCGCGACAAAAGCTTCCGTGGCGTCAGTATAAGTTTTGACCACTGGAGGCAGGTTGTGCTGCAAGCTCTCGCTCACTCCCCGGGTGGTGGAATCCACCGCCAGCACCGTCTGCGCATCGTGGCGAATTCGATCCACCCCTGATTCCTCCAACCGAATAATCTGACCGGCCAGCTTGAGTCGATGGATCATCGCGTTGCCGGGAGACTCGAAAATCTTTCCGGCTGTAACCATAATGGCCGCAAACCGATCCTGCACCGAAGGCAAAGCCACCAAAACCACATCCATCAAATAATAACTGTCCAACTCCGGATCAAGAATCAGATTCGAAGTCATGCCAATATAGGTGATCAGCCTGCGCACTTCCGTCACGAGAGAGGCCTGGCGCGCCGTGAGATCATCCGGCGATAAAACCTGGGCGTGCTGTTTCATCTCCTGCCATGCCTTCACCATAGCGGCGAGCTGCGGGCCCGCTTTTTTTGGCTGAACCGGATCATTGGCGGAATACTGCAGAGCCGCCCCCCACTCGATTGTCACTGCCGCCAACGCCGCAAACGCCCGATCCACTTGTTCCTCCATGGCGACCAGTTCTCCCGTAGTCACCGCCTCGCCTGCCCGGCTCCGCAACACGAGAACTTGATACTGCGGCAAGGTCTCGAGGAGTTCATCCAGCGGCCGCAGGAAGCGGATGCCGCGTTGTTCCAGGATGGTCGAATCGATATCCTTGTTCGTATATTTATTGATCAAATAAAACGTGCCACACAACAACGGCACCGTCGCACTGAGACCGATGAGCGCCAGCTTCCACGATAGTTTTAGATTTAATGACATGGAAACCGCTCCAGGAGGAAAAACTCGGTTAGTTAGATAGGATTAAGCCCGCGGCGGAATGATCTCGGGATACGTCGGAACCGATTCATTCAAATAGGGAGAAGCCGAGACTAAGCAAGCATACGGAATCCGTGGTGCTCCGACTGAGCGCTCTTGGTCGCAACCATACGGCCGGCCGCAAAACGCGTTATGCCCGTGAAGGAAAGAAACAAACTGTAGGAGGGGCTTTATGCCCCGATCTTGAATACGCGAGAGCACGGCGCGGTTTTCGAATCGGGGCGTAAAGCCCCTCCTACAGCTCGGCAGCGTGAGTTGTTTTGTAGGGCTGGCGCTTGCCGCCATGCCGATGGATTAGCGATGCGAACAGGCGCGCCGACAAGCGGCGGCCCTACAAATGTCACCGTGAAAACAGCTGAGTTTCTTCCCTTCACGGGCAAAGCACGTGTTGCGGCCGAGGCTGAATTTTTCCGGCTCAGAATTCCAAGCTGGCGCCTATCCTGCCCGCTGCTTTGCTCCGCTCACCCCATGACTTCGTCCGTCCCTCCCCCGACGCCTGACGCCACGCGTCTCAGCGAGATCACTCCCCGCCAATGGAAATCCGGTATCGCCGCGTGGCTCGGCTGGTTTTTCGACGGCCTCGAACTCCACCTCTACACCCTCGTCGCCGGCCCACTCGTCCTCCACTTGCTCGCCACCACCGCTTCCGATCCGCAGGTGAAACAAAAAAGCGCGTACATCCAAGCCGCCTTCCTCATCGGTTGGGCTTTGGGTGGCGCCTTCTTCGGTCGGCTCGGCGATCGCCTCGGCCGCAGCCGCACCCTTGCCCTCACCGTGCTGACCTATGCACTGTGCACGGGCCTGTGCGCCTTTGCGCAGACGTGGTGGCAACTCATGATCTTCCGTTTCATCGCCGCCATCGGCATCGGTGGCGAATGGGCCGTCGGCGCGTCGCTGCTCTCCGAGACGTGGCCCAAAGCCTGGCGACCCTGGATCGCCGCCGTGCTCCAGAGCGGGGTCAATCTCGGGATTCTTTTCGCCGCCGCCGTCGTGTGGCTCCTCATGCCGTGGCTCCAACAACTCTTCTCCGAATCCGGTCACCCCGGTTGGCTGCACGGCCTGATCCTTTCCGCGCAAAGCCACCTGCCCCACCTCTCACCGGAGCACTTGGTTTTTCTCATCGGCGTATTTCCCGCGCTGCTCGTCTACTGGATCCGGCGACAAGTCCCCGAGCCCGAAGCCTGGCAAAAAGCCCAAAACGAAACCGCGCGCAAGCCCGGCATTCGCGATCTGTTCCGCGGCGAAGTGGCCTCGATCACGATACGGACGATGGCCGTGTGCGCCCTCAGTCTCTCCGCCTGGTGGCTCTTTATTTTTTGGCAGGCGCAGCATGTACGAAAAATCCTCGTCGATACCGGCACACCATCCGGCGAAACCACGCGACAAGTCACTGCCGCATTCTTTGCCATGATCGCCGTCTCGATCGTCGGAAACTATTTCGCCGGCTGGCTCGCCAAGTTGATGGGCAATCGCCGGGCGATTATGGTCATGTTCTGGGCGCTCTTCGCCAGCATGGCGGGCGCTTTTATCGTGCCGCGCGGGTTTGGTGAACTCGCTTGGTTCTGGATACCGCTCGTCGGTTTTTTCTCCGGCGTGTTCGGACTGTTCACGATGTATCTGCCGCCGCTGTTCCCGGTGTTGTTGCGCACCACGGGAGCAGGATTCTGTTACAACATCGGTCGCATCGCCGCTGCGGTGGCCTCGATTGTTTTCGGGTGGCTCGCCCCCGTCGGCGATTTCCGCACCGCCCTGCTCTACTCCAGCGCCCTCGCCCTCGCCGCCGCGATCTGGGCCTTCTGGTTGCCGGAGGAAACGCGAGAGACGTAAGCCAACGATTCATGCAAGTGGGGGTGGAACGTGGCCTCCGGACGCGTTTTCTCGTCCGCCCACCGCGCCTATCCAGTAAAGCCCGGGTAGGTGGCGTGCTCGCCACGCCACAATCACGCGACTCGTGGCGCGACCAATGCGCCACCGACTGACCCGAAATCATAAAATTGAACCCACCTACCAATCCCAGAAAGCTCAGCCTTTCCTTTTGCTGTCCCTTACTCTAGCTTCTCTTCTATGAGCACGCTTCTCTCCCGCATCACCGTCGAGTCCGATAAATGTGGCGGCCGGCCCTGCATCCGTGCTTACCGCCTGCGCGTGAAGGATGTGCTGGAACTCCTCGCTCATGGCGCGAGCTGGCCGGAAATTTTGGCCGACTATCCCTTCCTTGAAGCCGACGACATCCGCGCGTGCCTCGAGTTTGCCGCCGCGCAAAACGATCACGTCGTCTTGCGTGCCTCGTGAAACGTTTCCTCGTCGACAACCAACTGCCCGCCGCGCTGACGCATTGGATCGAATCACAAGGCTACATCGCTGAGCACGTGGGATCGCTCTCCCTCGCACAGTCGCCTGATCCCACGATTTGGACGCATGCCGCCCAGACCGTAGCAGTGATCATTTCCAAAGATGAAGACTTCGCCCAAATGACCTTGGTGCGACCCGAGCCTGTATCAGTAGTATGGCTACGATTTGGCAACTGCCGCATAGCTCTGCTCTCCTCCAGCGCCCTCGCTCTCGCCGCCGCGATCTGGGCCCGGTGGTTGCCGGAGGAAACGCGAGAGACGTAAGCCAACGATTCATTCAAGTAGAGGTGGAACGTGGCCTCCGGACGCGTTTTCAAGAATGAGTTGATTTGAGTCCGGAAAAAAATATCGTCCACCACATAATCACTTCGCGTTTCAGCGGGGTCGATTTTTGCAAACCCCATCTCTCGCAAGCAAACATGACTTTGATTAAGCCACTGCCCTTTGGCTCAATCCAAAAAACCGGCCAAGGCCTGTTTTTCGCCGAGGTTGATTTTCGGCTAACCCATCACCGTCAATCCTCTACCCATTCGATTGAGCCACTGGCAGTGGCATAATCAACGTTCGCCGAAAGCCATGATGCGCCTTTGGAGAATTGCCTATTTTTTGTTTCACGGTCTCGACACTAGGATTCGCGTCGAGCTCGAAGAGGGAAGATTTTCATATCCTATTGGGACGCTGCCTCGGTATCAGCGTGAAGGCATCGAACGTTTATTGCTGGAAGCAAATATTCAGAGTGCGATTATCGCATTGAAGCGACACGGAGTTGTTGCGACGTATGGAATTGACGACGCCGGCGTGGCACAAAAAATCAGAAATATTTCATGCACCTGACTTTTAGCATAAGAGCAGAAAAGAGGGCGAACCAGTTGAAAAAACTCACCGCCGACCGTCTCCGGGCCTTTCGCGCAATTAATCGTTCGCCGATGCCTGTGTTCCGAATTATCGGCGCAGGGAAGCAATTCGGCCAATAGTTTCAGCCGGATCAATTCAGAGCGGAGA
>JANYCF010000167.1 GCA_025360455.1 Opitutaceae bacterium | reverse complement strand
ATGGCCACAAGGGCCAGCCCTACCAATTCAGTGTGTGACTCAACCGTAGGGCTGGCCCTTGTGGCCATGCCGCGCAGGCTTGTTGGGTTTGAGTGGCCCTCCGGATAATTTTCGTGTGTTTGGGGTGTTTCGTGGTGAACTTTCCGGGATGCCTCTCGTCTGGAAAGAACTTCGGCTGACTCTCGCGCTCGCGCTCCCCATGATCGTGGGGCAGGTGAGCCAGATGCTCATTGGCATTACGGACAATGCCTTCATCGGACGCGTCGGCACGGTTGAATTGGCGGCGGCGGCCTTCACGCACGGTCTCTTCGGTTTGTTTTATCTGGTTGGCATCGGGTTGTTACTGCCGGTGGCGGTCTTGACCGCGCGGGATCACGGTGCGGGCAATGACGCCGGCTGTATCGCGTGGTTGCGCCACGGCAAGGCGCTGGCCCTCGCGGTGGGATGTGCGGCCTGTGCGCTATTGGTCGCGCTCTCGAGTCAATTGCATCGCTTCGGTCAGCCCGCAGAAGTGGTGGCGGTGATGAAGCCGTTTTTTCTGCTGATCGCGGCGTCGCTCATTCCCGTCCTGTATTTTCAAGTGCAACGGCAATATCTCGACGCTCTGGGTCGGCCCTGGGTAGGCACGAGCATCATGCTGCTCGATATCGGACTGAACGCGCTGTTGAACTGGATTTTTATCTGGGGGCATCTCGGCGCGCCGGCGCTCGGGCTTACGGGATCAGGTCTGGCGACGTTGCTCGCGCGTTGGATGGCGGTGGGCATGATCGGGTGGTGGTTGAGGCGAACGCCCAGTGAAGCAGTGAAGGTGGAGCGCGTTGCCCCCAACGCGCTTGAGACTGGCCACGCGCAAGCCAGCGCATCGGGGGTAATGCGCTCCACCTCTAATCACTTGGCTTATCTTCAGGATAGGAGTGATGCGCCTGGCTCATGGGAATGGTCACGTTTTCGCGAGATGCTGGGCATCGGTGTGCCGGCAGCCGGTTGTTTGTTATTCGAGTCGGGCGCCTTTGGGATGGCGGCGTTGATGATGGGTTGGCTGGGCGCGACGGCGTTGGCGGCACATCAGATCGCGTTGAGTTGCGCCGCGCTGGCCTTCATGTGTCCGCTTGGGCTTTCGATGGCCGCGAGTATTCGCATCAGCCGCGCCCGAGGTGAGCAACGAACAGAGCTGCTGCGTCCGATCGGGTTCGGCGCGTTGGGTTTTTCGAGCGCCCTCGTACTTACTTTCGCTGCGGTGTTCGTGACAGTCGGCGCAGGGTTGGCGCGTGGGTTCACGAACGATGCGGCGGTGATTTCGCTCACGGCGCAGCTGTTGGTGGTCGCGGCCGGGTTTCAACTTTTCGATGGAGCCCAAGTCGTGGCGTCCGGGGCGTTGCGTGGCCTGACTGATGTGAAGGTGCCGACGGTAATCACGTTCATCGCCTACTGGTTGGTCTCGTTGCCGGTGGCGTATGTGCTGGCTTTTAAGTGCGGCTTTGGGCCGGTTGGCATTTGGCTCGGACTCGCCAGCGGACTCTTCAGTGCGGCCGTGTTGCTCGTCTGGCGCTTTCACCGTAAAACCGCGTCCGGGGCATTCCAGTTAAATCCGTAATGATCCAGCTTCGGCCGCTAACCACGTTTTGCCTGTGACGAAAAGAAACAGGGACATTTTCCACGCTGGCTGGTGTAGGGCCGCCGCTTGTGGGCGTTCCGGTTTGCAGCGAAAATTTGTCGGCACGGCGACAATCGCCAACCCTTAAAAAATGAGAGGCGCTCGAGTCCAATGCCTTGGAGCTTGCTTTGGCTTCATTGGGGGAGGTGAGAGTGCCAAAGAGCAGAAGACAGACTATTCGCTGGGGCTCGTGGCTACAAGAACAGGGAATTAGTCGCGATGCGGTGGCCTGGGATTTTGTGGAATGCCTCGGAGATATTTATCGGCTCAATTGGCTCACTGTAGGAGCGGCTTTATGCCGCGATTAGTCTGGGGCAACGTGATCTAACGATCGCGGTATAAAGCCGCTCTGCAGATTACTTTGAAAATCGAAGAAAGTTCAGGACAAATTTCTCTTCAATCCTAGCAAGTACTCGCGGTTGCCATCGGCACCGTGGACCGGGCATTCCATTTCTCCGTGGGTGGCGGCGCCGGGGAGTTCGCGCAGAGCGAAATCGCGCACGTCGTTATACACCCGCTCCCGCACCAAGTCGTCGCGGATCACGCCTTCACCGCGGTCGACTTCCGCTTTGCCGGCTTCGAACTGAGGTTTCACCAAGGCGATGAGATGGCCGCCGGGACGCACAAAAGGCCACACGGCGGGCAGCACGTTTTTCAGGGAAATGAAGGACAGATCCATCACGACCACGTCATAAGTGGGACGAGGCAGAATCCCGGGAATTAAATGACGGGCGTTGGTTTTTTCCAGATTGGTCACACGTGGATCGCGCCGGAGTTTGTCATGCAGCTGCGCGGTGCCGACGTCTACGCACGTCGCGGTAGCAGCACCGGCTTGCAACGCACAATCGGTGAAACCGCCGGTCGACGCGCCGACATCGAGGAGGTGCACGCCCGCAAGATCGAGGGGAAAGCGCTCCAGATAAGCGGCGAGTTTTTCGCCACCGCGTCCGACGAAACGGGGCAGTTGATCAACGCTTACTTCAAAAGTGTCGGGGTAAGTCTTGCCCGGTTTCTCCAGTCGTTCGGTGCCGTGGCGGACGCGACCGGTCATGATCAGCGCCTTGGCCTGCGAGCGGGATTCGCACAGGCCGCGGGCAACCAGCAATTCGTCGAGTCGGAGTTTGGCAGACATACGCGAGATTAGGTGGAACGCGGCCTCTGGACGCGTTTGGCTTTGGTTGGGTTCACACCGCCTACTGTTAGCTTCTGCCGGGCCGGAGACCAGCAGCTTGTTCGACCTCCGATTACTTCGCGCTCTAAAGTTTTTTTTGTCCGGGGGCAACGGCCGCCGTCTGCCCAGCGGTGCCAGAAGAGCCAAGTCTGCGGGATGTGGGCATTCAGATCGGGCGGCAGATAACGGCCTTGGCCGGCGATGGTGTTGAGGGCGAGTCGGCAGACTTTCCGGCATTCACGATGCAAAGTTTTAATTTCGGCGGACGTGAGTGAACCAGCGGGCCGCTTGGGATGGATCGCGGCGCGCCAGAGAATTTCATCGGCCATCCAATTGCCGATGCCCGGAAAACGCTCCTGCATGAGGAGCACAGCTTTGATCGGGGCTCGGGCGCGGCGACGCAGAAACGTCGCGACAACTTCAACGGTGAATGCCGGGGAAAGAATGGCGGGCGCAATCTTTGTCCACCACGTGGGCTGCTTTTCCCCGTGATGAAAAAGGATGCCGCCGAACATGCGCGGATCGTTGAAGACGAGTTGGCGTGATTTTTGCGCGAGGATCAAGTGGTCGTGCTTGGTCGACACGTAGTCAGGTGGCTCGACGCGCATTTCGCCACTCATGCCGAGATGGATGCCGAGCCAATTGTTTCCGCTGAAGTGAAAGAGCATTTGCTTCGCGGCCGTTTCGGAATCGAGCAGCGTGGCGCCGGGGAGTTTTTTTGCCAGCAGGGTGGTGTCGCAGTTGCGGAAAACTTTTTTCCCGATGTGCAGGCGTACGGCCTGAACTTTCGCACCGTGACCGACGCGCCAGCGTTTGCGGAAAAATTCGACTTCGGCGAGTTCGGGCATAGTGGCTTGATTTGTAGGAGCCTGTTTACAGGCGACTCGGGAATAGGGCCGTTGGCGGGCGTTTTTTGTCGCCTGTAAACAGGCTCCTACAACGGAAACGTCAGCGGATTTCCCAGTCGTAGGGATGCTTGGAGAGGAGTTTTGCGGGGCCTTTCGTCACCTGCACCACGTCTTCCCAGCGGCAACCACCGAGGCCGGGATAGTAGAGTCCGGGTTCGACCGTGACGACGGAGCCGGCTTTCAGTTGATACGAAACCGTAGAGACACGCGGTGGTTCATGCACGGCAAGACCGAGGCCGTGACCGGTGCCGTGGAAGAAACCGACGGAGCCTGATTTATCGTGGCGCGTTTCGTAACCGGCTTTCGTGAAGATAAAATTCACCAAGTCGTGCACGTCGCTGCCATCGACTCCGACGCGGATCATGCGGATCGCGGCGCGTTGTGCGTCACGGACCGTGGTGACGAGTTTGCTTTGTGCTTCTGAGGCGCGGCCTTTGAGGTAGGTGCGGGTCATGTCGCCGTAGTAGCCGGTTTTCAGCACGCGGGGGAAAATATCCACGATGATGAGTTCATGGGGGCGCAGCGGACCGCTGCCGCGTTCGTGCGGATCGCAGGCTTGGTCGCCGCCGGCCACGATGGTGTCGCGGGCATCGCCGCCTTGTTCCTTGATGGCCACTTCAATGGCGAAACGCAGGCGCTCGGAAGTGAGCGGTTTGCCCTGATAAATCAGGTTGCGGCCTTTGATCTTCGTGCTGCGGAGAATGTTTTCCGTGGTGACGTAGCCGACGGCGGAAAGCCGATTGCCTTCGCGGATGGCGTTGGCTTCCTCGGGTGCTTTGATTTCGCGTTCGGGGAAAAGCATGCCGCCGGCGAGCTCCAGTTTGAGACCGAGTTTGAGCAGTTTCTGGTAGAGACCGGCAGGAAAATCGTCGGGGATGCGAAACGCTTTGATGCCATGGTGGCGGGCGAGGCAGGTGATGATTTCGGCGACGCCGGCCTTGGGGCCGTAAACTTCGCGCGCGCGATCACGCCAGGTTTCGAGGGAGAGGACTTCGTCGAAACCGCTGGTGCGTTTCACGCGGCCGAGTTCGAGGGCGCTTTGCACGGTGAGGCGTTTGCGGCCGGAGCCGAAGGCGATAAAGGGATCATGCACCTCGACGCCCCCGAAGTAGAGCATGTCGGAGCTGGCTTGGGTGTCGGCGTAGAGGAGAGGAGGAGGGGAGAAGCGCACGGTGAGAGAGGGATTGAGTTTTAAGAGAAGGCTTGTACCTCTCGGTTTCTTCAAACGCAAAAAATGATTTTCCACCGATCGCTTCTATTGCTTGCTGCCCTGATCGCCTTATCGGCCTTGAGCGGCTGTGAGCGGGATAATAAAGCGGCCTCCACGGTCGCGGTGGTGCCGAAAACGATCGACGATCACTTTGCCATCAAGGTGGGGGATCGCACGGTATCGATGCAGGTGGCGGCGAACCGGCAGGAGATGGAACATGGGCTGATGTTTCGTACGGCACTGGAGGCGGACGAGGGCATGCTGTTTATCTACGAGAAGCCGCAGCAAATGAATTTCTGGATGCGCAATACGCTGATCCCGCTGAATATTGGTTTCTTTGACGCGGAAGGAGTGTTGAAGGAAACCCACGAGATGTTTCCTCGCGATGAAAGAACAAAATCGTCGCACAACCGCGATCTGCTGTACGCGCTGGAAATGAACGAGGGGTGGTTTTCCCGGAATGGCGTGAAGCCAGGCGCGAAACTCGATCTGAAGGCGGTGGCGGAGGCGTTGAAGGCCCGGGGACACCGGGCGGAGTAAGAGCGATGGTTTTTGAGCGTTAATTTACTGCCGACGGGTGCGTACAAAATCCCTGATTAACCGGGGATGACGGCGAGCGTTGATCACCGCGATAATCACGGAACGCGCTGGCTCCTGAAAGTAATAGATGGCAAAATCGCTTTTAAGAATCAGCGCTCGATGATAATCATCGAATTTTACTGAAAAACTCCACGGGTTAAGGGCAATTTGATCCGTCGATTCGAAGTAGCGTTCGAGGAATTTGTCTCCTCCGCCGCTGAGGCGAGCGGCAAAATAATCATAGGCGATCTGCACATCCTCACTGACATGGGCCAACGCGACAACCGGCTTGCTGTTCACTTGCGGCGGCGGATTGATTTTTTTAATTCAACCATCGTTAGGGTGGGCACTTGACCCTCTTCGTATGCTCTGCGCCGTGCCTGAATCAATTGCTTGTGACTGGCCGGTACAGGAAGGGTATCTTTAGCCGCCGAATCCCAGAGTTGCTCCGCCAGCTTGAGGCGCTGACGAGCGGGGAGCCGCTTGAGTTGAGGAAAGTCGGCCAGTGTCATGTTTGGAATCTGAGGCGGAGAGAGTCCGTCGTCAACTGCGAGGTTTCGCTCCGCTTAATCTTCGCTCTTCCGTTTGCGGCGGTCGACTTTCTCCATGGTCATCTCGTCTTTCGGGAGAATGTTGTCGGTGAGGACGACGGCGACGGGCAGCTTGGTTTTCACCCAGAGCTCGGACTCCTTGAAATATTTTGCTCCGGCACTCTCCAGTGCTTCGCCCACGGATTTGACGGGCAACATCCGGCCACGCTTAGAGGCGTTGAAATCGTAGGCGCCCTTGAAAATGCGGTCAGTGGTGGAGTAGGGGCTGGCATCTTCCGGAATCTGCACGACCCAGCCGGTGAGATCCTTCTTGGGCAGTTTGCCCGACGGGTCGGAGATCAGGACGACGAATTGTTTCTTGGGCGCGGGTGGTTTGATGTCGTCGTCGGCTCCCGGTTGGGAGGCGATATTCATTTCTTCGACGATCTCGCGCAGGAGGGCGGGATCGACTTTGTGTTTCTTGAGAATTTCGGCGACTTGGTTGACTTCGATTTTAGCCATGGGAAAAGAGGGAAAGGGCATGAGAGGACACGAAGAATGGCGGATGACAAAGCTATTTACTAAGAATGCATTTCCCCTTGCGGATGCTTAAGACGTGGACTCACTCTCTCGCTTCTGAAGCAAACCCCCGATTCAAGAAAGCCAGCTTGGGCAACCCCTTACGTCCAGGTCCGGTAAAAATAGATTTTTCGCGCCACCCCTATGCCGATCATCACTTCCAGCCAAGTGAAAACTGAATACGATGTGATCGTGGTCGGCTCGGGCGCTGCCGGCGGCCAGACGGCCTACACACTCACGATGGAAGGCGCGAAGGTGCTCATGCTGGAGGCAGGACGGGATTACGATGTGGTGAAGGAGACGCCGATGTATCAGACGAACGCGCAGGCGCCCTTGCTTGGCGCGAGCACGCCGGACAAGCCCTTTGGCTTTCACGACTCGACGATCGGCGGCGGCTGGCAGGTGCCGAATGAGCCCTACACTCAGGTCTCGGAGGACCCCGCGAAACAATTTGAATGGTGGCGCTCGCGGATGATGGGGGGACGAACCAATCATTGGGCGCGGCATTCCCTGCGCAACGGCCCTTATGATTTCAAGGCGTTTAGCCGCGACGGCCTCGGCTTCGACTGGCCGATGACCTATGACGATATTGCGCCCTACTATGACAAAGTGGAGATGTTGATCGGCGTGTACGGGGAGAATAACGGTTTGGAGAATACGCCCGATTCCTCCCCGGGCGTATTGCAGCCGCCGCCCATTGCCCGGGCCAACGAGCAACTCGCGAAGAAACACATGGCTCCGATGGGGATTCCGGTCATCCCAATCCATCGCGCTGTACTCACGCAGCGCCAAGATCCTGACGTACTCCCGAAAAAAATCCACCCGGGTAACGCGAAGGCCCAGCGCATTCTGGCGAAATCCATGAGCGAACGCGCCGCTTGCTTTTTTGCCACGCCCTGCGGTCGCGGCTGCTCGATTCGCGCCACGTACCAGTCGACCACGGTTCATCTGCCCCCGGCTCTGGCCACGGATAATCTCGATATCGTCGCCAACGCCATGGTCCGCGAGGTTACGCTCAATCCTCTCGGCCGCGCTGACGGGGTGATCTACATCGACAAAACCACCGGAGCCGAGTGCCGGGTGAAGGCACGCATCGTCGTCCTCGCTGCCAGCGGGATGGAAACCGTGCGCATCATGCTTAATTCGAAGTCGGCGCTTTTCCCCCATGGCATTGCCAACACCAGCGGCCTTGTCGGGAAATACGTTATGGATACGGTCGGGGCGAGCGTGGGGGCCCAAATTCCCGCGATGGAAAATCTGCCGCCGCACAACGAAGATGGGGCCGGTGGCGCGCATAGCTACGTACCGTGGTGGCTTTATCAAGAGCAGCTCGCAGGCAAACTCGGCTTCGCCCGGGGTTATCACATCGAGTTTGGCGGCGGCCGTTCCATGCCCGGCATGGGCGCCGGCGCGGGCCTAGAAAAATTCACCCGCGGCAGCTACGGCCTGAAACTCAAGGAGGACGCTCGCCGTTATTATGGTTCGTTTATGTATTTCTCCGGTCGCGGCGAGATGATCCCGAACGAGCAGTCCTATTGTGAACTCGACCCGGTGGTGAAAGATAAATGGGGCATCCCCGTCCTGCGGTTCTCCTGGCATTGGTCGGACCACGAATTGAAACAAGCCGAGCATATGGAGAGTACCTTCACCGCCGTGGTGGCTGCGATGGGCGGCAAGGTGCTCGGTCGCAACGCCAGTCGCAAACGCATCAACGCCACGTCCGCCATCGAGAAGGGCGGACGGGTGATTCACGAAGTCGGCGGAGCGATCATGGGTGCCAACCCAAAGAAATCCGTGACCAACCAATGGTGTCAGACGTGGGATGTCCCCAATCTCTATCTTACCGACGGCGCGCCCTTTGTCGGCAACGCCGACAAAAATCCCACCCTCACGATCATGGCCCTCGCTTGGCGCGCCAGTGATCACATGCTCGCCGAGATGAAGAAAGGGAGTTTTTGAGATGAAAGTGACCGTTAACAATCAAGTAGCCGCGTTTGAGGGCATAGCTCGAAAACGTGGTCTCAGCTGCGGGCGATCCCCGTTGTCGCTTCCGTTCCAACGCGGCTACACATACACCATTCAGCCATGAGCACCTCCGATCTTCCCCGTCTCGACCGGCGCGCCGCCATCAAGTGGATGCTCGCGGCCAGTGCGACCGTAGCGCTCACCGACCGCTCATTGTTCGCCGCTCCGGCGACCGCCGCCACCCCGGCCACCAAGGGCTATGGCACCGATCCCTTCCTCAATCAGGAATACCAACCCGGCGCTTTTTGGTCGCTGACCATGACCGATGCGCAGCGCCGAACCGCCGCTGCGCTTTGCGGGTTAATCATTCCGGCCGAAGGCAGCGTGCCCAGCGCGGCCGACCTGAAGGTGCACGACTTTATCGATGAGTGGATCAGCTCGCCCTATCCTGACCAGAAAGGTGATCGCGAAATCGTGCTCACCGGGCTCGCTTGGATCGACGGCGAAGCGCGCCGACGCTTTGGTCTGGATTTTGCCGAACTCAAGCCCGCGCAGATGGCGGCGATCGCCGACGACATTTGCCACGCGCCCGAGGCCAAGCCAGAGCACGCCGACGGGGCAAAATTCTTCGCGAAGTTCCGCGATCTCACTACGAGCGGATTTTTCAGTACCCCCGAAGGGATGAAAGATATTGGCTACGTGGGCAACACGCCGCTCGCTGAATTCAAAGGCCCGCCCCGCGAAGTGCTGGAGAAACTGGGATTAGTATGAGACCAAGCAGGACGATTTCTCTTTGTAGGAGCCTGTTTACAGGCGATTCAAGCTATTGTCCGTTGGCGTGTGTACTTTGTCGCTTGCAAGCAAGCTCCTACAATTAACGAGTCACGGTTTCCCCATGCTCACCCGTCGTTCCGCCTTAAAACATCTCGCCCTTGCCGGCGTGGGCTTGCCTCTGTTAGGTCGCGCCTCGGCCACTCCTGCGGTCGAAGCTACGGTGCCCTCGTCCAAGCAACCGGCCTTCACTCTCGGCGTCGCCACCGTCACACTCAAAAGCCTGCCGCTCGATAACGCGCTCGCAGCCGTGCAGCGCGTCGGCCTGCAAGCTATCTCGCTGCACAAAGCGCATTCCCCTTGGGAGAATTCCCCTGCTGCTTGGTCGGCCACGGCGCAAAAAATTCGCGCAGCCGGGATCACGCCCGCTTGCTGCGGCGTGCTCTATTTAAAAAACGATGAGGCCGCGATGCGTCACATGTTCGATTACGTGAAGGCGCTCGGGGTGCCGCTATTTAGCTGCAGTCCGGAGCCGGCCGCTCTGCCGTTGCTTGAAAAACTACTCAAGGAGTATGATCTGCGCACCGCGATTCATAATCACGGGCCTGAGGATAAAGTTTGGCCGTCTCCGACCAGCATCATGCAGGCGATCGAGTCGATGGATTCCCGGATCGGCCTCTGTCTCGACGTCGGCCATTGCTATCGGGCCGGGGAAGATCCGGTCACTGTGATCCACCGCTATCGCGCCCGGCTTTACGATCTTCATCTCAAGGATTCTTTGGCTGCTGTCGGCGCTGCGGATATTCCCGTCGAGATGGGCCGGGGTCGGCTCGATCTGCATGTGATTCTTTCCGCGCTTATGGAGATTGGTTACAGCCAGCACGCTTGGTTGGAGTACGAGAAAGATCCCAATGATCCCGTGCCCGGCCTCGCCGAGTCAGTTGGCTACATTCGCGGCTTGCTGAAAGGCCTTTCAATCGTTTGAAAATTTTCTGTCGTTTCTTTAACTCCAATATCTACCCCATGAATCCTAACCGTCTGTTTCGTGCCAGTTGCGTCGCCCTGATAACCACCGCTATGAGTTTCGCCATCCGTGGCGGTGCCACCGGCGACTGGGTCGCCCAGTTTAATCTGACCAACGAGCAAGCCGGCTGGGTCAACGGCACCGCCTTCTGGGGTTTCACGCTCGCGATGATGTTCGGTGGTCCGCTGGTTGATACTCTAGGTTTCAAGAAAATCCTTGGCCTCGCCTTTGTCGGTCATGCTGCGGGAATCATACTGACGATTTTTGCTTGGGACTTCTGGAGTCTCTTCACCGGCACACTCCTCTTCGGCATCGCCAACGGCTCGGTCGAGGCGGCTTGCAATCCTCTCGTCGCAACTCTTTACCCGAAGGACCAGACGACCAAGCTTAACCACTTCCATGTGTGGTTCCCCGGCGGCATCGTAATCGGAGGTCTGTTCGCTTTCGTATTTGCGAAGATGGGCCTCGGCTGGAAGGCGCAGTTCGCCACCATGCTCATTCCGCTCGTCGCCTACGGTTTCATGTTTGTCGGCCAGCAGTTTCCTCAGACCGAGCGTGTGCAGCGCGGTGAGTCCACTGGTTCGATGTTCAAGGCCTTGCTCGCCCCGGGATTTATTTTGATGGTGGGTTGTATGCTCCTGACCGCATCGACTGAGCTCGGTTCGGGCCAATGGATTCCCAATATTCTCAGTCACGCGGGTGTTTCCGGGATTCTCGTCCTGGTGATGATCAATGGTATCATGGCTGTCGGCCGCAGTTTTGCTGGTCCATTCGTGCACAAGCTTTCTCCCATCGGCATGCTCGTGGCTAGCGCCATTCTCAGCACCCTTGGTCTTTATGCCATGAGTCACGCCACGGGTAATATGCTCTTCGCGGCGGCCGCTGTCTTCGCGTTCGGCGTCTGCTTCTTCTGGCCCACGATGGTGGGCTATGTTGCCGAGAACTATCCCAAAACGGGCGCACTGGGCCTCGCTACCATCGGTGGCGCGGGCATGTTGAGTGTCAGTTTTGTGCTTCCGATCATTGGCAAGTGGTATGACACCGGCATCGCCGCCCGCACGCCAGTAGGGGGTGCGGCTCCCGATGCTCTAGCCGGCATTCAAGCCGCTGCGGGCCTCGACGCCCTCGGCAAGGTCGCGATTCTTCCCGCCGTGCTAACCGCCATCTTCATTCTCATCGCGGTCATGCGCAAAAAGCCCGCTGCGGCGCACTAAAGCACAGGCGATAATCGTAGTTGGTCGTTCGCGTTTCGTAATTTGTGGCTAGACCCAATTACTAACTACTAATTGCCAACTACTCCGCAGCAGTCTGAGTTTTTTCCTGATTTCCGTTCATCGCTCAACGCCCAATATCATGCCAAGATCAGTAACCCTCTTCACCGGCCAATGGGCCGATCTTCCCCTCGAAAAACTCGCTCCGCTCGCCAAGAAGCTGGGCTACGACGGCGTCGAACTCGCCTGCTGGGGCGATCACTTCGAGGTCGATGCCGCCGCCTCGTCGGCGAAATACATCAAGGAGAAATGGGAACTGCTGCAGGACAATGGTCTCACCTGCTTCGCGATTTCCAATCACCTCATCGGTCAGGCCGTGTGTGATTTGATCGACGAACGGCACAAGTCGATCTTACCGCCCGATGTCTGGGGTGACGGCGAACCCGAAGGCGTGCGCAAGCGCGCCGCGAAGAAACTCGCCCTCACCGCGAAAGCGGCACGGGCTTTCTTCAACGCGAAGCCGGGCCGGAAAGCGGATGATAATTCTGCCGCCATCGTCAACGGCTTCACCGGTTCCTCGATCTGGCATTCGATCTACGCTTTCCCCCCAACGTCGCAGGCGTATTGGGAGAAAGGTTTCCAGGATTTCGGCAAGCGCTTCGGTCCGATCCTCGAGGTGTTCGAGAAACAAAACGTCAATTTCGCTCTCGAAGTCCATCCCACAGAAATCGCCTTCGACATCGCCAGTGCCGAACGTGCCGTCGCAGCGGTGAAGGGCCACAAGCGTTTTGGTTTCAACTACGATCCGTCCCACCTCGGCTATCAGGGCGTGGACTACGTGAAGTTTATCCGCACCTTCGGCCCGCGTATTTTTCACGCGCACATGAAGGACGTCTGGTGGGGCCACGGGAATGGCGATGTCGGCGTCTTCGGCGGCCACACCAATTTCGGTGATGCCCGTCGCGCTTGGGATTTCCGCTCCGTCGGCCGCGGCGACATCAACTTCGAGGAGATCATTGTCGCGTTGAACGACGTCGGTTACGCCGGCCCGCTCTCGGTGGAGTGGGAGGATATCCGTATGGATCGCGAGCACGGTGCCGCCGAGTCCTGTGCGTTCCTGCGCAAGCTCGATTTCGCCAGCAGCACCATCGCCTTCGACGCCGCCTTCGACAAATCGAATCAATAAGACATTTTCACCACAGAAAACACGGAATACACAGAATAGTTCTGTTTTTCTTCATTCCGTGTTCTCTGTGTATTCCGTGGTTAACCCTGTTTCTTTATGAGCATTAAAATTGGTATCATTGGCGCCGGCGGTATGCTGCGCTATCACGCGGCCGGTTTCAGATCAGCCGGAGCAGAGATTGTCGCCGTTGCCGACGTCAACGAAGTCGCCGCGCAGAAAGTCGCGGTGCGTGAAGGCATCGCCAAATCCTTTGGCGACGTTGCCCAGATGTTGAAGGAGTGTCCCGAGATCGACGCCGTATCGGTGATCGTGCCGAACAAGTTTCACGCGCCCGTGGCCATGCAGGCCATGGCGGCGGGCAAACATGTTTTCTGCGAAAAGCCTCCCGCAATGAACGTCCGCGAAGCGAAGGCCATGGCCGCACTCGCCGCGAAAAAGAAACTCACCCTGATGTTTAACTTCAACAACCGCGCCCGGCCCGAGTCGTTCGCGATGATGGACTACGTCAAGCAAGGGCAGGTGGGGCGGATCAACTCTGCGCAGGCGAAATGGATTCGCCGCACCGGCATTCCCGGACTCGGCGGCTGGTTCACCAACAAGGCGCTTTCCGGCGGCGGTCCGCTCATCGATCTCGTCCACATGCTCGATCTTGCGCTCCACTTCATGGGTTATCCCGAGCCGGAGTACGTGATGGCGCAGACGTTCAACGACTTCATCACGGACAAAAATCACAAAGGCCCGTGGGGCATCGCCGACGTGGCCAAAGGCGTCACCGACGTCGAAAGCGCCTGCCACGGCATGATCAAGTTCAAGACTGGTCAGATCATCTCGCTCCAGATTTCTTGGGCCGAGATGGTCAAGCGCGAGGAAGTCTCCGTCTCCTTCCAAGGCACCAAAGCCGGCGGCTTGGTACAGCGACTGTTTGGCATCGACGGTCTCGATAACACCGCGACCGATACCTGCGAACTGTACGTCCAGGAAAACGGCCGCTCCGTAAACCGCTCCATTCTGGTGCAACCCGACGAAACGATGGGCCGCACGCGTTCCGCCGCAAATTTCATCAAGACGCTCGAAGGCAGCGAAGCTCCGCTCAACACGCCCGACCAAGCGGTCTCCCTCATGCGCATCATCGACGCCGCCTATGCTTCCGCGCGCACCGGCAAACCGGTGAAGTGCTGAACAAAAGTGTAGCGGCAGGCGTCCCTGCCTGCCGGTTTGGCGTAAGTGACTCGGCAGGCTGGTGGAGCGCGACATTATCCTCACTGAACTGACTGGTGGC